>JBGPZT010000056.1:0-15050 GCA_041493915.1 Candidatus Limnocylindria bacterium
ACCGCGGCGGGGTTCGCCTCGGCGGCGACGTGGTTCACGAGGCGCCCCTCGCCGAGCACGAAGAGCTTCCGCTCGCCGAGGTCGTACTCCTCGACGAAGCGCCGGATCTCCCGCTTCGACCGGGCCAGCTTCTCGAGCGCGCCGAGCTCGATCTCGTCGTTGAAGTGCCCGGCATTCGCGAGGATCGCGCCGTCCTTCAGCGTCGGGAAGTGCCTCGCCGCGATGACGTTGACGTTGCCCGTGCAGGTGATGAAGAGGTCGCCGCGCCGGGCCGCCTCCGCGATCGGCATGACCTGATAGCCGTCCATCGCTGCCTCGAGCCCGCGCAGGGGGTCGACCTCGGCGATGATGACGATCGATCCCATGCCGCGGAAGCGCGATGCGACGCCGCGGCCGACCCAGCCGTACCCCGCCACGACGACGGTCTTGCCGGCGAGCAGGATGTTCGTCGCGCGCAGTATGCCGTCGACCGCCGATTGGCCCGTGCCGTACTGGTTGTCGAACATGTGCTTGGTGTGCGCCTCGTTGACAGCGACGATCGGGTAGGCAAGGACACCTTCCGCGGCCATCGCGCGCAGCCGGATCACGCCGGTCGTGGTCTCCTCGGTCCCGCCCTTCACGTGCGGGAGCAGATCCTTCCGCTCGGTGTGCAGCAGCGTCACCACGTCGGCGCCGTCGTCCATCGTGATCTGCGGCTTCGTCTCGAGCACCGCGTTCATGTGCCGGAAATAGGTGTCCCGGTCCTCCCCCTTTCGCGCGAACACCGCGATCCCCTCATTCACGACGAGCGCTGCCGCCGCGTCGTCCTGGGTCGAGAGCGGGTTCGAGGCGCAGAGCGCAACGCTCGCCCCGGCATCGCGCAGCGCTATGGCGAGGTTCGCGGTCTCTGTGGTGACGTGCAGGCAGGCGGCGATGCGCAGCCCGGCGAAGGGCCGCTCTTTCGCGAGGCGTTTGCGGATGCCGGCGAGCACGGGCATCTCCCGGCCGGCCCACTCGACACGCCGGGAGCCGACGTCAGCCAGCCCCAGATCGACGACGTCATGACGTGGTGTGGTCGCACTGGTCACTTCATCCTCCCCAGGATCCGATCCCAGGCCGAGCGACGCACCGCCGGGCCTTCGATGAACGGTCCGTGAACGTGGTAGCCGAGACGGTCGTAGACGGCGATCGCCGGCGCGTTGTCCTGCCGCACGTTGAGCACGACGTCGCGGTGCTGCTCGAGCGCGGACTCGGTCACGGCTGACGTGACGGTCGTGGCCATGCCGCGGTCCCTGTACGCGATGCGCGTGAGCACGTTCCCGACCGCCGCGATGTTCGACAGTCGCGAGCGCACGTGCGTGCCCGCTGCGGACACGAGCGTCCTTCCGATGTACACGCCGAAGTAGATCTCGCGCTCGAGGCGCGCCTCGGTGAAGTAGGTCCGCGAGGCGTGCCCGTAGAGATCGATGACGTCGTCGAGATGATCGGGCCCAAGGCGGGTGACGCTGTGCGTTGCGCGCGGGCGGAACGTTCGGACCGACACCGCCATGCGATGCATCTTCTCGACCCGCTCGAAGCGGTACACGCTCTCGACGGCGAGCCGGCCCGCCGGCGGCGTCGCAACGACGATCCGCGGCTCGCGCATGCCGTCGCGGAAGAGCGACGCGAGCGCCTCGCTCTCGCCGCTCGCGAAGCAGGGCCGGAACGGCAGCGCCTCGACGACCAGAGCGCATGCGACGACCTCGTCGCCACGCGTCGCGGTCCACCAGCGCGCCTTCTCGATCTCCGCCGCATCGATATCCGCGAGGGCGTACGCGGCCATGAGACGGTCGCGCTGGAAGAACGCGCGCGCGCGCTCGGCCGGGGGCTGGTCTTCGAGTCGGATCTCGGGCAGCACCGGGGCCGCGGTCATCGGTCCTCCTTCTTAGTGGAAAGGACCAAGCGGGCCTCCGCCGGTCGCAGGGGTGACTACGCCTGAATCAGTGTAACGATGTCGTAGCCCGCGAGCTTGTCGCGTCCCTTGAGCGCCGTGAGCTCGATCAGGAACGCGAGCGCGACGATCTCGCCTTTCAGCTGCTTCACCAGCTGGATGGTCCCGGCGACGGTGCCGCCGGTCGCGAGCAGGTCGTCGACGATGAGCACCTTGGCGCCGGGTTGGATGGCATCCCGATGCATCTCGAGCGTGGCCGAGCCGTACTCGAGGTCGTACTCGACGCTGACCACGTCGGCCGGCAGCTTGCCAAGCTTGCGGACCGGAACGAAGCCGACGCCGAGCTCGTACGCGATCGGGGCGCCAAGGATGAAGCCGCGCGACTCCATGCCGACGACGACGTCGATGTCACGCTTGCCGATGCGCTCCAGCATTCCGTCGACCGCGGCCTTGAACGAATCGCCGTCCTTGAGGAGCGTCGTGATGTCCTTGAAGAGGATGCCCGGCTTGGGGAAGTCGGGGATGTCGCGGATGCGCGTCGCGAGGTCCTTGGTCGTCACGGGCACGGGCGAAGCCTAAACGAGGTGCGCATCAGTGAACAATCGTTCCACTCGATGCGTGAAGCCGTCGCTCACGACGACGCTCACGTTGGTGTTCGTCGCGAGGCCGCGGTCGAGACGCGGTAAGAGGCCGAGGAAATGGCTCATGAGGATCCGTGTCACACCGCCATGCCCGACGACCAGAACCCTCTGCCCCGCGTTCTCGGCCGCGATGCGCGTGATGACGCGGTGCGCGCGCGACAGCACCTGGTCCAGCGTCTCGCCGCGTGGCCACGCGATGAAGTCATCGTCGCGCCACTCGGGCAGGCCTTTGACCTCGTCGAACGGCATTCCGGTCTTCTCCCCCACGTCGATCTCCACCAGATCGGGCTCGAGGTCGAGAGGCAGCTGATGCCGCCGGGCGATGACGAGCGCGGTGTCGCGGCACCGCGACAGGGGGCTCGACACGATCCGGTCGAAGTGCACTTTCGCGAGCGCCTCGGCCACCGCGTCCGCCTGCCGGCGGCCGCGCTCGGTGAGCGGGCTGTCGCTCCGGCCGGCGAAGCGGTGCGCGGCGTTCGCCTCGCTCTCGCCGTGGCGCACCAGGTAGAACGTGACAGGCTCGGTCATACGGCGGCGAGCAGGTCGGGGATCTCGGACCAACCTGTCACGCGGGTGATGAGGGGATGCTCGACCTCGCGGTTCCACGGATGGTCGAACAGGAACACGCGAACGCCCGCCTCTGCGAGGCTGCGCGAGATGAGGTCATCGTCCTCGCAGAACGCGTCGAGGCGCAGCTCCTGAGCGAGCCGCGTCTTGTACTGCGCCGAGCCCTCGGCGTCGTAGCGGCCGCGCGGATAGTCGGGACGGAACTCGCCGATCGGCTTGAGGTGCACGGCCTTCGCGTGGTCGAAGAGGCCCTTCTCGCGGAGCCACGTCTCGGTGATCATCCGCCGGCGCTCGGCGCGCGCGGTGATGAAGTACAGCTCGTGCCCGGCCGCGACGAGCTGCTCGAGCACCGCGGGACAATCCTGGTAGACCTCGAGCTCGCTGAAGAACGTACCGTCGTAGAGCTTCATCCGGAACCGGTCGCGCTGCTCGGGCGTGACGCGCTCGAGACCGGGCACGAGCGTGTCGTACGGCGTGTCCCTCTGCATCCGCGACAGGAGGTGCCATCCGATCTCTTGCTCGTCGGGCAGCTCGACGCCGAACTCCTCCGCGAACTTCCGCAGGTACGGCACCGCGCAGATCGCGATCACGTCGTCGAGGTCGATGCCGATGCGCATCAGCAGCATCCCGACGGCCCCGAGGGGCGCGTCGACCACAAGCCGGCCAGGAGGACGGCATTGAAGAGCCAATGCGCGGCGACCGTGGTCGCGAGCGAGCCGGTACGAAGGCGCAGCCACGCGAACACCGCGCCGCCCATGAACAGCGCGACGAGCGCCGTCGCGACCGCCGGCAGGAACCACGGCGACGGCCGGCCGAGCGTCGTGTCGCCGACGGTGACGACGGCGACCGCGGCGTGCCACAGCGCGAACACCACGGCCGACAGGGCCACAGCCGCGCGCGAGCCGCGGAGCCGAGCGACCGCACCAAGCAGCACGCCGCGGAAGGCGAGCTCCTCGGGAAGGATGGCGCCCAGTGGGAGCAACACGGCCACGTGCCGAACAAGCTCATTCTCCGTGACCAGCCGCAGCGGTGCGTAGTCGACGTCTCGCCCAACGATCAGCGGCGCGAAGACACGCAGCGCCGCGAGTGCCGTCACGGCCGCCGCGGTCCCGAGCAGGGCGCCGATCAGCGCGCCACGCACCGCGTCGCGTCGCGTCAGCCCGAGATCGCGCGCGTCGAGTCCCAGTGCCCGCGCGGCGGCGAGCGACACCGCGATCAGCGCGAGACCGGCGACGACGAACTGCCAGCTGCCTCCGGGCAGCCACGAGCTCGCGCCGAGCACCGACGACACGACGTTGCCCCAGAGGATGAGCAGCAGGGCAAAGAACCAGATCACGCGGCCACCAGGTCGAGGAGTCTTGTGAGCGCGTCGCGCCAGTCGCCCCGGGTATCGAGCACCGAGAGCCGGATCTGCCGCTGGCCGGTCTGCGCCTTGGGGAACACGCGGATGACGGCGCCGCGCTGCAGCGGCGTGATGTCGCGCGACAGCACCACTCGCAGCTCCGGACCGCGCGCGCGCACCTCGGTCGCGCCGGCGCTGACGGCGCGCAGCTTCACCTCGACGCCGTAGAGGAGGTTGCGCACCGGATCGGGCGGCGGACCGTAGCGATCGCGCAGCTCGTCGCGCAGGCCACCGAGATCGTCGAGCGACCGTAGCTCGGCGAGGCGCCGGTAAAGCTCGAGCTTGCGCTGGCGGCTCGGCACGTACTCGTCCGGGATCGCGGTCGAGAGCGCGAGGTCCACGGTGACCTCCGGTAGGGCCTCCGCCTTTGGCTCACCTCGCTGCTCGTTCACAGATTCTTCGAGAAGCTGCGTATACAGCTCAAAGCCGACGGCCGCGACGTGCCCGTGCTGCTCAGCGCCCAGGATGTTGCCGGCGCCGCGGATCTCGAGGTCATGCATCGCGATCTTGAAGCCGGCGCCGAGCTCGCTCGCCTCGAACACCGCCTGCAGGCGCTTGCGCGCGTCATCGGTAAGCCGTTCCTGCTTCTCGTGCAGGAGGTAGGCGTACGCCTTCGCGGCGCTGCGGCCGACGCGCCCGCGCAGCTGGTAGAGCTGCGCGAGCCCGAGCTGTCCCGCGCGGTCGATGACGATCGTGTTCACGTTCGGGATGTCGAGACCCGATTCGATGATCGTCGTGCAGACGAGGACATCGTGCTCGGCGTCCGCGAACTCGACCATCACGCGTTCGAGCTTCCGTTCGTCCATCTGACCGTGGCCGACGATGAAGCGCGCGCTCGGCACAAGCGCGCGGAGCCGCTGCGTCTCGTGCTCGATGCCCTGGACGCGGTTGTGGACGTAGTACACCTGCCCGCCGCGGTCGAGCTCGCGCAGTATCGCTTCCCGCAGGACGTCGTCGGTGCGCTCGACGACATGTGTCTCGATGGGCTGCCGGTCCTCGGGTGGCGTTTCGATAACGCTGATGTCCCGCACGCCGGAGAGCGCCATGTGCAGCGTTCGCGGGATGGGCGTCGCGGTCATCGAGAGAACGTGCACCTCGGTCCGCATCTGCTTCATGCGTTCCTTGTGCTTCACGCCGAAGCGATGCTCCTCGTCGATGACGAGCAGGCCGAGATCGCGGAACCGCACGTCCTTTTGCAGCAACCGGTGCGTGCCGATGACGACGTCGACCTCGCCGGTCGCGATCTGCGCGACGACCTCGCGCTGCTCCGGCGGTGTCCGGAAGCGCGAGAGCACCGCGACACGGACCGGGAACGTCGCGAGCCGCTCGGAGAACGTCTCGAAGTGCTGCTGCGCGAGGACCGTCGTCGGAACGAGCACCGCGACCTGCTTGCCGTCCTGCACCGCCTTGAACGCCGCGCGCAGCGCGACCTCGGTCTTGCCATAGCCGACGTCACCCACCACGAGGCGATCCATCGGGCGCGGACGCTCCATGTCGCGCTTGGCGTCCTCGATCGCCTGCAGCTGATCGGGCGTTTCGGTGAACGGGAAGGCGTTCTCCATCTCGATCTGCCACGGCGTATCTCTGCCGAAGGCGTACGCACTGATCGTCTCGCGCGCGGCGTACAGCCGGATCAGCTCGCGTGCGATCTCCTCCACCGCCTTCTTCGCCTTGCGCTTCGTCGCGGCCCAGTCGCGGCCCCCGAGCGCGGACAGGGCCGGCGGCGTGCCACCGACGTAGCGGGTCACGCGGTCGACGCGCTCGGTCGGGAGCGCGACGACGTCGGTGCCCGCGAAGCGGAGCTCGAGGTACTCGCGCACGACGCCGGCGATCTCGCGCGTGATGAAGCGCTCGAACCGCGCGATGCCGTGGTCCTCATGCACGACGTGGTCGCCGGGCTTGAGATCGGAGAGGAACGAGCCGACCGCGACACGGCGGCGGCGGCGCTCCGGATGCCGTGGCTTGCGGAAGCCGAAGACCTCCGCGTCCGTGAACACGCGGAGCGCCAGCTCCGGCACGGCGAAGCCTTCGGCCAGACCAACGTGCGCGAGCACGAGCGCGCCGTCCGACGGCGTTTCGGCCACCGCATCACGCGGCGCGGCGGTCACATCGCGATCGGCGAGCAGCTCCGCGAGACGAGCGGCCTGCGGCGACGCGACGACGCGAAGGTCGCGGCCCGCCGAGGCGACCTCGCGCAGGAACACGTCGAGCCGGCCGGCGTACGACGTGATGCCACCCCACCCGAGCCTGAGCGCGTCGGCATCGGGACGCACGCGCACGGCACCTCGCTCGTCGGCCGACGCATCGAGGCGGTCGCGCGAGAGGTACGGCGGCGGGAACGCCGTGACCGCGAGACCTTGGTCGCGCAGCTCCTCGCGCCGCTCTTCCGCCTGCGCCTCATGCGCGTCGTGCGTGAGGCCGAGCTCGACGGAGTCCTCGAACACGATCGTGCTGCGATCGCCGAGGTGATCGAGGAGGGACGCGGTCGCACCGAGCGCGAGCGCGAACGCGTCGGTGCCCGGCGCGGCACGGCCCTCGCGGAGCGCGTCGACCAGAGACGCGTAAGGCTGCAGCTCGTCCTCCTCGCCGCGCGGCACGTCCCAACCCATGGCCGCGAGACGCTCGGCGAGAACAGGTGCGCCTTCGAGCGAGTACTCGCGGGCGGGCAGGATATCGACCGCGTCGACGGCGTCTTGCGAGCGCTGCGTGACGGGATCGAAGTGGCGGAGCGTCTCGATGTCATCGCCGAAGAGCTCGATGCGGACGGGCATGTCGGCCGACGCCGGGTACACGTCGAGGATGCCGCCGCGACGCGAGAAGCTGCCCGGCTCGCTCACCTCCGTGACCGGCTCGTAGCCAAGCTCGAAGAGCCACGCCGCCGTCGCGTTCCACGACACCGGGTCGCCGGCGCGAAGCGTCCGCCCGCGCTCGCGGAGGTCCGCGGGTGCGATGGTGTGCTGCATCAGCGCGCGCAGCGACGTGATGACCGCGACCGGCTCGGGTGCGGTGTGCGCGCGCCAGAGCGTGAGGAGCCGTTGATGCACCGCGCCGGCGGACGCGCTGCCGACCTCGTAGGGCATCGTCTCGCGCTCGGGGAACGACAGCACGCGCTCCTCCCCCAGCCAGGCGGCGAGCTCCGCGCGCCACCGCCGCGCGCGGTCCTCGCTCGGCGCGACCACCACGACGGTCCTCCGCGCGACCTCAACGAGCGACGCCCACGCGAACGCACGCGCGCCGGCGCTCGCATCGGTGATCTTCGTCGAGCGCCGGTCCTCGAGGCGTTCGGCGAGCTCACGGAAACGCTCGCTTCGCTCGGCGAGCGCGAGGATGCCGCCGAGACGCGCCGTGGATCCAAGCGCGGTCGTGCTAGCCATTGAAACGATCCATCGCGCGCTTGATCCCGTCGCGGACGGCGACCTCGGCCGCCTCGGCGCCCCGGACGATCATCGCCTCGGCCTCCGCGCGTTCGTCGGCCGCAAACGGCGCGAGCACGTACTGCGCGAGGTCACTGATCTCTGTCGTCGGATCTACGGGCGCGACCCCGATCCGCAAACGCGGAAAGCCCTCGCCGATCTCGCTGGTGATCGAACGCATGCCGTTGTGCGTGCCCGGCCCGCCGCGCTCGCGGAGCCGGACCTTGCCCAGCGGCAGGTCGATCTCGTCGAAGACGACGAGTAGCGCATCCGGCGTGAGGCGGTACCGGTCCAGCAGCTTCCCGATCGCGCGCCCGCTGTCGTTCATGAACGTCTGCGGTCGTGCGATCGCGATGCGCAGGTCACCGAGCGAGCCCTCGGCGATCCGCGACTCGGCCGCCTTCGTGTCGAACTCGAGGCGCGCGCGCTTCGCCAGCTTGTTCGCGACCTGGAAGCCGACGTTGTGGCGCGTGTTCGCGTAGCCGTCGCCGGGATTGCCGAGACCGACAACGAGGCGATCGACGCGCGGCGGGCTGGAACGTGCGAAGAGCTTCGCCAGACGGACCAGTGCTTTCTCTCCTTCTATGTGGACGCCGAAAAGGGGCTCCACCGAAAACGCCGGTGGGGCCCCGCGGGACGCGTATCAACGACAAGGATAGATGAACGAGCACGACGGTCGCGAGCGGCCAGCGAGCGTTAGCGTGACGCCGTGCGGTTGGCGCTGTACGGCTTCGGCAATGTGGGACGCGCGCTCGCGCGCATGCTCGTCACGACGCGGGCTCCGTTCACCGTCACCGTGCTCGCGACAAAGCGGCACGGCGCCGTCGTCGACGCCAGCGGCGTCGACCTCGGAACGATCCTCGCGGGCACCGATCTCCCCCTCCGCGAGGCGCCGCCGATCGAATCGTTGCCGGCGGACATTCTCGTCGAGATGACCCCGCTCGATCCGCGCACCGGCGAGCCGGCCCTGACCTACATCCGCGAGGCGCTCGGGGCGCGTATGCACGTCGTCACCGCGAACAAGGGGCCCATCGCGCGCGCCTACCGCGAGCTCGACGCGCTCGCGACGCAGCACGGCCGGTTGCTGCGCTTCGAGGCGACGCTTGCGGACTGCCTGCCGGTCTTCACGCTGCGACGCGCGGCGCTGCCCATGGCGAAGATCACAGCGATCCGCGGGATCGTGTCGAGCACGAACAACCACATCCTCACCGCGGGGGCCGCCGGCGTGCCGTTCGCCGACGCGCTCGCGGAGGCCCAGCGGCTCGGCATCGCGGAGGCCGATCCACGGAACGATCTCGACGGCCACGACGCGGCGGCGAAGGCCACGATCCTCGCGAACGTGCTCATGGATGCGGACCTCGTGCCCGAGGACGTCTCGCGCGAGCCGATCGACGAGCGTGTCGCACGGGCCGCGCACGCCGCCGCCGAGAACGGCGATCGCGTGCGGCCACTCATCGAGATCGCGCGTCACGGCGCAAAGGTCGTCGCCACGCTCGGACCCCGCCGTCTCGGCCCGCTGGATCCGCTCTACGCCGTGGACGACTTCTCGATGGGCCTCGTCTTCGACACCGACCTCGCCGGCCGTGTCGCGGTGCAACTGCACGACCCGCACGTCGACCAGGTCGCGTACGCGATCCTCACCGACCTCCTCGAGATCGACGCGTGGGCGCGGACAGGGCCCGGCCGTATCTTGGCCGAGTGAGCGAGGACCCGTGGGCGGCGTGGCGCTTCCTGCTCGGCGAGTGGGTCGGTGTCGGCGGCGGCACTCCCGGAGAGGCCGAGTCGGGCGGGACACGCTTCTCCCTCGAGCTCGCCGATCAGGTGCTCGTGCGTCGCAATTGGGCACGGTACGGGGCCACCAAGGACCGGCCGACGGCCAGCCATGAGGATGTGATCTACGTGTACCCGCATGACCATGTGTGGCTCGCGGTCTGTTTCGACAGCGAAGGTCATGTGATCCAGTACCGCGCGACGGCCGTCGGGTCTCGCGCGATCTTCGAGAGCGACGCGGACGAGCGCGGCGTGCGGTATCGCCTGCGATATCTCGCGCGTGAGTCTGGGCTCGATCTCTCGTTCGAGATCGCGCCTGCCGGTGGCGCCTTCGCCGAGTACGTCACCGCACGTCTCGATCGGCCGTAGCGATTGACAGCGTCGCTGGGTCGGCTCAGGCTACGATGCCGCGACCGTGATGCGCTGGACCTCGCGTGACGTCAGGGCGTTCGGCATCGGACTCGGGTACCTCGCGCCTTCGCTGATCCTGTTCGCGGCATTCGTGTTCGTCCCGCTCGCCCAGACCATCTACCTGAGCTTCTTCAACACGCGAGCCACCGGCGCGATCACCACCTTCGCCGGGCTCGATCACTACCTCGAGCTGCTCACCTCGCCGGCCTTCCGCACCGGACTGCTCGCGACGGCGATCTTCGCGCTCTACACGGTGCCCATCGGCATAGCGCTTGGCCTGGTCCTCGCCGTCCTTCTGAACCAGCGACTCCGCGCGATCAACATCTTCCGGACGATGATGTCGAGCACGATCGCCATCTCCGCGGCGGTCGGCGCGCTCATCTGGCTGCTGCTGTTCAACCCGAGCCTCGGCCTCCTGAACTACCTCCTATCGCGCGTCGGCGTGCACGGACCCGAGTGGCTCATCCAGCCGACGACGGCGATCATCGCCGTCTCGATCACGACGATCTGGCTGACGCTCGGAACGAACATCATCGTGCTGCTCTCAGGTCTTCAGGGCGTGCCCGAAGAGATCTACGAGGCCGCACGTCTCGATGGCGCGCAGGGCCTGCGCATGTTCACACGCATCACCATCCCGATGGTGTCTCCGTCGCTCTTCTTCCTTTTCGTCGTCGACACCGTCGCGGTGCTGCAGGCCTTCACGCAGATCCACGTGATGACGCGCGGAGGCCCCGTCGATGCGACGCGGGTCCTCGTCTACAGCATCTATCAGGACGCGTTCCAGAACTTCCAGTTCGGCTTCGCGAGCGCGCAGGCGGTGATCCTGCTCCTGCTGGTGATGGGGCTCACGCTCATCCAGTTCCGCTACGTCGAGCGGCTCGTGCACTACCAGTGAGCGAGTACCAGTGAAACTGGGCACCGTCGCGAAGTACGCACTGCTCGTGGTCGGCTCGATCATCGTCGCGTTCCCGCTGCTCGTCGCGCTCTCGTACTCCCTCATGAGCGAATCCGAGATAGCGACGTTCCCCCCGCCGATCTTCCCGGCCCAGCCCACTCTCGACAACTACGGACAGGTCTTCGCGACGATCCCGATCGGCCGCTATCTGCTGAACAGCTTCATCGTGTCGTCCGCCGTGGTGGTCGGGCAGCTCCTCACCGCGAGCCTCGCCGCGTACGCGTTCTCGTTCCTCGTCTTCCGCGGGCGGCAGCTGCTGTTCTTCGTGTTCCTCAGCACGCTGATGATCCCGTGGGAGGCCACGATCATCCCGAACTACATGACCATCCGGACGATCGGCTGGCTCGACACCTACCAGGGGCTCGCGGTCCCGTTCATGGCCACGGCCTTCGGCACCTTCCTGCTGCGGCAGGCGTTCCTCCAGATCCCGCGCGAGCTGTGGGACGCCGCGCGGATAGATGGCGCGTCGACGTTCCGCTTTCTGATCTCGACCGTGGTCCCGCTGTCACGCCCGGCGCTGGGCACCGTCGCGATCTACGGTTTCCTCTCCACATACAACCAGTACTTCTGGCCGCTCCTCATCACGAACCAGACGCTCATGCGCACCACGCAGGTCGGGATCGCGCAGCTGCGCTTCGAGGAAACGCTCCGCTGGGGCCTGGTCATGGCCGGCGTGGTCATGGTCGCGGTGCCGACGCTCGCGCTGCTCGTGCTAGGCCAGCGCCAACTCATCCGCGGCCTGACCGCAGGAGCGGTGAAGGGATGACCGCGAGGTGCGCATCCCGTGAACGCTGCGTGGCTCGGGGGGCCGTCCTAGGATGCGAAGCCTGAACCATCCAAGGTGACAAGCAGGGAGGAAAAGATGCGGAAGTTCCTAGGACTTGCACTGGCGTTGACGGTCGTGGCCGCCGCGTGCGGCGGAGCAGGCCCTGGTGGTGGCGATAGCAGCGCACTTGCGCCCGCCAAGGACGTCGCGCCCGCCGCGACGATCACGTGGTGGCACGCGATGTCGGGCGTCAACGGCGACGCGCTGAACAAGATCGTCACCGGCTTCAACGGAAGCCAGAGCAAGATCAAGGTCGAGGCCATCTTCCAGGGCACCTACGACGACCTGCTCGCGAAGCTGAACACGGCCCTCGCGTCGAACGCGGCCCCGGCTCTCGTGCAGGTGTACGACATCGGCCAGCGCTACATGTACGACAGCGGCCAGGTCGTGCCGATGCAGGCCTTTATCGACCGCGACAAGTTCAACACCGCGGACTTCGAGCCCGCGGTGCTCAACTACTACAAATATCAGGACAAGCTCCAGAGCATGCCGTTCAATGCGTCGACGCCGGTCCTCTACTACAACAAGGACGCCTTCAAAGAGGTCGGGCTCGACCCGGCGAAGCCACCGGTGACGTTCACCGAGATCGCGGACGCCGCGAAGAAGCTGACCAAAAAGGACGCCAGCGGGACGACGACCCGGTTCGGCTTCGGTCCATCCATCTACGGCTGGCTCTTCGAGCAGCTCATGGCGACGTCCGGGGCGCTCTACGCGGACAGCGGCAACGGCCGTGACGACCGCGCCACGAAGGTCGTCTACAACAGCGCCGCCGGCAAGGCGATCCTGGATTGGTGGAAGGCCGGCGTGGACGGCGGCTACTTCTACAACCCCGGCATCGACAACGACGGTGCCGCGAACGCCTTCAACGCTCAGAAGAGCGCGATGTACATCGAGAGCACCGCGCGCATGCGCGGTCACATCACGACCATCGCCGGCAAGTTCGAGCTCGGCATCGGGCTCTATCCGCGGCCGGACAGCAAGCCGAAGGAGGGCGGCAACATCATCGGTGGCGCGTCCCTCTACATCATGAAGAGCCGCCCCGCCCCCGAGCAGCAGGCCGCGTGGGAATTCGTGAAGTACGCGATGACCCCGGCGGTGCAGGCCCAGTGGCAATCGGACACCGGCTACTACCCGGTCGTGAAGACCGCGTACGACCAGGCGCCGAGCAAGGACTGGTCGACGAAGTACCCCCAGTTCCAGACGGCGATCAGCGAGATCCGCGATTCGCCGCAGAACCGTTTCACCAACGGTGCGGTCCTCGGCGTCATGCCGCAGGCCCGTCAGCGCACCCAGAAGATGATCGAATCGGTCCTGCTCGGGCAGGCCACCAGCCAGGCGGCGCTCGACGCCGCGGTGACGGAAATGAACGCCGCGATCGACAAATACAACAAGGCGAACCCATAAGCACACGAGACGAGACGGTGCGGTCGCTCAGCGGCCGCACCGTCGATCTCCTGGTCATCGGCGGCGGAATCATCGGAGCGGGGATCGCGCGGGACGCGGCTCTGCGCGGACTCTCGGTCGCGCTCGTCGAGCAGGACGACTTCGCCTCAGGGACGACCTCGCGACCGACGCGGCTCATCCACGGCGGCCTGAGATACCTCGAGCTCTTCGACTTCGCGCTGGTGCGCAGCGACATGCGCGAGCGCGAGATCCTCCTTCGTATCGCGCCGCACCTCGTGTTCCCGCTCCCCTTCCTGCTGCCGCTCTATCGGCCCAGCCTCTGGTACCAGGCGAAGCTGCGCATCGGAATGCAGTTGTACGACGCGCTGTCGCTCGACAAGAGCCTGCCGAAGCGGAAGTGGCTAAGTCGCGATGAGACGCTCGCGGCAGAGCCGGCGCTCGACCCGGACGGTCTCGCGGGCGCATGGCGCTTCTACGACGCGCAGGTGCCGCTGGTCGAGCGCCTCGTCATCGACAACGTCGTAGACGCCGCGGATCACGGCGCGCTCGTCCTCAATCACGCTCGAGCGACGTCGTATCTGCGCGAGGATGACCGCGTGGAGGGCGCCGTCGTGCGCGACGGGATCGCCGACGCCGATCTCGAGGTGCGCGCGCGTTTGACGATCAACGCCACGGGTCCGTGGCTCGATCGGACGATCGCGCCGCTGCGCCGCGCTGCGAGACCGCTCCTCCGCCTGACGAAGGGCATCCACCTCGTGACGCCACGCGCCACGCAGCAGGCGCACGTCCTGTTCGCGAAGCGCGACGGTCGGCTCTTCTTCGTCGTGCCGTGGCTCGACGCCACGATCGTGGGCACGACCGACACCGATTACTCGGGTGACCCCGCCGACGCGGCCGCCACCGAGGAGGACGTGCGCTATCTGCAGGAGGAGGCGCGGCGGGCCTTTCCGAACGCGCCGTTCGACGAGATCTACTTCACCTGGGCGGGCGTGCGCGCGCTCGTCCGCGAGGAAGGCGTCAGCGAGGGCCAGGTGTCGCGGAAACACGCGCTCTTCGATCACGAGCGTCGCGACGGCGTCGCGGGCGTGCTGTCCGTCCTCGGCGGGAAGATCACCGCCTACCGCGCCATCGCCGAGGAGGTGACCGACCTCGCGGCGCGAAAGCTCGGGCGCGAGCCGAAGCCCGATGCGACCGATCGACGGGGCTCGCTGACGGCGACGATGCTCTTACCGGGCGCGGATGGGTCGCGCGCGCGGGAGATCGCGGCTGGAGCCGTGGGGGATCCGACCCTCGCCGCGCCGCTCTGTTCCCATCACAAGGGCGTCGCCGCGGAGATCGCGCTCGCGGTGCGCCGCGAGTGGGCGCTCACGATCGGCGACGCGCTGCTGCGGCGAACGGCCCTCGGTCTCGGCCCGTGCCAGGGTCTCGATTGCGTCGATGCGGTCGCGGAGCTGATGGGCGGGCTCCTCGGCTGGGATGCCGAGCGGCGCAAGAGAGAGATCGACGCCTACCGCCGCGAGATCGAGCCCATGCGCCGCTTCAGCGTGAAGTGAGCTTCGTCCTGGCCCTCGACCAGGGAACGACCGGCTCGGCCGCGCTCGTCTTCGACGCAGCCGGGGCCGTCCGCGGCAGCGCCGACCGCGAGATCGGGCAGAGCTATCCGGCCTCCGGACACGTCGAGCACGACCCGGACGAGATCTTCACGACGACCGTCGCCGTCGGGCGCGACGCGCTCGCTGCGGCGGGCATCGG
>JBGPZT010000060.1:0-14747 GCA_041493915.1 Candidatus Limnocylindria bacterium
CCGGGCGCGAGCCGCTCGCGACCGCGAGCGCATCGGGTGTCACGAGCGCGACGAGGGGCTGGCTATCGGCACGCGCGACGGTGCCCGAAATCGTGACGACCTGCGCGAGGATGTCGGGGCGGCCCGACAGCGGCGATCCCAGGGCACCCGGGAACGGCTGGGGCCGTCGCTCGCCGGGCTCGCGCGCCGGCTGGCGCGAGACGGCGGCGGCATCGATGAGCGTCTTGTTCAGCTGGCTGTTGAGCTGGTCCTGGACGACGACGTACATGATCGCCGCGGCACCCACGGCCGCGAGCGCGACCGCGCCGGCCGCGAGGAGCGCGACGCGAACCCGGAACGTCATGCGTCCCTCAGCACGTAGCCGACGCCGCGCATGGTGTGGATGATCCGCCCCTCACCGTCCGCCTCGAGCTTGCGGCGGAGGTATCCGATGTACACGTCGAGCGAGTTCGAGTCAGGGCCGAAGTCATAGCCCCACACCCGGTCGAAGATGACATCGCGGCTCAGCACCCGCTTGGGATTGGTGAGGAACAGCTCGAGCAGCTGATATTCGGTGCGCGACAGCGCGATCGTCCGATCGCCGCGCCGGCAGGTCATCGCGTCCCGGTCGAGGATGACATCTTCGAAACGGAGCGTTCCGCGAGATTGTCCGCTCTGCGGCGCCCGTCGTTCGAAGGCGCGCAGCCGCGCCAGCAGCTCGTCGAGCGCGAACGGTTTCACGAGATAGTCATCGGCTCCGGCGTCGAGGCCTTCGACCCGCTCGGCGACCGCGGCGCGCGCCGTGAGCATGAGGACCGGCACCCCGTTCCCGGTCGAGCGCAGGCGGCGGCACACCTCGAGGCCGTCGAGGTCGGGTAGGCCAAGGTCGAGGACGATCGCGTCGTAGGGGCTGGCCGTCGCCACCTCCAGCGCCCTCGCGCCGTTGGCGGCCGTCTCGGTCCGGTGGCCGGCGCCGCGAAGCGCCCGCTCCACGGCTCCCCGCACTGCGGGATCGTCCTCGACGAGGAGGACGTTCACGAGCCGAAGTGTATGGGCGCGCAGGTAAGAACCGAGTAAGAAAACCTCGTCGACCGCCTCTTCTTAGGGACCTTTCATGAAGCGCAGGGCCGCGAGTGGTGTCCTGATGTCAGCCACCTCCGACGAAAGGACACCGACATGAAGTACATCGACAAGATGCTCATCGCGAGCGGCGTCACGCTCCTGCTCACCGGCGGGGTCGCGGCCGCAGCGCTTGCGCCGGGCACCGCCAACGCCGTCATCGCGCAACTGCCGGGCGACATCGCGATCCTCGCGTCCAACGGCCCCTTCGGCTCGCCGAACACCCTCGCGACCGCCGCGACGTACATCGGCATCACCGAAGCCGACCTGCGGACCGAGCTCCAGACCGGCAAGACTCTCGCTGAGGTCGCCGTCGCGCACGGCAAGACCCGCGATGGTCTTATCGCCGCGCTGTCGGCCGAGGCGACCAAGCAGATCACGACCGCCGTCGACCAGCCGGGAACCAACTTCCCCGGTGGCCGCGGTGGACCCGGTGGACCGGGCGGCCCCCGCGCGATGATCGCGAACGACGAAGCCGCCGCCGCCGCCTACATCGGTACGACCGAAGCGGACCTGCGCACCAAGCAACAGGCAGGCCAGACCCTCGCCCAGATCGCGACCGCCGCGGGCAAGACCCGTGACGGCCTCCTCGCCGCGATGGTCGCCGATGGCAGCGCGAAGATCGACGCGGCCCTCACGGCCGGAAAGATCACCGCGGCGCAAGCCACCGCGCAGAAGGCCTCGCTCATCGCGCATGTCACCGCAGAGGTCGACGCGACCCGTCCCGCCGGCGGTCCGGGCCGACGAGGCTTCCGCCGCTAATCAGCTTTTCCGTCTCCCTCCCTCCTTGCGCTGCGCCCGCCCTTGTGGCGGGCGCGGTGCTTTATGTGATCACGAGCTAGTTCGTCCGATCGATCCCGGCCCCACAAAAACGAGCGGCCCGGTCTCCCGGGCCGCTCGTGGGCTGCGACGTCGAGACGCTTAGGTCAGGTTGTTGCCGATGTTGCTGAAGATGTTCTGGATCTGGCCACGAAGGAAGATCATCGCGACGATGACGGCAATAGCGATGACAGCGATGATGAGTGCATATTCGACGAGGCCCTGACCCTCTTCGTCACGGAAGAAAGCGATCATGAGTTACTCCTTTCCTTGCATGCTGGAGCGGACGAACCCTCCGCCCACGTGAGCAAAGTCTAGGTCGGGTCAACCGCCCGGCAAGTCCCCTTCACGGGTGTCTGGCGACTACTGATACGTCCGGGCAACCATTTACCCCCTCGTCGACCGTCGAAAGCACCCGCGCTCGTGGTGATCGAGCATGCCGACGGCCTCCATGAACGACTCGCAGATCGTCGGCCCGACGAAGCGGAAGCCGCGCCGCCTCAGGTCGCGCGACAGCTCCGCCGGATCGCGGAAGGGCCAAACGTACGCGTCGAAGGTGCCGTGCTCGTCCGCGACAGCGAGGAACGCCTTCGCGTTCGCGATCGTCGCGGTGATCTTCAGACGGTTGCGCACGATGCCGGCATCGTTCAAGAGGCGCGTGACGTCGCGCGCGCCGAACTTCGCCACCTTCTTCGGATCGAAGCGTGCGAATGCGCGCCGGTACGCCGCGCGCTTTCGCAGGATCGTCTCCCATGAGAGCCCGGCCTGCGCTCCCTCGAGCACGATGAACTCGAAGAGCGTGCGCTCGTCGTGCCGCGGGGTGCCCCACTCCCTGTCGTGATAGGCGATGAGCGGCTCGCGCGTCGCCCAGGCGCAGCGCTTCATGCGCCTCCCCACGAACGGAGCAGGCCGGGGAGCTCCGCGAGCGCATCCACCATCGCGTCGGGCGCGACGTCCGAGGTGGGGAATTCCGAGTCGTTGCGTCGCCAGACCGCGCGCATGCCGACCGCGCGGGCGCCCGATACATCGTCGATCTGCCGGTCGCCGATCATCACGCAGGCCTCGGGTAGGACGCCAAGCCGCGACGCGACCTCATGGAAGACGACCGGATGCGGCTTCGAGTGCGGCAGATCGGAGGTGTAGACGAGCTCGTCGAGCAGTCCCGCGAGTCCGTGCGCAGCGAGGTCCGCGTTGTGCCACTCCGCGGCCCACCACGTATTCGAAAGGAGGCCCAGGCGATAACCGCGCTCGCGCAGCGTCGCGAGCGTCTCGCGCGTGTCCGGGAAGACGGTGCACCAGCCCGCGACCGCCCGCGCGTATCCGTCCATAGCCGCGAGGAGCGCGCGCTCGTCGACGCTGTCGCCGAGTCGGCGGAAGCCGTCGCTCACGACACCGGTCGGCGGGCCGCTCCAATGGTCGTGGTCGACGCGCTCCCAATGCGCCCTTTCGGCGGCACGCATCGCCGCGACGAACTCCTCTCGTGACGCCGTGATGCCGTCGTATCCCGCAATGGCGTCGTACGCGAGTCCCCATTTCGCCACGGCGCCGGCTTCCCAGTCGGCCCACTGGACCAGCGTGCCGCCGAGATCGAACACGACGGCGCGCGGCACGGTCATGCGAGATCGGGGATGCGCGCCCTGACTCCAGCGAGGAGGATCTCATGTTCGATGAGCGTGGAAACGGTGGCGATGTCGGGAGCGAGCGCGCGGTCCGTTTCGAGCATCGGCACGTGCTCTCGCACTACGCGACGTGCCTCCTCGACGCCCGGTGCTGTCATCGCGCCCAGGAGGTCGAGGCCCTGCGCGCCGCAGAGCGCCTCGATGGCCAGCGCGTCACGCGTGTTGCGCACGACCGCTGCGAGCTTGAGCGCCGCGTGGACGCCCATGCTCACGTGATCCTCCATGCCGGCCGATGTCGGCAGCGACTCGACCGATGCGGGGAACGCGCGGAGCCGGTTCTCGGTGACCAGCGCGGCGCTGGTGTACTGCGCGACCATGAAGCCCGAGTTCGTACCTGCCGCGGGACTGAGGAACGGCGGCAGGCCGCTGGTGTGTGCGTTGGTGAGGCGATCGACGCGCGCTTCGCTGATGTCGGCGAGCTCGGCGACGGCGATCGTGGCGAGGTCGAGCGCGATCGCCACGGGTTGGCCGTGAAAGTTGCCACCGCTCACGACGCGCCGCTGCTCCGCGAAGACGAGCGGATTGTCAGTCACCGAGTTGATCTCGATCTCCAGGACACGACGCACGTAGTCGAGGGCGTCGCGCGACGCTCCGTGCACCTGGGGCATGCAGCGGATGGAGTACGGGTCCTGCACGCGGGTGTCGCCGACGCGGTGCGAGGCGACGTTCGCGCTCCCCTCCATGAGCGAGCGCAGGTTGGCGGCGACAGTCTGCTGCCCCGGGTGTGGCCGCGCCGCATGCAGATCGGCGTCCCAGGCCGCGTCGGTCGCGCGCAACGCTTCGGCCGACATGGCGCCGATGATGTCGGCCGTCGACGCGAGCACCGCCGCGTCGTGGAGGGCGAGGCAGCCGATGGCGGTCATGACCTGCGTCCCGTTGATGAGCGCGACACCTTCTTTCGGGCCGAGCTCGAGCGGCTTCAGTCCGGCTCGCTTCAGCGCGTCCGCGCCAGACATGCGCACGTCCTCGACGAAGGCCTCGCCTTCGCCGATCAGCACCAGCGCGGCGTGCGCGAGCGGCGCGAGATCACCCGATGCGCCGACGCTCCCATGCATCGGGATCACCGGATGCACGCCACGATCGAGCATCTCGAGCAGCATCTCCGCCAGCTCGGGGCGCACGCCGGAGCGACCGGCCGCGAGCGTGTTGGCGCGGAGCACGAGCACAGCGCGGACGACGTCGACGGGCAACGGATCGCCAACGCCCGCCGCGTGGCTCCGGATGAGGTTGCGCTGCAGCGCCCGGAGGTCGCCGATCGGGATGCGGACCGTCGCGAGATCACCGAAGCCGGTGTTCACGCCGTAGACGGGGGCGTCTCCGGCTGCGAGCTCGGCGACGAACTTCGCGGACTCCGACATGCGACGCTCCGCCGCGCGATCGAGCGCAACGGGCGTGTGGCGCCGGGCGACCGCGAGCACGTCGGCGATGCTGAGACCCGTTCCGGTCAGCCGAAGCGTGGGCAGCTACTCGGTCTCCTTCAGGTTCTTCCGGTACCAGGCGGAGAGCTCGGCGTAGTGATTCGCCGCGCCGACCGTCCAGCGGTCGTCCTCCGCGCGCACTTCGCGCACGGTGCGCGCCGGCACGCCGAGCACGAGGGACCGCGCCGGGGCGGCGAAACGCTCGGCGAGCACCGCGCCCGCGCCCACGATCGTGCGCTCGCCGACCGTGTTCGAGCCGACGAGCACAGCGGCGGAACCGATGAGCACGTTCCGACCGACGACCGACGAGTGCACGATCGCACCGTGACCGATGGTGCAATCCGGCCCGATGATCGTGGGCTCGCCCGCGTCGGTGTGGATGGTGCAGTTGTCCTGGATGTTCGAGCGCTCGCCGATCTCGATGCGGTCCATGTCGCCCCGCAGCACCGAGCCGAACCATACCGAGGCGCCGGAACGCACCGTCACGTCCCCGATGAGCACGGCCGTCGGCGCGACGAACGCGTCGGGCGCCACCGTCGGTCGCTTCCCTCGGTAGCCGTAGAGCGGCACGGCTCCGTAGAGTAGGTGGCGCGATGAAGACCCGCGACCTCCGCGTCGAAGGCTACCGGCCGCTCATCCCGCCGGCGATCCTGCTCGATGAGCTTCCGCTCTCCGAGACGGGATCGCGGACCGTGGCCAGCGCGCGCGAGGAGCTCGTGCGCATCCTCGATCGCGAGGACGATCGTCTCATCGTCGTCGTCGGTCCGTGCTCGGTCCACGACGTCGAGGCCGCGATCGAGTACGCGCACCGCCTCGCAACGGTCGCGAAGGACCTCGCGGCCGATCTGCGGGTCGTCATGCGCGTGTACTTCGAGAAGCCGCGGACGACCGTGGGCTGGAAGGGCCTGATCAACGACCCCGGCCTCGACGGCAGCTTTCGCATCAACGATGGCCTGAGACTCGCGCGCCGTTTGCTGCTCGATCTTGCGGAGCTCGGCGTGCCGGCTGGCTGCGAGTTCCTCGATCCCGTCTCCCCGCAGTACACCTCGGATCTCGTGAGCTGGGGCGCGATCGGCGCGCGGACGACCGAGAGCCAGGTGCATCGCGAGCTCGCTTCAGGTCTGTCGATGCCCGTCGGATTCAAGAACGGAACGGGTGGCACGGTGCAGATCGCGATCGACGCCGTGCGCGCGACGGCGCACCCGCACCGCTTCATCGGTGTCACCGAGCAGGGCCTGGCCGCGTTCGTGAGCACGCGAGGAAATCCGTACGGTCACGTCATCCTGCGCGGTGGCGCTCGCGGCCCGAACTACGACCGCGCCAGCGTGCGGGCCGCGCTCGACGCGCTGCGCGACGGGGGCCTGCCCGAACGGATCATCGTCGATGCGAGCCACGGGAACAGCGAACGGGATCACCTGCGGCAGCCCGCTGTCGCGGCGGAGATCGCGGCCCAAGTCGCGGCCGGCGAGCGTGGCATCGCAGGCGTCATGGTCGAAAGCTTCCTCGTCGCGGGTCGCCAGGAGCTATCTGATCCGTCGCGGCTGGTGTACGGGCAGAGCATCACGGACGCGTGCATCGGGTGGGAAGACACGGTGACCGTGCTTGAGGGTCTCGCGTCGGCGGCGCGCGAGCGGCGTGCCGCGAGTGGGGGTCAGCGCCCTCGGGTGACGTCCACGAAGCGGTAGCCGAAGCCGCGTGAGGTCTCGATCACGACCTCCGTCACGGTGGCATCTTCCAGCTTCTTGCGCAGGCGGCCGACGTGGACGTCGACCAGTCGCGTGTCGCTCCCTGGCTCGTAGCCCCACACGCCGGTGAGCAGATCGTCGCGCGTGAATACGCGGCCGGGCTCCCCTGCGAGCGTCCGGAGGAGCTTGAACTCCGTCGGAGTGAGCTGCACCTGCCGGTCACCGGCGATCGCCTGCACGCTGCCGCTATCGATCACGAACCGGCCGAAGCGCATCTGCTTCGCTCCGGCGCCGTCGTGTGACATCTGGGCGCGGCGCAGCAACGCTTCGATGCGCGCGAGCAGCTCGTCGTTGTCGAACGGCTTGCCGATGTAGTCGTCCGCTCCGACGCGCAGGCCGACGACCCGATCGGGCGGCTCCTTCTTGGCGGAGATGAACAGGATCGGGATGTCCGTGTTCCGCCGGAGCTCGAGGCAGAGGCTGATCCCGTCGAGGCTCGGCATCATGACGTCGAGCGTGACGATGTCCGGACGGACGCGCTCGAAAGTCTCCACAGCCAGCCGCGAGTCGGTGACGACGTGCGTCGCGTAGCCCTCTTCGGCGAGGATGCTGGAGAGGAGCATCGCGATGTCACGGTCGTCCTCGACGATCATCACGCGCGCTCCGGTGTGGGAAGGCGAGATGGCGACCGAGGGGCGCTGTTCGAGCATCGTCACAGTTGTGTATCCGCATTTGCCGTGCCACATCTGACTAGAAGGAAGCGTTCACCGCCGCGAGCTTCTCCCGGAGCCAGTCGGCCGATGCCCCGACGTCGTCCGGCCACGGCGAGAAGAAGAGCCGGTCCGTCTCGTCCTCTATCGCCTGACGCGCCTTCGCTCCTTTGTCCGTGGTCCGCGGCGGCCCGTCCGCCTCGACCAGGCCGTCCCGGCGCAGGCGCGCAAGCTGGGTGGCGATGTCGGCGGGTCGCTGCGATGTGAGCTTTCCGGCCAGCTCCTCTTCGCTCGCGGCCTCGCCCCGCCAGACGCGCGTGAGGGTGTCCAGCGTGGGACCATCCAAGCCCGCCTGGCGCCACGCCGCCATGTGGCAGTCGTCGCGCGCCTGCCAGAGGCCGTACACAGTGTTCTCGAGCGCGACCATGGGATTCGTGCCATCACCGGCCATGCGGAGGGCGCGCGGGATGTGCGAATGCCAACGTCGATCGAGGCTCGCTGCCGTCGCATCGAAGGCACGTCCCAGTAGCGACGCCAGCCGCGTGAGATCTTCGCGTGAGAGCGGCGACTGCAACGACGCCAGGTACGCGTCGGCCTCGCGGCGCACGCGCGTCACCAGGTCGCGACCCGCGGCCGTCAGACCCCAACGCCCGTCCTTCTCATCGACCAGGCCCGCGTCGCGCGCCGCGACGGAAGCAGCCTGTTGCTGATCCCATTGCGTGGCATACGGATTCCACATCTCACTGAACCGCCCACCGCCTTGTGGCGCGACGCCCCCGGTGACGAAGAACAGGGCCGGTCGATCGATGCCTAGCTCTTCCGTCAGGCGCAGCGGGAGCGTGAACTTCGTCCGCCGCTTGGTGAGGAACTCGGGGAACAGTGGTACGAGGTCGACCGGATAGGGCCGTCTCATGCGGGCACCGCCTTGCGTGTCGCGAGCCGCACGGCGAGCTGCTTCAGTGCGGCGGACGTTTTGTCGTTCGGCTCGGCAAGCACGTAGGGCACGCCGAGGTCCGCCGCGGCGTCAGCCTTCTCGGCGAACGGCACGATGATGTCGGCCCTGCGCTTCAGGAACTTCGCGACGCCCTCGTCGTCGATGCCCTTTGCCGTGTTGCGAACGAGCGCGATCAGGATGCGCGCGTCGGCGATGCCGATCCGCGTCAGCATCGCGAGCGTGTCCGAGGTGCTTCGCAAAGATGCGAGATGCGGCGCCGTGACGACGCAGACGATGTCGGTGACGTCGAGCGCCGCGAGCGTGATCTCATCGAGCTTTGTGGCGAGATCGAGCACGACCACATCGCGTCCACCGCGTGCGAGGTCGATCGCCTGCTGGACCGCTCCCACGCTCACCATCTCGGCCTCCTCGGGCGACGGTGGTGCGGCGAGGATGCGGACACCGCTCTTGTGGTCGGCCAGGAACTGCGTGAAGTCATCCTCGGTGACACGCGTGATGTCACTGCGCGCGAATTCGACGATCGTCGTGCGCGGACGCAAGTCGAAGAACATCGCCGCGTTCCCGAACTGGAGGTTGAGGTCGAGCAGCACGACGGACTTGGCGTCTGACGCCAGGGCGGTGGCGACGTTGGCCGCGAGCGTGGTCGCTCCGACACCGCCTTTGCCGTGCGCGAACGCGATGACCACGCCGAGCTTGCGCGGCGCCGCGATCACCTCGGCCACGCTCCTCGTCTGTCGCAGGATCGTCTCGATCTTCGCGGCCAGGACCGCCAGGTCGATCGGCTTTCCGATGTAATCGTCGGCTCCGTGCGAGTAGCCGGCGAGGATGTCCTGCTCCTGTTTGGCAGCGGAGAGGACGATGATCGGCGTCCGAGCCGTGCGGCGGTCCTCGCGCAGGCGCTTGACGAGCTCGAGCCCGTTCATCAGCGGCATGTTCACGTCGGTGACGACGAGATCCGGCGCGCCCTTGCTTTCGATGAGCTGCAATGCCTCGACACCATTCGAGACCGCCTCGACCCGGTATCCGCGCTTCGCGAGATAGACCGTGCAGAGTTTGCGGATCGGGTCCTCGTCGTCGACGCAGAGGATCTTCTCGCCCGCCATGTCTTCCTTTCGGTCTTCCACCCGCCGCTAGACTCGCCGCAATGCGTGGTTGCGAAACGATAGTCGACCTTTGAGCACGGGAATCAACCTCGGAGACCCGTACAGCAGCCCGCGACGCTCGCGCCTGGTGGCTCGCATCCTTCTCGCTTTCGGCTTGCTCATTGCGGTGGTGGCCGCTGCCGGCACCTATCTCTACGCGGGTGCCGCGCGCAACGCTCCTCCCACCGACGCCGCGACGGTCGATGTGCTCGTCGCCGCGCGCGACATCGAGGCCCGATCCGCGCTGGGCTCGAGCGACGTCAAGGTCGTCCAGCTGCCGCGCGATGCCGCGCCCGCGAACGCCCTCCACGACGCGAACGGCGCGGCGGGCATGATCACCACCGTCGGGCTTTCAGCGAACGAGCCCGTGCTGCCGACGAAGCTCGCGCAGCCCGGCAGTGAAGGCCACATCGCGGTCCTCCCGCCCGGGTCGACGATCGCGAACTCGGTCGCCTTCCGCGCCATGTCGCTCAACATCCCGGACGCGAACGCGGCGGGTGGAGCGATCGAGGCCGGCGATCACGTCGACATCCTGTACACGCTTTCCATCGTCGAGCCCACGCGGAACGACTTCGTGGGACGCATCGTGATCCAGGATGTCCCGGTGCTCGCGAAGACGATCACCGTATACACGCTCCGCGTCGACGTCACGACCGCCGAGCGCATCGCGGCGCTCCAGGCTTCAGGCGGGACTCTGCAGCTGCTGATGCGAGCGCCGGGAGACGCGCGTCCCGCCGGGACGTCGGGCGCGAGCTTTACGAACGAGACGCAGCGGATCCTCCGCCCCTAGATCACTCCACCAGCGACGGCACGCGAGTCCCGGTAATGGACGCCGGTGTGAAGTTCATCGTCAGCGTGTTGTTCCCGTTGACGGTCAGCTGATCGGCCACGATCTGCGATGCGATCGTCACGTTGTTCGCGACGGCGAGGGTCAGCGTCGCCCCCGGCACGTAGAGCGTTCCACCCAGCGACGTGGCGGTGCGCACCGTGATCGACGCGCCGTTCGTGCAACTCCGATCCTGGAACACGAGCATGCCTGTATAAGAACCGGTGCGGCTGGCGGCCAGCGTGAGCGTGCCGGTCCCCGCGAGCGACAGATTCCCGCAGACTCCGCCGACAGCGGGATAGTTCGCGTTCGCGTTATAGAGAAGGACGCCGCCGGTGCCCGCGAGGACGAGCGAGCCGCTGCCGGTCGTCCGGAGGCCCGCGCGGAACACGTAGTTCCCGGGGTTGAGGCGCGCGATGCCGCTGTTCCCCACCGAGATGAGGCCGGTGTAGACGCCCGGACTCAGCGTTACGGTCGCGTTCGTGATGGTCTGCCCGGCGAACACCGGCAGGCCCGTCGTCGAAGGACCCGCGACCGCCGCGAACGGATCGGCTGCGGCAGCCACGCCCGTGATCGGCGCCGGAGTCATACGTCCAGCGTCGGCCGCCTGGACATTCCCGGTGACGCGGTGAAAGGTCGCGGTCAGGTGCGCGTTCGTTGCGATCTGCACCGCGTTATTGCTGCTCGTGTTGGTGTTCGTGCCGCCGCCGGTGATGGTGAACTGCGTGCTGCCGGAGACCGTGAGGGTCGTCGCGCCGGACGCGCGCGTCACGATCACCGCCTGGCCGGTGCCGGATCGCGCCAGGCCCGCGACGGCGCGGACCGTGATCGCGGTGCGGCCGGCGGTCGCGCCGAACAGGAACCGCGTAAGCACCTGTTCCGTGATCGTGACCTCGACGTAGCCCGGGTCGCCGGCGTAGGTGCCGCTCGCCGGCGGTGACCCGGTCGTCACGCTGATGAAGCCGCCGCTCGTGTAGCCGTTGCGCGTCGCGTCGGTCGTGGCCGCAGTCCGTGCCTGCGCCGCGCTGCCGCCCGCGTACAGCACGCTCGCGCCGGCCCACGCCCCGGCATCCGCGGCGGTCTGTGCGGCGCGACGCGACACGAAGAGCTGTCCCGTGTCGAGAGCGAGACCGATCCCGAGGAGCAGTCCGCCGAGCGCGGCCGCGATGAGGATCAGCGCCTGGCCGCCCTCCCCGCGGGACCAGAGCCTCATTGCTCGATCACCAGGGTCGAGCTCGATCGCAGCGTGATGCCCAGCCCGCCCCCGAGGAACACCTGCGACAGGATCGGCGTGAAGGGAAAGCTTGCGCTGACGACGATGCGGCTACCGCGGTTCGCGTTGCCGTCCGGCCATGTCGACAACACCGTGAGGCTGCTGGGTACTCCCCCGGCGTATTTGCGGACCTGCGCCGTGATCACCGTGTCCGTGTTCGGTGGCGTGTACGAGGCCGCGCCCGGACCGGTCGGCGATCCACTGAGCGCGCCGTGCACGATGCCATAGCGCGACCCCTCGCGCACCGCCGTCGCGAGCGTGTTGCTGAGCCAGATCGCGCGCCCCACATCGAACAGACCCACGATGAGAAGTAATAGGAGCGGAAGAACGAGCGCAGTCTCGACGAGCGCTTGTCCACGCGTTCCAGCTAGCGCGGACCCGGCCCCGAAACCCTCTCTACGCGCGAAACCCCGTCCCTTCGGGACGGGGACCCCTCGCGCGCGGGGGCCCTCGGTGCCGGGTCCGCGCTGTACCCCGAGCTCTGTCGGACCGCGCGCACGTCTCGTGAGGGTTTCGGTGCCGGCTCCGCGCGGCACTGCGACTCCGCGCGTCGGCGACCACGTGCTCACGGGTAGTTCCGGAACGTCGCGGTCTTGTCGAGGCTCAGCGTGTTCGGGACGAACGGCCAGGGCACGAGCGTTCGATACGTGTACTGGACGCGCACGTTCACCAGCGACTCGCCACCGGCGCCGGTCGTGTGCGTCACCGTGATCGTCGCGGCGGCGGCGTTGACGCCGGCAACGCGGCCGAGCTCGTCGGTGACGTACGAGATGATCTGCGGGTCGGTCGTGGCGGCGCGCGTGACCGCGGCCTCGGCGCCAGCGCGGGCGGAGTTCTGCACCGCGAGCTGGGCTGCGAACGCCCGCGCCATGTCCGCGCCCCCCAGGATCGTGAACACAAGGAGCGACAGCGAGAGCGCGGTCTCGACCAGCGCTTGTCCGCTCTCTCCCGCGGGCTGACCGTCACGCGAGGTGCGACGCTTGGTTACGCGCTCATTGTGCGGGTGAGTGTTTCCTCGCAGAATCGTCACCGTGCAGGTCGACGAATTCAGCAAGCGGCAGGCGGAGCTCCATCTGCTCGATGTCCGCCAGGACGACGAGTGGACCGCCGGCCATATCGACGGAGCGCAGCACATCCCACTCGGCGAGCTCGCCGCCCGTCTGGGCGAGCTACCGAAGGAGCGGACCATCGTCGCGGTCTGTCGCAGCGGAGTACGCAGCGAGGCCGCGGTCCGCGGGCTGCGGAAGCTCGGCTACGAGGCGGAGAACCTCGAGGGCGGCGTGAACGCGTGGGACCGCGCGAAGCTCCCGCTCGTCGACGGCAGCGGCGGCCGCGGGCGGGTCATCTGAGCACGACACACGGCCCGGCGGAGTCGACCGAGAACGACGCCCGACACCTCGATCGGCAGTGGCTCGCGCGGCATCTCGCGGACGAGCGCAGGGAAGCTGAGCTGCTCGGCGAGATCCGAGAAGCGCTGTTCGGCATGCAGGACGGTCTCGTCAGCACTCTCGCGGTCGTCAGCACTGTCGGCGCGGCGAGCGGAGATCGCTTCGCGGTCCTCGTCGCGGGTATCGCGTCCGCGCTCGCTGGCGTCTTCTCGATGGCCGCGGGCGAGTACATGTCATCGAAGAGCCAGCGCGAGATCTACGTCGCGCAGATCGAGAACGAGCGTGAAGAGGTGCGCGACCGCCCGGCCGAGGCGGAGGCCGAGGTCGCGTACATGCTCGAGGCCGAGGGTCTCTCAGAGGCAGCGGCGCGACGGGTCGCGGCGGAGCTCGCTCGCGAGCCGACCGTGCTGCTCAAGACGATGGTCGAAAAGGAGCTGGGCCTCGTCATCGAGGAGGGCCCTGGCGCGCTGCAGGGTGCGATGGTCATGGGCGGTGCGTTCGGGCTCGCATCGCTCGTTCCGATCCTGCCGTACCTCTTTCTCCCGATCGCCAACGCGCCTGCGGCGTCGATCGTGCTGTGCGGCGTCGTCATGTTCGGCATCGGCGCCGTCAAGACCAGGTGGACGAAGCGCAGCCCGCTCCGCTCCGGCCTCGAGGTCGTCGCCCTCGCCGCGTTCGCCGGCATCGCCGGTTACCTGTTCGGTTCGGTGTTGCCGAGCGTGCTCGGCTTCGCGGGCCTCGGCCCGCTCTAGCATTTCGGCCGTGCTGCTACAGCAGTTCTTCGACGCCGGACTGGGGCACGCGAGCTATCTTGTCGCCGATCCCGATGCCGGTGTCGCGTTCCTCGTCGACCCCGACCGTGCTGTCGACGCGTATCTCGCGGCCGCGTCGAAGCTGGACGTGCTCATCACGCACTCGTTCGAGACGCACGTCCACAACGACTACCTGTCGGGTTCGCGCGCGCTGGCGGAGCTGCGCCCCATCGCGGTGGTCGCGGGTCCCGAGGCGCGGATCGAGTACCCGCACACCACCCTGCGCGATGGAGAAAGCCTCGATGTCGGCGCGCTCCGCGTGCGCTGTATGGCGACGCCGGGCCACACCCCCGAACACATCGCGTTCCTCGTGAGCGACCTGCGCCGCGCCGACGATCCGCAGTACCTCTTCAGCGGAGGCGCGCTGCTCGTCGGAAACATCGCGCGCGTCGACCTTCTCGGCCCTGAGCTGGAGGAGCGGCTCGCGCGCGACGCGTACGCGACGCTGCGCGACAAGGTGCTCAGCCTCGCGGACTACGTTGCCGTCTTCCCGACGCACGGTGGCGGCAGTGCCTGCAGTGCCACCGTTGCGGGATCGCGCTGGACGACGCTCGGCTTCGAGCGCCGCCACAACGACGTCGCGCGCGCCGCCGCCGGCGACTTCCGCGAGTTCCGCGAGACGATCGCGCAGGGCCTGCCTGTCGCGCCCGCGTACTACCCGCACGTGCGCGAGCTCAACCACCGCGGCGCGACGCTCGCGGATCGCCGTCCACTACCGCTGCTGAGCGATCCCCTGCCGCCAGGCGCTGCGCTCCTCGACCCACGCCCGCCGCACCTGTTCGGCGCCGGTCATCGCCGCGGCGCGCTCAACATCGTCGGGAACGACGGCTTCGCGGTCCGCTGCGGAGCGGTCGTCGCGTTCGGCACGCCGGTCGTGCTCCTCACACGCGACGAGGGGCAGGCGGAGCGGCTGCGGGCGCAGCTCTCGATCATCGGCTTCGA
>JBGPZT010000220.1:0-3273 GCA_041493915.1 Candidatus Limnocylindria bacterium
CGAGCACGCTCTGCACATCCTTGCCGCTGCCCTTCGCGCCTTCCGGCACTTCCCTGCGCTCCTCGCGCTTGATGCGCTCCCACTGCGCGAGCAGGTCGCCGCCCTCGATGGCCACGCCGTCGAAAACGTGCGGGTGACGACGGACCAGCTTCTCGCCCAAGCGCCGCGCGACATCCGCGATGTCGAAGGCGCCCTCCTCGTGAGCAAGCTGCGCGTGGATCGCGACCTGGAACAGGAGGTCGCCGAGCTCGTCTCGCAGTCGCTCGAGGTCTCCCGAATCGAGCGCCTCGAGCGCCTCGTATGCCTCTTCGAGCAGATTCGGGCGCAGCGAGGCGTGAGTCTGCTCGCGGTCCCACGGGCAGCCGTCGGGCGAGCGGAGGCGGTCGGCGATGCGGCTGATGGCCGCGACAGATGCGAGATCGACATAGGGGTCGACCGGTGGGAAAACGACGAACCGTGCATCGGAGGCGCTCACCGAGTCGAGCGTCAGCGGGCGCTCGCCGGCCGCGCCCAGGGCAGTCAGCGGATGCCTTGGCGGGTAGTGCTTGCGCAGGACCGCTAGGTCAGGCTTCGCATCGAGGACGAGAACGACAGCGCGCAGCGTCGAGAAGGAGTGGCGGTCGAGCGCGCTCGCAAGGATGACGTCGACGCCGCCGGGAAAACGCGCGAGGAGCCGCTCGAGCGGCTCAGGAAGATCAGCCGTCGAGCTCGTGCCCGGGCACCAGCTTCTGGACGCCGTGCGCCTTCTTCTCCTGCTGGAGCCAATACGTGTACGCGTTGTTCTTGATCTTCGTCTTCTGGTCGTCGTCGAGCGCGCGGGCGGGGTCCTTCTCGAGGATCTTGTACCAGACCGTGGTGGACCGATCGCTGTGCTGGCTCGTGCGCAGGCCCACGTCCAGGACGAAGATCTCATTCTCGAGATCGGGCTGCGTGAGCATGCCGCGCGCGTACCAGCCAAGCTCGCCGCCGTTGTCCTTCGTCGCGCTGTCCTCCGAGAACTGCTTCGCGATCTCCGCGAAGTCCGTTCCCTTGTCGAACTCCTTCTGGATGTCCGCGACCTTCTTCAGCTGATCCGCGTACGTCTGGAAATCGCCGCCCGCGGTCGGGAACGGCGTGGCGACCTGGATCCACGCAACGTGCACCTGCTCCGTCGGCGACTGCGTGTTGTGCTCCTGCGCTCGCTTCGTGTACTCCTCGCGCAGCAGCTCATACCTCGCGCGGACCCTGACCTCATCGAGCGGGATCCCGTACGAAAGAGCGCGCGTGACGAACTCGTTCGCTTCAGGCCCGCGCTTCTCCAGGACCTGAAGGATGTGGTAGCCGAACTGGCTCTTCACCGGATCCGACACCTGGCCCATCGGGAGCGTCTTCGCGGCGTCCTCGAACTCCGGGACGAACTGGCCCTTGGCCACCCAGCCGAGATCGCCACCCGATTGCGCATTGCTCGTGTCGTCGGAGTTGTCGGCGGCCAGCTGATTCCAGAGGGTCTGGTTGTTGGGATCCTGCTTGAGCTGATCGGCGATCGCACGCGCCTTCGCCGCCGCGACCGCATCGGCGAGCTCTTTGTCGTCGCCCTTCGGCGTGATGAGGATGTGGCGCGGGTGGTACTCGCCGAAGTCCGCGTTGTATTTCGCGTCGATGGCCGCCTGGTCGTAGGTGATGCCGTCCGCGCGCGCGGCAGAGTCAAGGATCGACTCCTCCACGAGCGCGTCCAGCGCAACGCCTTCGTATTCGGCCTTCTGCGTGAGGACCTGCGGATCGTTCTCGTAGCCGGGCGGCACGCCGAAGTCGATGTAGAAGCGGACGTACTGGTACGCGAGCTCGCGCCGGTACTCGCGCAGCGACACGGAGCGACCGTCGATTATCAACGCGGGTCTCAGGTTGTCGGTGTAGTAGCGTGAGGACGCGGCCCAGGCCACCAGGCCGAGCGTGAAGAAGAGGATCGCCGAGAAGATCGTCACGATGATCGTCTGCTGGCGACGCTCGCGCTGCCACCGCGCCATGCGCTGACGCTGCGTGAGTCGCGGAAGAGGGATACGACGTGCCACGGGGAACCTAATGGTACCGGGCTAGGCGACGCGTCGGTAGACGGCGAGCGTGTCGGCGGCGGCCCGGTCCCACGAGAAACGGGCTGCGCGCGGCCGCGCTCGCGCCCGCAGCTCCCGCTGCCGCGCGGTGTCCCCGAGATACGCGATGAGCGCGTCGCCGAGCGCTTCCGGCTCGCTCGCGTCGACCAGCACGCCGGCGTCGCCGACGACCTCCTCGACCGCGCCGGCGCGGTAGCCGACGACCGGCGTCCCGGCGGCGAGGGACTCGAGCGGCGTCAGGCCGAAGCCCTCGAGCAGCGCGGCGTGGAGGAGGCACTCCGCACCCGCGTACAGGGCCGCCAGCGTCGTGTCATCCACGCGGCCCGTCATCACGATCCGTTCGCGCGGCGCGTGGGTCCGCTCGAGCGCGCGTGTGAGGAAAGAGGACAGCTTGCCGAGATCGCCCGCGATGACCAGGCGGAGCTCGCCATCGAGCGCGGCCGCGCGGGCGAAGGCCGCGAGGAGGCCGTCCATGTTCTTGCGGGGATCGAACTGGCCGACATACAGAACGTACCGTCCCGGCACGCCAAAAGTTGCCGCGACGCGGCGGCCCTCCTCGGCGGGCGGAGGTCTGAAGTCCGTGTCGACCGCTTCGGGGATCACCGTCACCCGTTCGGCCGGGACCCGCAGCAGGTCGACGACGTCGCGCCGGGTGGCCTCGGACACCGCGATGATCGCGTCGGCACGTCGCGCCAGCGCGTACTCCCACGCATGGCCCATGCGCGCGTGCGGCAGGCGGAGGTAGTGCTCGGGCCAGCGCAGCGGCGCGAGGTCGTGGATCGTGATCACCGCGCGGCAAGCGCGCAGCGCCGGTAGGCCGAGCTGTGTCGAGTGGTAGATGCGCGGACGCGCGACGGCGAGCTCGGCTGACAGCAGGATCGGATCGACGGCGAGCATCGAGAGCTCCGGCCGCCGCAGGCGCAGCGTGTTGAGATCGCGATGCGGCGGCAGCGGCGAAGGATCGGCCGGTGGGAAATTGCGAAGACGCAGCAGCGTCCACTCGATGTCATCCGGCGCGAGGCGCGCGAACGCCGCGAGCAGGTTTCGTGTGTAGCGACCGATACCGCGAACACGGGCCACCGTTTGCAGATGGCGCGCATCGAAGGTGACGCGCACGGACCTAGACTAGCCGCACGTTCATCTCCGTCGTCGTTCCCACATACAACGAAGTCGGTTCGCTGCGCCA
>JBGPZT010000225.1:0-3061 GCA_041493915.1 Candidatus Limnocylindria bacterium
AGTGCTTTGGCGCGTGCGATCACTTCCTGCGGGTCGGAAATGTCGGCCGGCGTGATCTTGTTCATCACTTCGGCGGCCGTGTAGCCCAGCATCCGCTCGGCGCCGACGTTGAAGATCTGGATCACGCCCTTCGCGTCAGTCGCGATACTCGAGAAGTTGGCGCTGTTGAGAATCGCGTCCTGGAGGGCTCCCGTTTGCAGCTCGGTGATGGAGTCCACCGTGGAGCCGGTCTCGGCGCCCGGGGCGAGGCGTGTGGTGATCATGGTTCGACTCCCGCTGATTCTTTCGCGGCATCCGCGGCCGCGGCATCTTCGGCGTCCGCGTCACGGATGTCGTGCGCGAGGTCCCGCGCGATCTGTCCCGCGTCCGGGGCCGTCGCGCCGGCACTCATGCGCTCGTAGGTGGCCTCGGTCTTTGCGTCTCGGGCGAGCGCCGACCGATCGTCGCTGTCGTCACCGGGCATCTCCACCCGCAGCTCCGCCAGCATCATCTGCAGACCCGCCGCGATCGGGAGGGCCAACAGCGCCCCGATCACGCCGAACAAGACGCCGCCAGCGACCAGCGCGAGGACGACGGTGGTCGAGGAGAGCCGCAGCACGCGCCCGTAGACCTTCGGAACCAGGACCCGATTCTCCACCTCCTGATAGATGAACAGGGCGACCAGCACCACGATGCCCGTGGGCACTCCCCGGGAGAGCGCGGCGAGCACGGCGGGGGCGGTGGCCAGCAACCCTCCGATGAACGGGATCACGTCCGCCAGCGCCGCAAACCACGCGAGGAACAGCGCATTGGGGACCTTACAGATGAACAGGAGCAGAAAGGTGAACACCCCGATCGCCGCGGACGTGATGAGCTGGCCGCGCATGTAGCCGCCGACGATCACCTCCAGGTTCTGGAGGATGCGAGCCAGCCGCATGTGGTAGTGGCGCGGCACGATGGCGTAGAGCGCACCCTGCGTGCGCTTGCCGTCGGCGAGGAGATAAAACGACAGGAACAACGTGGTCACGACCCATCCGAGCGCCTCCACGACCCGGGGCCAGTAGCCCACCAGATTGCCCTCGATGCGGGCGACCGCCTGCTCCAGATCCGCGTGCTGCACGGCACGGGCGAGCGGGGCCGTGAACTCGCGCTGCTGGAGCAGAACGACCAATTGGTCGCGATGGGTCGGGGCGTCGCGCACCATCTGGGCGAGCTGCTCGATGAGGGGGGGGACGGTCAGGACGATCAGCAGTGACGTGACGAGGAGCAATGCGAAGAAAAGCAACATGAGCGCGTAGACGCGCTTGAGGCCGCGCCGCTCCATCCACTCGACCAGCGGATTAAAGGTGCCCGCGAAGACAAGGGACACCACCAGCAGCAGCACGACCAATCGGAGGTGGAGGAACAACCACACGCCCACGACCGTCGCCAGGATCCACCCGATCGAGCGCGGAGTGATCTCGAAGCGGACGAGGGTTTTGTCCTGCGCGGGGACCTGCATGGGACCTCCCAATGCCGAGAGCACCGAACCGGGCCCCTAAGGCGACCACCGCGGCGTCGAATGTGTCGGGGAGGTGAGGCCGAGGGGCTCCGCCCAGCATCCCGGAGCACCCAGGCAAGCTACCGGGCGGTCCGGCCGAACGATATCCGCCGGACGAGGGATGGCGGGCTAGCTCGGAAGGACGGATGGCGCCGCGTACGTCGTTTTTCGTCTGTTTGAGCGATACCCGCCGGAAGCGATCTGCCGTAGGCTGCGGCAGCCTCCGTTCTTCGAGGGTGATGGCGCGTGAGGAGCGTACCGTGACAGGACAGCGGAGTCCCCGCAGACGCCGGATCGCAACCGCGGCGCTCTTGCTGTTGGCGCTAGTCGGCCTCGCCACCCGCTACGAGGCGCGGGCGTCGTGGCTCCAGGCGCGCTACTTCACCCGGCAGGCGTCGCAGCTGACCAACGAGATCGGCGCGGGTCCGAGCGACCGCATCCGCTTCCCAGGCGATGGTCCGTACGACCGTCGCTTCGGGTACGCGCGCTTGCCGGCCGCGCTGCAGACGGCGACAGGGCGGGGCTACCGCATCGCCGCGCAGGTCCGCGTCTCGGAACGGTTCGCGGAGACGGTGGACCGGGGCGTGTCCCCGATCTTCCGTGAAAAGACGCAGGCGGGGCTCCGGATCCTCGACCGACGCGGCGCGACGGTCTTCGAGTCTCGCTACCCCGAGCGGACCTACTCCTCCGTCGACTCCGTCCCCCCAGCCGTGTGGCAGACGCTGCTGTTCCTCGAGGACCGCGCGTTACTCGACCCGCGCTTCCGGAACCACAACCCGTCGGTCGACTGGTCGCGCATGGCGAAGGCGGCCGCCGACTTCGCACTGAGCTGGCTAGGCAGCAGCCGCTCGGTGCCCGGCGCGAGCACGCTGGCCACGCAGATCGAGAAGTTCCGACACTCGACGGAGGGCCGGACGCGCTCGACGCGGGAGAAACTGCTCCAGATGGAAGCTGCCTCGCTGCGAAGCTACCTGGGCGGCGAGAACACGGAGGCCGCGCGTCGCCGCATCGTCGCCGACTACCTCAACTCCGTACCGCTCGCGGCCATTGCGGGGCACGGTGAGGTCACCGGCCTGGGCGACGGGCTGTGGGCGTGGTACGGGGCCAACCCGGACGAGGTGAACCGGCTGCTGTGGGAAGAGGCGCGCGTTGGGACGGTCTCCGACTCCGCAGCCGTTGCGCGGCGCGCCGTCGCCTACCGCCAGGTGCTCAGCCTGATGCTGGCGCAACGTCGGCCGTCCTACCTGCTGCTGCAGGCGGACGGGCGCGACGAGCTGCGGAAGCGGACGGATCAGCACCTCCGCCTCGTCGCCCGCGAGGGCATCATCTCGGCGGACCTGCGCGACGCCGCGTTGGCCGTGGGCCTGACGCCGCGCAGCCACGCGCCGGAAGTGCCCCGCGTCTCGTTCATCGCGCGGAAGGGCGCGAGCGCGGTGCGCACCGAGCTGCTCGGGCTGACGGGCGTGAGCACGCTCTACGAGCTGGACCGGTTCGACCTGACCGCGCGCACCACGCTGGACCTCCACGCGCAGGAGGAGGTCA
>JBGPZT010000112.1:0-8666 GCA_041493915.1 Candidatus Limnocylindria bacterium
CCATCACCGATCTGAAGGTCCCAAAGGACGTCGAGCGCGTCGTCGAGAAGCTCACCGAAGCCGGCCACGCCGCCTACGTCGTCGGCGGCTGCGTGCGCGACGCGATCCGCGGCGTCGACCCGCAGGACTGGGACGTCGCGACCGATGCGACCCCGGAGGAGATCCAGAAGCTCTTCGCGCGCTCCCTGTACACGAACCGCTTCGGGACCGTCATCGTGCGGTCGGGCGACCACGAGGTCGAGGTCACGACCTACCGCGTCGAGGCCGACTACAGCGATCATCGCCGTCCCGACAGCGTCGCGTTCACCGATTCGCTCACGGCGGACCTCTCGCGCCGCGATTTCACGATGAACGCGATGGCCTGGCGGCCCGGACGCAACGGCACGCCCGGCGAGCTCGTGGACCCGTTCGGTGGCCAGCGCGACCTGAGCGCGCGTGTGCTGCGCGCCGTCGGCGAGCCGGAGGAGCGCTTCCGCGAGGACGCCCTGCGGATGCTCCGCGCCGTGCGCTTCGCCACGCTGCTCGACCTCCGTATCGACGACCGCACCGCGCGGGCGATCCGCGAGTGCGCCCCGCTCGCCGCGACCCTCTCGGGCGAGCGCATCCAGCAGGAGATCGTCAAGATCGTCGGCGCGCCGCGCCCCTCCGCGGCGCTGCGCCTTCTCTCCGATGTCGGCCTGCTCGACGTCATCTGCCCCGAGCTCGAAGAGTGCAAGAAGACGCCGCAGGACAAGGTCGCGGCGCAGGACGTGTTCGAGCATTCGCTCGCGACCGTCGACGCGACGCCGCCCGGCGATCTCGTGCTGCGCCTGGCCGGCCTCTTCCACGACATCGGCAAGCCGGAGACGTTCGCCGACGGTCACTTCCACCAGCACGAGTTCGTGGGCGAGTTCAAGGCGCGTCAGATCCTGCGCCGCTGGAAGTTCGACAAGGAGACGGTGGCCGAGGTCGCGCACCTCATCCGCAACCACATGTTCTGGTACGAGACCCACTGGACCGACTCGGCCGTCCGCCGCTTCATCCGGAAGATCGGACTCGACTACATCCCGGCGCTGTTCGCGCTGCGGCGGGCCGACAACATCGGCAGTGGCGCGCGCTCGCCGCGCATGTATGCGCTCGAAGCGCTGTGGCAGCGCGTGCAGGAGGAGATCGCGGCCGCCAACGCGTTCTCGCTGCGCGATCTCAAGATCGACGGCAACGACATCATGCGCGAGCTCGGCATCCCGGCCGGGCCCGAGGTCGGCCATATCCTCAACGCGCTCTTCGAGCGCGTGCTCGACGAGCCCTCGCTCAATACGCGCGAGAAGCTCATCGAGCTCGCTAAGGCGATGCGCGCTTAGCCGGTCAGCTCAGCAGGTCGCGAGATTGCGCTAGCTGCGCTCGTGCGCCGACGTTGGCGTCGTGTATGCCGGCGTGCCGCCGTTCCCGTTCTTCACGGCACGGATCTGCTCGAGCTGGTCCTCGCTCTGGCGCTTCACCTTGTCCACCTGCTGCCCGAGGCGCCGCCGTGTCTCGTGACCCGGATAGGGCGCCGCGATGAGCGCGATGGCCATGCCGACGACTGCGCCGAGAACGAGACCGAGGCCGAGCCACACGATGCCCGGCGTGTCGTCGCGCCGACGGATCTCCGGCATCCTGCCCATGTCGGGCATCTTCGCGTCACTCATGAAGTGAGATGCCCGCTTGCCCGCTTCGCTGCGGATGTCCTCGAACAGGTCTCGTAGATCTTTCGCGTTGACCATGAAACAACCTCCACGCGGGTACGCCCCCGGCGCCCATGGCGCTACGGGTGGTTACTGAGCAGTCGGCGTGCCACCGGTCGGCTTTGACAGCGCCGCCTCAATGAATACGTCGATATCGCCGTCAAGCACGCGCGTCGGGTCGCCGACCTCGACGCCTGTCCGATGGTCCTTCACCAGCGTGTAGGGGTGGAGGACGTACGAGCGGATCTGGCTGCCCCAATCGGCCGAGCGCATCTCACCACGCTCGCGTGCCTGCTCGGCCTCCTGTTCGAGCACGCGCTTCTCGAGCAGGCGTGCCTTCAGGATGCGCAGCGCGGTCTCGCGGTTCTGCAGCTGCGAGCGCTCGTTCTGGCACGAAACGACGATGCCGCTCGGTAGATGCGTGATGCGCACCGCGGTCTCGGTCTTGTTGACGTTCTGACCACCGGCACCGGTCGCGCGGTAGGTGTCGATCTTCAGCTCCTCGGGCCGGATCTCGATCTCGGCGTCGCTCTCGACCTGCGGTGTCGGATCGACGAGAGCGAACGAGGTCTGCCGGCGCCTTTGGAAATCGAAGGGCGAGATCCGCACCAGCCGATGCGTGCCGCGCTCGGTCTTGAGATATCCGTACGCGTACGGTCCTTCGACGGTGATCGTCGCACTGCGGATGCCCGCCTCGTCGCCGGGAGTCGACTCGACGATCTCGGCCCGCATTCCGTGCCGCTCCGCCCAGCGCAGATACATGCGCACCAGCATCTGCGCCCAGTCCGCGGCATCCGTCCCGCCAACTCCGGCGGAGATCGCCACGACCGCGTCGCGCTCGTCGTATGGACCGCCGAGCTGTGCCTCGAGGCTCGCCTTGTCGACCTCGCGGGTGAGCTGCGCCGTCTCGCGCTCGAGATCGGCGCTGAGAGCAGGGTCTTCGGCCATCGACGCGAGCTCGACAAGATCCGCCGCGCGCTGGCGAAAGGAATCCCAGCGCTCGACGCGCGCGCGGATGAGGCCGAGTCGCTTCATGACCTGCTGCGCGCGCTGACGGTCGTTCCAGAGGTCGGGCGCGGAGGACTCGGCCTCTAGACGCGCGACCTCGCTGCGAAGAGCGGGGAGGTCAAAGGAACACCGCCATGCGGTCGATACGCTCGCGCACAGCGGCGAGCGCCGCCGGATCGAGGGTCATGACGCGTCAGCGCTTGCGAGGTCGTTCGAAGGTGGTCGTGATGGGCTGGGCCACGGGTGCCAGCTTGCCGGCGGCGAAGCTGACGAAAGTCACGCACGGGCAGTAGGTGTTACGCGGGCAGCGAGGGCAGTCGCCGTCGCAGTCGAGGGTCGCGCCGTAGGAACACTTGAGGCAGTTGTCCTCGCAGACGATCCACTCTTTCATGACGCTCCCCACAGGCGGCTGTGTGCCGCTTTCCGGACGGGAGTTTACCGGTCTGACACCTGTTTGAGAAGGGGTTTTTCCCCATTTTGTGCTCGCGATGCGCTCGCCAGCCGGGCGGCTCGACGCCCCAGCAGAGGCAGGCTGACCGCTCCAGCGCCCAAATACAGCAGGCCCAGGACCTGGGCCTGCTGTAGCCCACCGAGGAAGAGCGGGTCGGTCCGGAGGAACGAAAGGAGGAACCGGCCGCCGCCGAGAAGGAGCAGGTAGGCAAGCCAGACCCGGCCCTCGGGCGGACGCCCGCGCACGCGCCGCCAGTAGACGTAGAGAACGATGGATATCCCGAGCATCAGGAGGCCGTCGTACAAGCCGATCGGGTGGACCGACGTGCCCTGACCCAGCGTGTTGGGATGCGTGTAGCGCACGCACCACGGAAGGTCCGCGCACGGGATCGAGTGATGCTCGCCGTTGACGATGTCGCCGATGCGCCCGATCGCCTCACCGAGCGCGATGCCGATGACGGTCGTGTCGAACATGAAGCCAATGGGAAGGCGAAGCCAGCGTGCGGCGAGGTAACCGGAGATCGTCGAGCCGATCGGCGCGCCCATCGTGCCGATGCCGCCGCTCCAGAACTGAAGAGCGCGAAGGGGATCGTTCGCGTAAAGGGCCCAGTTGTCTGTGACGTGGGCGATGCGCGCGCCGACGAGACCGCCGATGACCACCGCGATGGCGAAGGGATAGACCCGCTCGTCCCGCACGAGATAACGGGCGCAGCGGATCGAGACGAACGCGCCGACAAGCATGCCGACGAACGCGAAGACCGAGTGCCACGCGACGCGGAATGACCCGATCACCAGGTCCGGGTCGAACGGGAGCTCGATCAGGTCGTTACTGGCTCCGGCGCGCGACCGAACAGTGTCAGCCTGATGATCATCGGGATCGCCGCCGCCAGCACGAACATGGCGATGACCTGGTCCTCGCGCAGACCGAACGCGTACGTCGGGTCGGCGATCCGCAGGTAGCCGAGCAGGAAGCGGCCGACCGCGTACCACGCCGCAGCGAGCCAGAAGATGAGCCCATCGGGGAGACCACGGCCGCGCAGCGCAAGCGAACCCGCGACGCTCACGAGATTCCACACGAGGTCATAGCCGACGACGAGATGGACCGGCCCAGGCTGTCCCAAATAGCCGGGACCGTCGTAGGTGTAGCCGACGCACAGGCCATACGGTGCCTCACATGGCACGGCGTGATGTTCGCCGTTGATGATGTCGCCGATCCGTCCGATCGCGAACCCGAGCGCGATACCGGGGGCAGCTCCGTCCGCCCCGAATCCGATGGGAAGCTTCCGTCGTACGCCAACGAAGAGCCCGCCGAGCACGCCGCCTATGGCACCACCCCAGATGGCGATGCCGCCCGTCCAGATCAAGAAGATCTGCAACGGGTTCGCCAGGTAGTACTGCCACAGGTCGATGACGTGAACGAGTCGGGCACCAACGATGCCGCAGACGACACCCCACGTCGCGACGGCGGTGGCGTCCTCCTCGGAGATGCGGGGACCAATCAGACGAAGTGGGAGCCAGACGCCGAACAGAATGCCGACAGCGGTGAAGATGCCGTGCCAGGCAATGGCAAGCGGCCCGATGTGGATGTTGGGGTCGAACGGGATCGTGATCACGGCGCGCTAGCGGCCGAGCGCCGCGGGTCTCGCGATGGGTCGGCTGGAGCCAGCGGGCGCATCGCTCTCTCGAAACTCGCCCGCTCGGCCCACTCGTGCTCCGTGAGCTTCATGGCGCGGGCTCAACTCTCGTTCGCGATGCGCCCGCTGTCTCCCACACGTCTCGCCGCGTCACCCGCGGCGCTGCCGTCCTAGCGGCCATGACACTTCTTGAATTTCTTACCCGACCCGCACCAGCACGGGTCGTTTCGGCCGAGCTTCGCCTTGCCACTCGATGTCGTGGGCACCTGTTCATCGCGATTCGTCCTCATGTCGTTCCGCGCGGTTGACGTCGTTCCGCTCCCGGACGTCGAGGTCTGCTGCGGTGTGCTCCCCTGCCTTTGCTCTTCCTGCTCGGCCTGTTCCGCCGTGCGCACTGACACGCGCAGCACCGTCTGGGCGACGCCCGTCGCGACCCGGGCCTGCATCTGCTCGAAGTAGTCGTGCGCCTCGTGCTTGTAGGCGACGAGCGGGTCCTGCTGGCCGTAGCCCCGCAGGTAGATCCCTTCGCGGAGCTCCTCCATCGCGGTGAGGTGCTCGATCCAGTGCGTGTCGATGGTCCGTAGCATCACCCAACGCTCGACGGCACGCATGACCTCGGGATCGCCGAGCTCGGCCTCCTTCGCGGCGTAGGCGTCGTCGACGATCTGCGCGACGGTGTCGCGCAGCTCCTCGAGCCCGGCAGGCTGCCCGAACGATCCGGCGGCGAGCTCGCGACCCACGAGCGCTCCGAGCGCGGCGGCCAGCTTGTCGAGATCCCAGTCTTCGGCATCCGGTGAGGACGCCTCGGCATCGACGATGTTGGACGCCTCATCGTGCAGGAAGTCGAGGACGGTCTCGCGCACGTCGCCCTTCTCGAGGATCTTTCGGCGGTCCTTGTAGATCTCGTTGCGCTGGTTGTTGAGCACGTCGTCGAATTCGAGCGCGCGCTTGCGCATGTCGAAGTTGCGCGTCTCGACCTTGATCTGCGCCTGCGTGATCGCGCCGGTGACCATCCCCGATTCGATCGGCGCCTCGTCGTTCATCCCCATCCGGCCCAAAAGCCCGGCGACGCGCTCCGACGCGAAGATGCGGATCAGATCGTCCTCTAGCGAGTTGAAGAAGCGCGTCGATCCCGGGTCGCCTTGCCGGCCGGCACGGCCGCGGAGCTGGTTGTCGATGCGCCGCGCCTCGTGCCGCTCCGTTCCGATCACGTGTAGACCGCCGCGATCGACGACGCCGGGACCGAGGAGGATGTCCACGCCGCGGCCGGCCATGTTCGTCGAGAGCGTGACCGCGCCCTGTTGACCGGCCTCGGCGATGATGAGCGCCTCGCGCTCGTGGTTCTTCGCGTTCAGGACCTCGTGCTTGATGCCGTGGCGGCGCAGCTCGTCGGACAGCTGCTGGCTCTTCTCGACCGACGTCGTGCCGATGAGAACCGGCTGGCCGCGGTCATTGCGCTCCTTGACGTCCGCGATGACCGCGTTCCACTTCCCCTGCTCGGTGGCGTACACGAGGTCGGGGTCGTCCCTCCGGACCATCGGCCGATGTGTCGGGATCTGCGTGACCTCGAGCTTGTAGACCTTGAAGAGCTCCTCGGCCTCCGTCGCCGCCGTACCGGTCATGCCGGCGAGCTTTTCGTACATCCGGAAGTAGTTCTGGATCGTGATCGTCGCGAACGTGCGCGTTTCGCGCTGGATCTTCACGCCTTCCTTCGCCTCGACGGCCTGGTGCAGTCCGTCGCTCCAGCGGCGACCGGGCATCAGGCGGCCGGTGAACTCGTCGACGATCACGACCTCGCCGTCCTTGACGACGTACTCCTTGTCCCGGCGGTACAGCGCATGCGCCTTCAGCGCGTTGTCGAGGAAGTGCACGGCGGTGACGTCGCCCTCGTACATGTTCTGCAGCCCGAGCAGCTTCTCGGCCTTCGCGATGCCCTCTTCGGTCAGCGACACCGCGTGGTGCTTCTCCTCGAGGATGTAGTCCGTCTCGGGCCGGAGCTTCTTGGCGACCGACGCGCAACGGTAGTACTGCTCGGAGACGTCCTCCGCGGGCGAGCTGATGATGAGCGGTGTCCGAGCCTCGTCGATGAGGATCGAGTCGGCCTCGTCGACGATCGCGTAGTAAAGGTCGCGCTGCACCATGTGCGCGAGGTCGTCGACCATGTTGTCGCGCAAGTAGTCGAAGCCGAACTCGCTGTTCTGCCCGTAGGTGATGTCGGCGACGTACGCCTCCCGCCGGGTGACATCACGCCAGTGGCGGTGGCGCTCGTCGACCGCCTCCAGCACGACACTGGCGTCGTAGATCGCGGACTTCTCGTGCGCGATGTACGCCACGCTCATCCCGAGAAGGCTGTAGATCGGGGCCATCCAGCCGGCACCGGTCTTCGCGAGGTAGTCGTTCGGCGTGACGAGGTGCGCGCCCCTGCCGGCCAGCGCGCTCAGGTAGAGCGCAGCGGAAGCGACGAGCGTCTTGCCCTCGCCGGTCTTCATCTCCGCGATGTGGCCTTTGTGGAGCGCCATCGCACCCATCAGCTGCACGTCGAAGGGGCGCTGGCCGAGCGTCCGTCGCGCCGCCTCGCGAACCGCGGCGAAGGCCTCCGGCAGGATGTCGTCGAGTGTCTCGCCCTTCGCCAGGCGGTCGCGGAACTCCGTGGTGCGGGCGCGCAGGGCGTCGTCGAACAGCGCCTTCGTGCCGGCCTCGAGCGCGTTGATCTTCTCGACGACCTTCCTCAGTCGCCGGAGCTCGGCCTCGTTGGAGTCGAAGAGACGCCCCAGGACGCTCAAGCGTCGATCGCTAGGTGACCGGCAGCGGCATCTGGGCTCCGGGTGGATTGAAGAGCGCGCCCACCGACTCGCCCTCGTGGATCCGGCGGATCGCCTCCGCGAAGAGCGGGGCGACGGTGAGAACGCGCACCTTCTCGTTGTTGCGCACAGATGGCGGCATCGGGCAGGTATCCGTGGTGATGAGCTCGACGATACCGCTCGCGGTGAGACGCTCGGCAGCGTTGTCGCTGAATACGCCGTGCGTGCAGGCGGCCCAGATCTCGTCGACGCCGCGTTCCTGCAGAACCTTGATGGTGTTGAGCATCGTCGTCCCGCGATCGATCTCGTCGTCGATCACGATCGTGCGCTTCCGGTCGATGTCGCCGATGACGCCGACGACGTCGCTGCGCCCGCTGTTGTCGCGGTGCGTCTTCTGCATGAACACGAGCGGGATATCGAGCATTTCGGCGATGCGTCGCGCCTGGTTCGCGTAGCCGAGGTCCGGCACGACGAGCGCGCAGTCATCGCGCGACCGCTCGACGATCGTGCGCAGGTACTCCACCAGGAGGTTACGTCCCGACAGCTCGTCGCCCGGGATGCTGAAGAAGCCCTGGATCTGCATCTGGTGCAGGTCCATCGTGAGGAAGCGGTTCGCGCCCCCGACCGCGATGAGGTCGGCGAGCAGTCGTGCCGTGATCGGCACTCGCGGCTGGTCCTTCTTGTCGCTGCGGCCGTACGCGTAATAGGGCATGACGGCGGTGATGCGTCCGGCCGACGCGCGCTTGAACGCGTCGAGCATGATCAGCAGCTCCATGATCGCGTCGCTCACCGACGCACCGGTGAGGGACTGGACCACGAACACGTCGTGCTCGCGCACGTTCTCGTTGACCTTCACGAAGATGTTGTCGTTCGCGAACTTGAAGACCTCGGCTGCGCCGAGCGGGATCTCCAGGGAGCGACAGATGTCACGCGCGAACGTCGGATGAGCGTTGCCGGTGTAGACGGACAGGCCCCCGTACACGGCTCCCCTCCCGCTCAGTGAGTCGCAGGAGTGCCCCCTGCAACGAAAGTATACGGACGATACCCTCCCCTCGTGAGCGCCGCGACGG
>JBGPZT010000210.1:0-3636 GCA_041493915.1 Candidatus Limnocylindria bacterium
CCCGGCTTCTCGGGCGCTGACCTCGCCAACGTCGTGAACGAGGCCGCGATCCTCGCCGCGCGCCGCAACAAGAAGACGATCGGCCAGATCGACTTCGAAGAGGCGCTCGAGAAGGTCGCCCTCGGTCCGGAGCGCCGCTCGCGCGTCATCACCGAGAAGGAGAAGTGGATCGTGGCCTACCACGAGGCCGGCCACGCGCTCTGCTTCAAGCTGCTCAAACACACCAATCCGGTACACAAGATCTCGATCGTCGCTCGCGGCATGGCCATGGGCGTCACGTGGTCGCTCCCGCAGGAGGACCGCTACATGCGGACCAAGCGGGAGTTCGAGGACGACATCGCGGCCGCGCTCGGTGGCTGGGTCGCTGAGCAGCTGCACCTGGGTGGCGACGCCACGACCGGCGCGAGCAACGACATCGAGAAGGCGACCCAGATGGCGCGGCAGATGGTCACGAAGTTCGGCATGAGCGAGAAGCTCGGTCCACTCCAGTACGGCCGCAGCGACGAGCTCATCTTCCTGGGCCGCCAGATCCAGGAAGAGCGGAACTACTCGGAAGAGGTCGCGAAGATCATCGACGCCGAGGTCCACGACATCGTCGATCGTGCGCGCCAGCGCGCGCACGAGGTGCTCACCCAGAACCGCGACAAGCTCGACCTCGTCGTGCAGAAGCTCATCGCGCAGGAATCGCTCGACGCCGACGAGTTCGAGGCGCTGTTCAAAGAGCCAGGCGAGGAGATCCCGGTCGCCGCAGCGACTGGCGGTCCGGACACCACACCGTCCGGGGCGCCGGCGGGCGAGACGAAGCCGCGCGAAAAGAGCGAGAAGGGCAAGGGTCCCGCGACCGCACCGACGCCGGCCTAGCGCACTTATGACGATCCGGTAACGCGCGGGGTCTGGGAATATGCGGCACGCTGCTTGCTTAGTTAAGTCTCGCGATGAGTGCTCTGATCGCCGACACACGGGACCGCATCACGCGCAGCGAGCGCATCCGCACGACCGCGCTCGCCTGCTTCAGCGGTCTTCTCGGGATCGTGTTCATCGCGCTGCTCGTCGCTGACGAGGCCCACGCCGCAGGGTTCTAACCTTCGCGGATACGACTCTTCGTCGCGCTCCCACTTCCCACCGAGATCGCCGAGGCGGCTTTCCGCTGCGTTCCGGATCTTCCCGCGCTGCGCCGCGTGAGACCGGAGCTCATGCACGTCACGCTGGCGTTCTTGGGCCAAACGCCCGAGGACAGGCTCGCTGATGTGACCGCTGCCGCCGAGGCGGCCGCGAGCGGCGTCAAGGCATTCGACATCGAGCTCGACCGACCAGGTCGCTTTCCGCCCACCGGCCGGCCCAGGGTCGTATGGCTCGGGATCGGCGCCGGTGCGCCGACGGTGCTGGCGCTCGGCGAAGGCGTGCGCGCCGAGTTCGGCCGCCGCAAGATCGCTTTCGACGCCAAGCCCCTTCGTGCGCACGTGACGCTCGGGCGCGTTCGTGAGGACGTCTCGCTCGTCGACGCGCGAGCGATCGCGGCCGGCGTCGAGGCCATGCGCGTCCCGCATCTGCGCTTCCGCGCCGACGCCGTGGTCGTGTTCGAGAGCGTCCCATCGCCACGGGGTCCGAAGTACACGGCGCGCTCGAGCGGCCCGCTACGCGTGGGTGGCACGTCCCAGTAGCAGCCCCGCGCTACTAGCCAGGGTGCACGGATTTGGTCGAGGTGGCATTTCCGAGGGCTAGCCTCGGGAAATATGAGCGCAGCGTTCGCGCGCACCGCCGATCCGTGGAGAGACACCGCCGTCATCGACGCGCGCGCACCGCGCACGAACCAGGCGATCGTCGGGACGTTGTCCCTGCTCGCGGTCGCCACAGGCTGGTGGCCGATCCTTGGCCTTATCGCTGCCCAGCTCGCGATCGGACTGACTTTCGGACGCCGCTGGTGCCTGCCGTGCCTGCTCTATTTCGAGGTGCTCCAGCCTCGGTTCGGCGAAGGGCCGATCGAGGACAGCCGCCCGCCGCGCTTCGCGAACATGGTCGGCGTCGTGTTCCTGGGGGGCGCGACGCTCGCGCACGCGCTGGGGTTCAACGCCGCCGGCTGGGCGCTCGGCCTCGTCGTGGCCGCGCTCGCGCTGCTCGCGGCGGCGACCGGACTGTGCCTGGGCTGCGAGATCTACCGCTTCCGTGCGCGCATCCGCGGGATCCGTCCGGGTCGCATCGAGCGCGTGGACCTCGCCGAGATCGGCGCCGCAGGGCGGGACGGTGAGATCGTCGTGCAGTTCACGCATCCGCTCTGCACCGACTGCCACACACTCGAGCGCGACCTCATCGCCGCGGGACGTCACGTGGTCATGGTCGACGTGTCACGACGACCGGAGCTTGCGCGCAAGTACGGCGTGGCCCTCGTCCCGACCGCGGTCGCGGTCGGCCCCGGCGGCATCGTCACCGCGCGCCTCGCCTGATACTGGCGGCCGTGGACGACGGACCGACGCCGAGCCTCCGGCGCATCGAGCGTCGCGTCGAAGGCCAACTGCGCGAGCTCGCCGACATGGGCGCTCTCGAAGCTCGCGGGCGAAGGCTCGCCGCTCCCCGATGACGACCCTTACGCCGGAGACCGCTGGGCCGCGAGGCATATCGCGAAGAACGCGAACCGCCGCCTGCGCGCACGTCGCGAGTGGCTCGCGGACCGAGCCGCGCTGCTCCACGACCTTCCAGCCGAGCGCCTCCTGGACGCCGCGCGCGCCACGACCGATTTCGACGCCCGCGTCGAGTCCGAGCTGGGCAGCGCCCTTGGGGGAGCTGAACGCGCTCGTCGCGCGCCACAACCTGAAGGTGCCGCTCGGGCTGCAGATCTCGCCGCTCTCGCTCGCGCACCCGCGCGAGCGGTCCTGATCCCGGGCGCGCGAGGGACTAGGCGGCGCGCTCTCCGGGAGAGCGGATCGCCGGCGGACGGACCGGTCCGAGCCGGCGGTAGTTGGTGTACGCGTAGCGGTCGCAGGAGATCTCAGCTGCCGCGCCCCAGCCGTGCGTGAGATACAGCCACCAGTGACAGAACTCGTGCAGATAGAGGAAGCGGATGACCTCGCGCCGCGTCCGAAAGAGGACGTTCGGCGAGCCCCAGGTGCCGAGGTCGACCTCCTCCCAGAAGGGCCGGAAGGGCTCCGGGACCTGGATCACGATCTCGGGGTGGTCCCAGTAGGTGAAGGCCTGCAGATGCGGCCCGGTGCGGTAGCGCAGGGCCTTCACCGTGACCGTGTAACCCGTCGCCGTGGACAGCCCACGGAGGATCTCCCGCACCTTGAGCGGAGGGTGGGTGGGCAGGGTGGACCGCACCGCCATGGGACCGAGGGGCCGACCAGACGCTCGTAAGTTCTTCACTTATCAACTGTACGGACCGGCCCTGCGCTACCGACCCTGGGCGCAGCGATGGCCAAAAATCGGCCTTTTCGCTAAGATGCCCGCCAGCGTCGTTCGAGCGGGAACGAGTAGGTCGCGCGGACCGGAAAGCGAACCGGAGACGGTGAGAACCGGGACGGCGAGCGCGATGCGAATGGCTCCCGCGAGACGCCGCGGCGAAAGGGAACGATTAGCCGCGGCCGGCAGCCCACCGTTATCGAGGGCACTCCGTTGAATGGGGTCCGAACCGGGCCGGCAGAG
>JBGPZT010000149.1:0-6580 GCA_041493915.1 Candidatus Limnocylindria bacterium
TCGTAGAAGCGCATGAGGAGATTGACGATCGTGGTCTTCCCCGCTCCGGTCGGCCCGACGATCGCGACGGTCTCACCCGGTCGCACCTCGAGGCTGAAGTCGTCGATGAGCGGCTTGTCGGGTAGGTACCGGAACGAAACGCGATCGAACGTCACGTGGCCCGCGAGCACCGGCGCCGTCTCACTTGTGATGCGATCCGGGATCTCCTCAGGAGCCATCAGGAATTCGAAGACCCGCTCGGCGGATGCAAGCCCGGACTGCAGGAGGTTCGCCTGCGCCGCGATCTGCGTGAGCGGCATCGTGAACTGGCGCGAGTACTGGATGAACGCCTGCACGTCGCCAAGCGTCATCGCTCCGGACGCGACGCGGTAGCCACCGATGACGGCAACGCCGACGTAATTGAGATTGGACAGGAACGCCATCGCCGGCTGGATGATCCCGGACAGGAACTGGGCCGCGAAGCTCGCCTCGTAAAGCTCCTGATTGAGTCGGTCGAACTGTGCGATGGCGGTCAGACGCCGGCCGAAGACCTGTACCAACGCGTGTCCGGTGTGCATCTGCTCGACGTGGCCGTTCAGCACGCCGGTGCGCGCCCACTGCGCGACGAACTGCTTCTGCGAGCGACCGGCGATTAAGACGGTCACGACCAGCGAGAGCGGGATCGTGAGGATGGCGAGGCCCGCGAGCAGCGGGCTGATCCAGAGCATCATCGCGAGCACGCCAACAACGGTGAGGAACGCGGTGAGCAGCTGGCTCATTCCCTGTTGGAGCGTCGTCGCGATGTTGTCGACGTCATTCGTGACGCGGCTCAGGAGATCGCCGTGCGGATGGCTGTCGAAGTACCGCAGCGGGAGGCGAGCGAGCTTGGCCTCGACGTCACGGCGCATGCCGTACACGGTCCGCTGTGCGACGCCGGCCATCAGATACGCCTGCAGCCAGCCAAGGACCGCGGCGAGAACGTAGACGGCAGCGGCCACCAGCAGGATCTGCTCGAGCTGTGTGAAGTCCACGCCGGCTCCGGGCACGACGTTCGTCCCCGACAGCATGTCGGCGAGCTGGCCCTGACCGCGCGACCGCAGCGCCTCGACAGCCTGATCCTTCGTTATCCCGGCCGGCAGCGTCTTGCCGATCACGCCTTCGAAGATCACGTTCGTGGCGTTGCCGATGAGCTTCGGGCCGATCACGCTGAACACCACGCTCGCCGACGCCAGCATCGCTACGATCGCGATGGTCAGACGTTCGGGACGAAGACGTCCGACGAGCCGCCGCAGCGTGCCCCGGAAGTCCTTCGACCTCTCGACGGGCATGCCCATCCCCATGAAGCCCGCGCCCCCGGGTCGCCCACCCGGCCGGTTACCTGACCGCCCCATCATCATCATGCCGCGGCCTCACCGAGCTGCGATTCGACGATCTCGCGGTACTCCGCGCAACTGGTCATCAGCTCGGCGTGCGTCCCGTTCCCCACGATGCGGCCCTCATCAAGGACGACGATCCGATCCGCGTGCAGGATCGTGCTCACGCGCTGCGCGACGATGACGACGTTCGCATCGCCCGTCTCGGCCCGGAGCGCCCTGCGCAGGCGCGCATCGGTCGCCGCGTCGACCGCGGAGAAGCAGTCATCGAAGAGATAGATCGCCGGACGTTTCACGAGGGCGCGAGCGATGGCGAGACGCTGGCGTTGGCCACCAGAGACATTCGTGCCGCCCTGGTCGATCGCGGCATCGAGCTGGCCTGGCATCTCCGCGACGAAGTCGCGGGCCTGCGCGACCTCCAGCGCGCGCCACAGTTCGGCGTCGGTCGCGCGCTCGTTCCCGAAGCGCAGGTTCTCGGCCACTGTGCCCTTGAACAGGTAGGCCGCCTGGGGGACGAGGCCGAGGCGGCTCCAGAGCCGGTCCAAGGACTGATCGCGCACGTCGACGCCGTCGACCAGGACGCCGCCGCTCGTGACGTCGAAGCCGCGCGTGACCAGGGTCAGGAGGGTCGTCTTTCCCGATCCGGTGCCACCGATGATCCCGGTCGTCGTCCCCGGCCGCAGCGCGAACGACAGGTCGTGCAGCACCGGCAGCTCACTGTGCGGATACGCGAACGTGACGTCCCGCAGTTCGACCAAGCCGGTGTTCCGCTCAGGCTCGACGGGCGCGAGCGGGTCGGTCACCGACGGAACGGTCCGCACCACGTCCTCGATCCGCTGGGCGCTCGCCTCCGCGCGCGGCACGAGGATGACCATGAAGACCGCCATCATCACGGCGAACAGGATCTGGAAGATGTACATGAGGAACGCGGTCAGGTTTCCGATCGGCATCTCGCCGCTATCGACGAGATGACCGCCGAACCACAGTACCGCGACCGTCGAAAGATTCATGATGCCGAGCAGGCTCGGCATCGCGAGCGCGAAGATCCGGTTCACACGCAGGGCGGTCGACGTCAGATCGTTGTTCGCCGCGTCGAAGCGCCGCTGCTCGGAGCTGATCCGGATGAAAGCGCGGACGACCCGGATACCGGTGATCTGCTCCCGCAGGACCTCGGTGATCCGGTCGATGCGCACCTGCATCTGACGGAAAAGCGGTAACGAAATGGCGACCAGCGTGCCGATCACCGCGGCCATGAGGGGAACGATGACGACCAGGGTCAGCGAGAGGGTCGCGTTCTCGCGGATCGCCATGATGACGCCGCCGACCGCGAGGATCGGCGCGGTGAGGAGGATCGTGAGCGCGATCTGCAGGAAGAGCTGGACCTGCTGGACGTCGTTGGTGTTGCGCGTGATCAGCGATGGGGTCCCAAAGCGAGTCATCTCACGCGCCGAGAAGTGCTGCACGCGCGCAAAGACGGCGCCGCGGATATCCCGGCCGACGCCCATCGAGGCGCGCGAGGCGTAGTACACGCTGACGACCGCGAGGACGCCGAGGACAAGTGTGACGCCGAGCATGAGGGCGCCGGTCCGCCAGATGTACTCCGTGTCGCCCTTCGCGACCCCGTTGTTGATGATGTCGGCATTCAAGTTGGGCAGGTACAGGTTGGCGATCGACTGGATCACCACCAGGACCGTGACGATCGCCACCTCGCTGCGGTACGGAGGCAGGTAGCGGCGCAGCAGGCTGACGAGCATCAGTGAGCCACGCGGTCAGCGCTGTGGGCGCTGACCCGAACGAACGCCCGGAGCGTCGTCGCCAGGGCATCGCGCTCGTTCGCGGTCATCTTCTCGATCATCCGAGTGAAGTGGTCGGTCGAACCTCGCTCCATGACGTCGAGGATGCGCTGGCCGCGCCGCGACAGCTCCACGAGGACCGTGCGCCTGTCGTTAGGGTCCGAACACCGTGTCACGAATCCGCGCTGGACCATCCGGTCGATCAGCGCCGACGCGCTCGCCGCCGTCATGCCGAGCGCCTCCGCGAGGTCGCTCATGCGCAGCGGCTGCCGGCGGGCGAGCACGGAGAGGCCGCGGAGCTGCGTGAACGTGAGGTCGGCGGTGCTCCATCGCGGTCGCGCCGCGGTCATGAGCTCGCGCCACTGGTGCAGCAGGTCCCCGATCTCCGTATCGCTTCGACTCACCGAGATAGTCTATGCGACGCTAAGGATCAGGCCGCTTCCACCGTCCGCCCTCGAAATCGCGCTCTCACGACGGCGATGACCTCCTGCAGCTCGCCGATACGCATGGCGTACGCGGCCAGCAGATAGACGCCGACACCGAAGCTGGCGGCGAGGAGCGTCTGCAGGAACAGCAGCAGCTTCGGCGGATCCTGCGCAAGGTTCAGCGGAATGTTCGTCGCATTGATGAAGACGAACATCGCGACGCCCATGAATAAGGCTGCGGTGACCTGCTTCAGCGTGGCGTAGCCGAGGCCGACCAGCCGCAGGCGCGCGCGCGGCGCGAGCATCAGCAGCAGCAGCGCCGCCTCCGCCAGCGTCGCGACCGAGTTCGCCAGTGCCAAGCCGTTGATGCCATACACCGGCGCAAGCGTCACGGAGAGAACGACGTTCGCGCCGATCGAGATGAGCGTCAGGGCGAGAGGCGTCGTCGTATCGCGCGACGCGAAGTACGCCCGCGCAAGGATCTGCACGAGCGCGTGACCGGCTAGTCCGAGCGCGTAGAAGAGGAACGCTGCCTGAACGAGCTCGCGCGCGTCGGGACCGAACTCCCCGTACTGGAAGAGCAGGTTCACGAGCGGGCGCCGCAGCACGACCATGAGGATGGCCGTCGGAAGCGTCAGGAACAGGATCCAGCGGATCGCCTGCTGCAAAGCGTCGCGCATTTTCGCCGCCTGGCCGAGCGACGCGTAGTGCGAGAGCGCGGGGAACACGGCGGCCGAGATCGCGATCGAGAAGACGCCGAGCGGGAGCAGCATCAGCTGGAACGCGTAGTTCAGGGCGGTGAGCGATCCAGGGCGCATGCCTGAGGCGAGGTACGTGTCCACGAAGAACACGAGCTGGACCGCGCCGAGCGACAGCGTGCGCGGTCCGGCAAGGGCGAATATCTGGCGCACGCCCGGATGGCCGAGGTCGAACGTGAGCTGGTACTTCGTGCGGCGGAAGGTGAGCTCCGGCAGCTGAACAAGGAACATCATCGCCGCGCCGGCGACGACGCCATACGCGAGCGCGTGGATCCCGACGAAGGGCGCGGCGAACAGGGCAAAGAGGATCTGCACTCCGTTGTAGACGAGTGGTGCGATCGCCCCGGCGAGGAACTGCCGATACGACTGCAGCACGCCGGTCACGAGCGACGACAGCCCCATGAAGATCGGGCTGAGCAGCATGATCCGCGTGAGCTCGATGGTGAGCTCGAGCTGACCCGGCTGACTCGCGAAGCTCGGCGAGACGATCAGCGTCGGTACGATCCAGGGTGCCGCGAGCCACATGAGGCCGGACAGGACCATCAGCGCGATCACGAGGACGTTCATCACGCTCGAGGCCACGTGCCAGGCCTCGTTCTCGTTCTCCTTCGCGAGATACCCGGCGAACACGGGAATGAACGCCGACGCGAGCGCGCCCGCCACGACGAGGTTGAACAGCGCGTCAGGGATACGGAACGCGGCCCAGAAGGCATCGAGCTGGGACGTCTCCCCGAACGCCGCGCCGAAGACCGAAAGACGAAGCCACCCGAGGATCCGGCTGGCGATGAGTGCGGCGATCATGACGAGCGACGCCCGAGCGATGGACATCGTCACGGCGTGAGTATGACTTGCGTTATCGTTCCGGCTCTATGGCGAAGAAGAAGCGCTCCGCTCTCAAGCGCATCCGGCAGACCCAGCGGCGCACCACCATCAAGACCGTCGCGCGCTCCGCCGCGCGCAGCGCGGTGAAGGCCGCGCGATCCGCGATCGAGAAGGGCGGCGAGACGGTCCAGGAGGCCGTCGCCGAAGCCGCGAGCATGCTCGACCGCGCAGCGAAGCGGGGCGCGATCCACAAGAACGCGGCGCGCCGCAAGCGCAGCCGGGTCGCGAAGCGCGCGGCCAAGAGCACGAAGAAGACCTAAAGCCCGGCGCCGCGCTCGTCGACTAACGCGCCGACCTCGGGAACGCGTCGCGGCCCGGATAGCGCGCGGCGTCCTGCAGCTCGATCTCGATCTCCATCAGGCGGTTGTACTTCGCGTTGCGCTCGCTGCGTGAGAGCGATCCGGTCTTGATCTGTCCGCTGTTGAGCGCGACCGCGAGGTCGGCGATGGTCGTGTCCTCGGTCTCGCCGGACCGATGTGAGATGACCGTCGCGTAGCCCGATCGGTGGGCGAGCTCGACGGCGTCGATCGTCTCCGAGAGCGTTCCGATCTGGTTGAGCTTGATCAGCACCGCGTTCGCGATACCCTCGGTCACGCCGCGCCGGATGCGCTCGATGTTCGTGACGAAGAGGTCGTCGCCCACGAGCTGTAGCTTGTCGCCGAGCAGGGTCGTGAGGTGCTTCCAGCCGGCCCAGTCGTCCTCCGCCAGGCCATCCTCGATCGACACGAGCGGATACTTCGTGCGCCACGCGGCGTAGCGCTCGCTGAGGGCGGCGGCGTCGAGCGTGACCTTCTCGCGCGCGAGGGTGTACTTGCCGCTGCGGTACAGCTCCGTCGCCGCCGGATCGAGCGCGATCGCGACGTCCTCGCCGGCGCGATAGCCGGCCTTCTCGATCGCCTGGACGATGAGGCGGAGGGGCTCCTCGTTGTCCTTGAGCCCGGCCGGAGCGAAGCCGCCCTCATCGCCCACGCCCGTCCCCATGCCGCGGTCGTGCAGGATCACCCTCAAGGCGTGGAACACCTCGGCGCCGGCGCGCACCGCCTCGCGGAACGACGTCGCGCCGATCGGCGCGACCATGTACTCCTGCATGTCGGCCGAGTCGGTCGCGTGCTTGCCGCCGTTCAGGATGTTCATGTGCGGCACGGGGAGGGTGCGCGCGAGCGGCCCGCCGAGGTAGCGGTACAAAGGCAGGCCGACGGCGTTCGCCGCGGCGCGCGCGCAGGCGAGCGAGACACCGAGGATCGCGTTCGCACCGAGCTTCGATTTGTTCGGCGTGCCGTCGAGCTCGAGGAGCAGCTTGTCGATCGCGGTCTGGTCGGCGGCGTCCTCGCCCATGAGCTCCGGTGCGATCACGTCGTCGACATTGCTCA
>JBGPZT010000015.1:0-30302 GCA_041493915.1 Candidatus Limnocylindria bacterium
AGGATGTGCTCAGCAAATGCGGCTGGACGCCGTATGCGGGACGTGAGGTCCGCGGCATGGCGCGCTACACGTTCCTGCGCGGCCAGGCGATCCTGGACGACGGCAAGATCGCGGTGCAAGACGGCTTCGGCAAGCAGGCCGTGCGCGCGGCCGACCGGATCGTGGCGCGAAGCTAGGAGCGCCCTCCTCCGCGCGGCACACGCTCGCCCGCGCGGATCGCGACCGTGAGGCGGTTCTCGGGCGGTGGGATCGGGCAGTTGTAGTGCGGCGAGTACGCGCACGCGGGGTTGTACGCGCGGTTGAAATCCAGAACGAGGCGGCCGTCGCGCTCCGCGGTCATCTCGACGTAGCGCATGCGGTACGTATCGCGGCCGCTCGTCGCATCGGTGAAGTACACCTCGAGCGCATCGGGCGCGACGCCCGGCTCGTTCAGGCGCAGCGCCATCACGCGGCACGACACACCGCCGACAGCGAAGTGAAGCCAGCCCGCCCGGGTCGCCGCCCGCTCGCGCTCGCGGGTCGAGCCGACCCTGATATCCGCCGTATCCGGCACGAGTTCGACGACGAACCGGTACGCCGGGTCATACGGGAACCAGTCGGGTGTCACGGCCGCGCGGGGCGCGCTGGCGTCGAGGACGACTACCGCGGGCATGTTCTGGTGCGAGAGTCGGAGGAGATACCGTCCGGCCTCGATCGTCCGCGGACCGCCGGGCTGGCCATCCACGCGGAAGCCATCGGGAAGCGCTTCGATGACGTGGCCCTCCAGGCGCAGCGTCTCGCCCACCGGAAGCTCGTGCCGCGCCACAGCCGCGAGGTACGACGACGGTCCGCGCAGCCACGTCACGAACTCAGCACGCGCCTTCTCGGCAGCCCGCGCGGGCTCGGTCAGAGCCGCGCCGGCGCGACCTTTCACGCGAGCGTCCGCGCCAGGCATTCGGCGAACTGGGTCATCAGCTGGTCCGCCTTGCGCTGGATGACCGGTCGTCCGAACTCGCCGATGCGACCTGCGATCTGGACGTCGCTCGTGATGCGCAGCTCTGTGTCCTCGCCCCTGTCGACGAGGGCCAGATCCATCGTCGCGTGGACCGTGCCGCCAAGGCGCGAGTCCTTCGCATCCGCGCGCACCGACGCCTTCCCACCGGCCTCGTCTGTCGCCGTGAGAGCGACGTCACCGTCAAGCACGAGACGCACCGGCCCGAGCTGCACGAGCAGCGAGCCCTTGTATCTGCCGGCGCCGGACGGCGTGACGGCTGCCACGCCGGGCACGCAGCGGGCCGCCGCGGGCACGTCGGTGACGAGCTTCCACACCTTCGCGCGGGGAGCGTGGACGAGCGCCGTATGGGAGAGCTTCATCGTCTGCTCAGGGCGGCACGCATCGTCGCGCGCACACCTTCCACGTCGCCGTGCCGCGCGACGAGCACGCGCACGATGGCGACGTCGAGACCGGCGCTGAGCTTCGCGAACGCCGCCGCAGCGCCCGCGGCCGGACCGGCGTAGCCGAAGGCCGACAGCATCTCATCCGGCACCACGCGCGCGAGATCATCGTCGGAGGAGCCGGCGGCCCGCCGCGCGTCGAGCCGATCGAGCTGCGGCCTGAAGCCCATCCGCTCGAAGTGCGCGCGGTAGCCGCGAGCGCCCGACGGGCGGGGCTGCAGCGCGTACGCGAGGATCTGTCTTGCCAGCGCGAGTCGTGCCGCCGTGACGTCGTCGTCCACGCACATGCGGATGTATTCGATGAGCTTCGCGCGGGGGCCGACGCGCTCGCGGCTCCATGCGACCTGCGCCGGCGTGCACCAGTTCAGAGCGGCACCTTCGGCGTGGCGTCCCGCGAGAGCGAGCATCTGCGGTCCGAGCGCGCCGACGTAGATCGGCACGTCCTTCGCCGTTTGGCGCAGCTCGTCGATGTACGAGCGCACCGCGGCGATCGGACGCTCGGTCACGCTGCCTGAGCCGACACCGAGGACGAACCGCCCGCCGGTGAGCTCGTGCGCGGAACGCGCGGCCAGCGCGAGGACCGGCGCGGGATTGCGCGCGATCGGCACGACGGACACGCCCGTCGGGAGACCGGAGCGCGCATGCCAGGCGACGCACATCACGATGGGGTCGTAGTCGACACCGGCGTTGGTCCAGACGCTCTGGTACCCGAGGGCGCTCGCCTCGGGCGCGAGGTCGCGCAACTGGGCCGCCGAGAGGCCGAGCCGCGAATCGAGACCGAGACCTATCTCCACTACTGCGCGATCACTGGTTCAGTTGGCTGTGTCCACGACCCAGCGCACCGCCTTGGAACACGGGCACGCTCCGCCGACGCGGGCCAGGCGCGGCATCGACGAGATCGCCTTCTTGAGCTCGATCTCGCCGCGGGTCATCTTGCGCTGCATCTCGATCCAGTGCTTGACGTCGATCGACGCGCGGTATGCCTCGGGGAGGTGCTGGAGAACGTGCGCGATGTACTCCTCGACGTCTTTGAACTGCTCGCCGTCGAAGCCGACCATCTGGAACGCGGGCTCGCCGCGGCGGCGGAAGAAGCGGCGATCGGGGAGCCTCAGGAGATCGTCGCGCGAGATGCCCAGGGCAGCCTCGCCGGCTTTGATGCGTCCGTACGCCGCGTCGGCGTCCTCGCGCGAGAGATGCGCGAGGCGAGCGCGCACGAAGCGGATGTTGAGGTCGTCCAGCATCTTGGTGACCTCGTCGACGTACATGTCCTGCGCCTCGCGGTTCGCCATGTCCTTGAGGCCGAGCTTCACGTTCGTCTGACCGCCCCGTTCGTCACCGAACATCTCCAAGCCGCGCGCGTACCACTTCGCGACCATCTTCTGGATGGTGGGCACGTCCATCGCGGCGTTGCGGTCGCGCGCGGCGGCCTCCATCCAGCGCCGCATCGGGATGACGCCGGCGGCCAGGTGGAACGCCTCCTCGCGCAGCATCGGCGGCATCGACGCGGCCATCGGCGCATACGCATTCACCTTCTGCATCGTGAGCTGGTACTTGCCGACCCGATCGATGAACGCCGCGAACACGATGCTGTCGCCGAAGCTGTCGTACTCGAGGTTGAACGCTGCTAGTACGTGCGAGCCGGTCTGCATCGAGAGGATCTCCTCGACCATGTCCCGCGGCTTCGTGTCGGTGACCGACGACCAGTCCGCGGATGTGAGGAGGTGGATCATCTGGTAGCCGTGGCGGAGCTCTTCCGCCATCACGCGCAGCACCCAGGTCTGGTCCTGCTCGTCGTTGGCCCGCGCGAACGTGCCGTGGTGCTGCTGGATCGATCCGAACTCCGTGGAGGCCTGCGCGCGAATGATCATGAGGAGCTGCTCAGCGGCCTCCTTGTCGAGCTCCTTCGGGGCGACGGCCTTGGGCTGTCCCTTGCGGTCACCGACCTGGATCTCGACCGGCATGCCCTTCTCGATCCGCGCGCAGAGGCAGAACTCGTCGTCCTTGGGGAAGTACTGCTCCCAGCGCTTGCTGAGCTCGGGGTACTCCGGAAAGTTGTGCCGCTGCCAGTGCTCGACAGCATCGTGGTAGGGCTTCGGCAGCATGCGGATCTCGTCGCTCATCGGGTCTAGGGTACCCGTTCGCGGGGCTTACATGGTCATATCGTTCGCCGTGGCGAACGCCTAGAGCTTGCGCTCCAGAGCGATCACCGGCGCCTTGGCGAACCCCATCGCCTGCACGAACTTCGCGATGTCCTCGTCCTGCGTGCGGACCATCGTGCGTGCGACGTGCGCCCCGCGCGAGCGGAACCCGGCGAGCAGCGCATCCGTCAGTTGGCGTCCGATCCCCTGCTCGCGCGCGGACGGATCGACGCCGAAGAACTCGATCCAGCCGGTGGGCTCCTCCATGCCGAACTCGCCGCCGCGTACCTCGCCGAGCATGAAGCCGACGACCTTGCCGCCGACTTCCGCGACCTGCGAGGAGTCGGGGTCGCGCCTGATGTAGTAGACGACACGGTCCTCCCACACGTCGGGGCGGTACTTGCCGGTGATGCGCTCGTCGATGCGGCAGATCGCCTCGATGTCGAGCTCATTCACGGGACGGATGCGGACGTCGGCCATCGCCGGCGAGTCTAGGAGATGGCGGCGGCCCCACCCGCCCCGGCTCATCAGCCGATGGAGCAGTCGTGGGGCCGCCGTGCGGAGGAGGGAGCTAGGAGGCGGTGACGCCGGGGCGGCGCATGCGCATCGCCGCAAGAGCGAGAGCGAGACCGATGAGCGGGAGCCACCCGAACACGAGGAGCCAGATCGCGAGGTCGGCGGCGAACTTGAAGAACACGGAGAGCGCGGCGATCGCCTTCGCGAACGTCACGGCCGGGTCCCACGTGCCGCTCGTCGCGGCGGGCACGGTCACGATTGGCGCGATCGACATCGTGATCGTCGAGAACTCGGTGCGGTTCTTGATGAGGTTGATCTGACCCTGCAGCTGCTCGACCTGAGTGCGCACGTTGCCGAGCGCCGCGTCGATCTTCAGGGTCTCGTCGACGGTCTTCGCCTGCGGGAGGAGCTGGAGGTACCGCTGTTCCTCGGCCTGCTTCGCGACGAGGCGCGCCTGCAGGTCGGTGAACTGGTCGGTGACGTCCTTCGCGTCTACGTTCGAGGTCACGACCTCGCCGTCGAGGAGCTTGAGCTGTCGGAGCGCCTCATCGAAGCGGTCCGACGGGACGCGCACGGTGATCAGCGCGCTGCGGTTCTCGCCCTGGCCCGTCTGGCTCATGGCGAGGATGTCGCCGCCGAGGCCGGTCGCGATGGCGCGCGCCTTGTCGGCGGTCGCCCAGGGGTCCTGGGTCTTCATGCTGACGTTCGCGGTGAGGATGAGGTTGCGGCTCGGGTTGATGACGAGCGTCGGGATGCCGTTCTCGGTCGTCGTACCCACGCCCGACCCGGGGATGGAATTGGGGGCGCCCTTTGCCGAATCGTCGGCGAGCTGGCCGGTGGGGCCGAAAGCGGTCCCGCCGCCGGGCGCGGGGGGCGCGCTCGTGCCGACGGCGGCGCACGCCGCCGCGAGCAGCACGACCGGCACGAGGATCGCGAGGACGCGAGCGGGTCCGCGCATGGTCTTCACCTGCTTTCGATGTCTAAGCAGGCAGACGCCGGAGTGGCTGTCTAGGTTCCCTGCCAGCGACTTCCGAAGAGTTTGTGGGCGTTTTCGGCCACCCGGCGGCCCAGCTCAGCGCGCTCCTCGCCCCGGGCGGCAGCGACCGCGGCCAGTGTCTCGAGGACGAACGCCGGCTCGTTCCGGTCGCCACGGCGCCCCTGAGGCGAGAGATACGGCGCATCCGTCTCCACCAGGATCCGGTCGGCGGAGGCGCGTGCCGCCGCTCGGCGCAGCGCGTCGTTCTTGGGATAGGTGACGGTGCCGGCGAACGACACCAGGAAGCCGCGCCGCATCCACTCGTCCACGTCGTCGGGTCCCTCGCTGAAGCAGTGCACCATGCCGCGTGCGCCGCCGGCGCGATCGATGAGCGCGCGCGCCAGTGGGCCCGCTTCACGCACGTGGACGACGACCGGCAGCCCGAGATCGTTCGCGAGCGCGAGCTGCGCGACGAACGCGGCCTCCTGCGCCTCGCGCGGTGCGCTGCGACCGGAGAGATCGAGGCCGATCTCGCCGATCGCGACGGCGTGCTCGTCGCGGGCCAGACGATCCACCATGCCCGACACCGCATCACTCCATGACTCCGCGCGGTGCGGATGAACGCCGACCGCGACCCGCACCGCTGGATAGCGACGCGCGATGAGCACGTTCCGCTCGCTCGATCCGAGATCCTCCGCGCACGAGAGCACGCGCTCGATGCCCGCGGCCGACGCGCGCGCGAGCACCGCGCTCAGGTCGTCGGTGAAGCGCCGGTCGTCGAGATGCGCGTGAGCGTCGATCACGCGCGCTCGGTCAGGCGGTCTTCGCTCGTTCGAGGCGCGGGAAGAGAGAGGGCGCGGAGCGGATCTGTTTCCCCGGCTCCAGTAGGCCCCAGCGCGCGACGGCCTCCCACTGCGCGGTCGCCGGCGATTCCACGCCCAGCACCTCGGCGATGCGAGGGCTGATCGTCGGCATATACGGGAACAGGAGATAGGCGACGAGTCGCACCGCCTCGAGCCCGGCGTAGAGCGCGGCCTCGACCTCGGGCTTGCGCGCGGGCTCCTTCACCGCCTGCCACGGCTGCGTGCGCTGGAAGTGCTTGTTCGCCTCCTCGACCACGCTGAAGATCGCGGCGAGCGCGTCGGAGAAGTCCAAGCGCGCAGCGGAGGCGTCATGCACCGCCAGTGCTTGTTCGGCCGTCGCGCGGAGCGCCTTTTCCGACGGACCGCCCTGTCCCGGCGGCGGTACCCGACCGCCGCAGTAGAGCTCGACCATCTTGGTCGCCCGCGAGACGAGGTTGCCGAGCCCGTTCGCGAGATCCGCGTTGAAGCGGAGATCGAGGATCTCCGGCGAGATCGGCGAGTCCTTGGCGAAGGGCGCCTCGCGCAGCAACAGGTAGCGGAGCGCGTCGCTCCCCCACTCGTTCGCCGCGGCGATGGGATCGATCATGTTGCCGCTCGAGCGCGAGAGCCGGCCCTGGCCGGCGAACTCGAGGAACCCGTGGGCGTAGACCTGCCGCGGCAGCTCGACGCCGGCAGCCATGAGCATCGCCGGCCAGTAGATGCAATGGAAGCGCGTGATGTCCTTGCCGATCACGTGGACGTCGCACGGCCACCATTTCCCGAACTTCTTCTCGTCGGTGCCGAAGCCGGCTCCGGTCACGTAGTTGATGAGCGCGTCGAACCACACATACACCGTGTGCCCCGGCTTGTCGGGGAACGGGATCCCCCAGGTGAGACTCCGCCGTGACACGCTGACGTCACGCAGTCCGCGGTCGAGCCAGCCGAGAACCTCGTTGCGACGGATCTCGGGGACGCAGAAGTCGGGGCGCTCGCGGTAGAGGTCCTTGAGGCGCTGCTCGTACTTGCTGAGCCGGAAGAAGTAGTTCTCCTCCTTGAGGCGCTGGATCTCGCGCGTCGGGTGGATCGGGCAGTGCCCGTCGACGAGATCGCTCTCCTCGTAGAACGCCTCGCAGCCGGTGCAGTACCAGCCCTCGTACGTAGCGAGGTACACGTCGTCGTTCGCGATCCAGCGCCGCACGAACTCCTGCACGCCGGCGACGTGGTCGGGGTCGGTCGTGCGGATGAACCGGTCGTAGGAGATGTTCCACAGGTCGGCCATCTGCCGGAACTCGGCGGTGTACTTGTCAACGAGCTGGCGCGTGGGGATGCCCTGGGCCTTCGCGGCCTGCTCGTTGCGCGTCGCGTTCTCATCCGTGCCGGTCAGGAAGAACACTTCGTGGCCGCGCTGCCGGCGGAAACGCGCCAGCGCATCCGCACCGGCGAACTCGTATCCATGGTGGAGTCCAGGCCGGGCGTTGACGTACGCGATGGCGGTCGTGACGTAGAACTTCATCGGAATTTGCTCGGTATTCTAGGTCGACATGCCGTTCGTCGACCGACGTTGAGTCGCGCTGGCGCCGCCGTTGCCGCGCGTGTCCGTAATCCTCATGCAATGAAGCGTCTCATCCTGAGCACGCTGCTGGTCGCGTCGTGCGGACCAATGGCGGTCATCGCATCGCCGACCCCACGCGCGTCGCCGAGCGCGACGCCGTCATCGGCCGCGGCCATCGCCGGCGCCGCCGTGTTCGACGGAGCGCGGGCGCGGGAGCACATCGCGTACCTCGCCGACCCGACGCGCGGCGGTCGCTACAGCGGCTCGGCCGGCTACCTCGACGCGGCGCAGTACGTCGCGGACCAGTTCAAGGCGGTCGGCCTGGAGCCGCTCGGCGACGGCGGCACCTTCTTCCAGCGCTTCCCGATGCCGATCGTGGATCTGAACGCGACGCCCGTGCTCACGCGCACCGGGGCGGACGCGAAGTCGTGGAAGCACCGCGTCGACTTCACCGAGAGCGTCGGGGGCCGCTCGGGCAACGGGACGGCCGAGGCGACGGTCGTCGTGGTCGGCGGGGCTGCGAAGGGCGGCGGCCAGGATGACTTCGCCGGCGTGACGGTGCGCGGTCGCATCGCGCTCGTCACGGGCCCGACGTCCGGCAGCCCGGTCGAGGCGTCCTTCGCGGAGGGAGCGGTCGGCGTGCTCGTCATCGGCGACACCTCGATCCGCTACTCGTTCATCCCGCGCTTCTTCGCGGACACGATCCCGGTACTGGTGATCACCGAGAGCGTCGCCAACGAGCTGCTCGCGCCCGCAGCGAGGACCGTCGCGCAGGTGCAGAGCGCCGTGCGCGCGCGGCGGTCGAACCCAGCGGCACCGGCGCCGGCGTTCGAGACGAACGTCAGCGTGCGCATGACCCTCCCGCTCACCCCGGTACGTGACGTGGAGGGGATCAACGTCGTCGGTCTGCTGCGTGGCAGCGATCCGGAGCTGTCGAAGCGCGCGGTCCTCGTCGGCGGCCACCTCGACGCTGTCGGCACCGATCCCGACGGGACGGTCTTCACCGCCGCGAACGACAACGCCTCCGGGCCCGCCGTCACGATCGAGGTCGCGCGGGCGCTCTCCACGAAACGCGCGGAACTGCAACGCTCGATCGTCTTCGTCGCGTTCGCGGGTGAGGAGGAGGGACTCATCGGCTCGGAGGCGTACGCCGGCCGCATGGCGGTCTCGCCGGGGCGCGTCGAGAGCCTCGTCGCGTATCTCAACCTCGACGTCATCGGCTGCTGCGGCAATACGCTCGAGGCCTCCGACGAGAGCGCCGCGCTGGTCGATCGGCTCCGCGCGGCGGCGGGGCGCCTGGGCGTCCCGTTCCAGTCGATACGCGGCGGGGGCAGCGACCAGACGACGTTCGCCAAGCGCGGCGTGCCGTCGTCGCTGATCCTCTGGAGCGATTACATCCTGCACACGTCACGCGACACGATCGCCGTCATCGAGACGCCCCGGCTTCAGAAGGCCGGCGACGTCGTGACGGCGGTGGCGCTCGAGCTTGGGCGAGGCGAGGGGCCGTAGCCCACACGGCGGCCTTCATGGGGGGTCGGTATGACCCGCAGTTATACTCGTCCGGCAATGACCAAAAAGACCGCGATCAGCCTGCCCGACGATCTCTTCCGCGATATCGAGCGAGCTCGCAAGCGTTCCAAGAAGGACCGGAGCACCTGGATCCAGGAAGCCGCGGCCGATTACCTCAAGCGGAAGACGATGCAAGAGAAGATCGACGCCTACTTCGATGGCTACCGACGGATCCCAGACGGAGACGATCCGGACTTCATCGCGATGGAGAAGATCGGGATCGAGGATGCGGCCTCGGATGAGGAATGGCCGGAGGCTCCCAACGATGCCGAAGGGAACTGAGCACGGCGAGATCTGGTGGGCCGCAGCCGACAAGAGGCGTCCCGTCTTGGTCGTGTCGCGCGACGACCCGCGCGGCGCGCGCACGCAGGCCACCGTCGCAGCGATCACACGAACAGCTCGAGGGCTGCCGTCCGAGGTCGAACTAGATGAACGCGATGGCCTGCCGCTAGCGTGCGTCGCGAACTGCGACGACCTCACGACGATCGCGAAGGCGCGCCTGATCCGTCGAGTCGGCCGTCTGTCCCAGGTCAAGCTGATGGAGCTCAGCGACGCCCTGAAGTTCGCCCTTCAACTCGATTGAGTCACGCGCCGATCGCCGCGGCGCGCTCTGCCTCAGCTGGCGGGCAGCAGCTGCACGACCAAGACTCTTGCGGTTCCTGACTCGACGCGGACCGTCGCTTCCGCCCCGCCCGCGATCGTCATTCCCGACTGTGCGGACAGACCTGCGGTCCCTCCGTCAGTGATCACCGCCGCTTGGCCATCGAGCACGACGATCGCTGCGGGTCCGACAACGCGGATCGTCTCACCCGCGCCGAGCCTGCGATGTATGAGCTGTTCCACATAGGGTCCGCTCGCAAGGCCAGTCAAGTTCTGGGACTCGTATGTTCGGTGCCCCGCCGGTACGGGCATCGCACCGCCGCGCTGCGCGGCTACGCGAACCCCGACGAAGTACCAGTGGTTCATCAGAGGATTGACCGTCGCCACGGTGCCAGCGACGAGCAGCATCGCCATCAGAGCGACGGCGGGCCCACGACCCCTGAGGAACACGAGCGTGACGCTCATGCCGACGACGACCAGGGCCAAGGCGATGGCGAATGGGACCGCAGCGCGATTCTCGTGGTCGTGGAGCTGGAGGTTCTGCAGGAAGATCGTTTCGCCTGGACCGACGTCGACGTTCGCTCCGGCGATCACCATCGTCGCTGTCCCCCAAACGTCCACAACGAAGCCGGCGATGTGTGGGGGATGCGGAACGAGCGCATCCCCTGCAGGCTGCGGGAGCTCGAGCACGCTGATGAAGACGGGCGTCGGCGGTAGCGCATCGATACGGCCCTCGACGACGCGGCCCGAGCCCGCTTGCGCACCAAGTGCGGGAGCCGCGAACGCGATGACCGCGGCGACTGCGGCGGCGCCGACCGCGAGCGCGAAGGCCCTCGGCGTGACGTTGAGCATCGAGCCCGCAGCGATGACGGCACCGAAAAGCAGCCACCCGACCAGTGCCTCAGCGGCAGCCCCAGGGCCAAGGTTCACCATGAAGAAGTTCGCCTGCATCGCTGGCGCGGTTCCCGCGGGCGCGGCTCCCTGGATGAGCCCGATCAAAGGCATGAGGACGGCTCCCGAGATGAACCATGCGCCGACAGCGAAGGCCAATGCCGCAAGCGATCTACGCGTCCGGCGCTCGATCACGACGAACGCGAGGGCAGCGAACGCCGTCTGGCCGAGCAGCAGCAGCGCCCAGCCTGCGGGTCCAGCTTCGCGGGTGGCTCCGAGCATCCGATCCAACATCCCCGCGGGCGCGGTGACGGGGAAGCCGAAGGCCGGGGCCAGCTGCAGCCACCCGAGATTTTCCGCGATAGCGGCCGCTCCAACGAGGAGGCGCCGCGTGTTCGCCGATACCATCGCCCCAAAGTGGCAGCATCAGAGCCAACTGGCAACCGTCTTGCGATGGACGCACGCTGGTCCGCGATCCTTCGCGGGGACGCGTCTACCACGCTCGGGCCACGATTCGGACGACGCGTGTTCGCACTCTTCCCTGGACGGCCACGCTGCAAGTTCTGCAACGCGCCGTACGGTGGACCGGGCACGCTGCTCTTTCGCGTCCTCGGCTACACGCCGTCTCAGAAGACACCTCACGTGTGTGGGCGCTGCCTCGAGTGGGCACCGGAGGGTGGCGCGATCGTCCCGCTCAGCATCCTGTTTGCCGACGTCCGCGGCTATACGAGCCTGACGGAGTCGTTGCCGCCGGACGTCGTCCCTACGCTTCTGAACAAGTTCTACGACGTCGCCTCGCGGGTCCTCCTAAAGCACGAGGCGGTCCTCGGACAGATCGCGGGCGACCAGGTGATGGGTCTGTTCGTGCCCGGACTGAGCGGCCGGGACTATTCGCGCAAAGCGGTCGCGGCGGCCGCTGCGCTCCTCGAAGCCGTCGGCTATCGCACGTCCGCCGGCCCGTGGCTGGATGTTGGTGTCGGGATCTCCACAGGGGAGGAGTTCTGCGGCAACGTCGGCGGCGGCGGCTTCAAAGACTTCACCGCGGTCGGCGAGGTTACCAACACCGCGGCACGCTTGACCGCACGCGCGGGTGTCGGGGAGGTGATCGTGGATGCCGCCACCCGCGATGCTGCGATGGAATTTTTCTTCAACAGCGGCGACGTCGTGACGCTGAAAGGTATGAGCGCTCCGGTACAGACCTATCGGCTGGCGCTCGACGCCCCCGTCGTCGGTACCGGCGTCGAGCCGATCGCCGTGCTCCTGCGTGCGCCACTCTTCTCTGGCCTCCCACCCCACGTGGCTGGTGCTCTGCGACAGCGCGTGCATCGGCGCGCATTCCCGGCAGGGACCTATCTCACGCGAGAGGGCGAGCCTGCCGACGCCATGTTCGTGATCGAGCGGGGTCTGGTCCGCGTGTCCCGCACATCGCGGCAGGGACGCGAGCTTGTCCTCGGGCTCTTCGGCCCGGGGGACATGCTCGGCGAGCTTGGGGTGCTCGAAGCCGGTGGGACACGGACCGCCGACGCGATGGCGGTGGAAGCCACGATCTGCGTTGCGCTCACCAGGGACGACTTCCGAGGTGTGGTCCGCAAGACGCCCGAGCTCGTGCTGCGGCTCCTGGCCACGCTCGTCGATCACATCCGACGCAAGGACAACGAGCTGGCGGACGTCGCCTTCTTGGACCTACCGGGCCGGCTCGCCCATAAGCTCCTGCAGCTCGCGGATCAGCACGGCGAGCCCGTCGAGGGCGGTGTTCGCATCACCGTGCGAGTGCCGCAAGGCGAGCTCGCCGCGATGGTCGGTTCCAGCCGGGAGAACGTGAACCGCGCCCTCGGACGGTTCGTCACCGCGGGCGCGGTCGCCATCGAGCACGGCACCATCACCATCCTCGATCCGGCCGCCCTGCGGTCGCTGTGCTGAACGTCACAGGCCCCGAATGACGAAGGTCATAGCGAGATCCTCCTGACCGCCCGAATCTGCGATCGGTCTCGCACAGCGGGACCCGACTGCAGAGTCGTAGAGGAGGTACCCAAAGTGTTCCGACGCATGGTCCCCATCGTGGTGGCATTCCTAGCTGTCGCAGGGGCGTGCGGAGGCTCGGCCACGCCGGCGCCGTCGAGCGCGCCGGCCGTCGTGACCGCCGCGCCGCCGAGCGTGACCGCCAGCATCCTCGCGTCCGGACGGCTCGATTCGATCCCCGCGGGCGCGCTGTTCGTCAACTACATGGATCTCCCCCAGGCGGCCGGCGGCGTGATCAAGCACCAGCACATCGCTGGGTTCGTCTACACGGTCCTCGGCACACACCAGCTGGACGTGGATGGCGCTGCCTCGGTCATGATCGAGCCGGGCAAGGCCGCGTTCATCGGAGCGACCGTCATGCATGGGCATGTCAACCCCGGCACGGCCGCGAACGACTGGTGGTTCATCGGCCTGCGTCCGGCGGCATCGCGTCCGCTTGCGACGATCGTCCCCGGACAGAAGGAGGTCTACACGACAGCCGATATGACGCAGATCGCCGCGGGTTCCTACACCGAGACCCTTACCGACAGCCGTTTGCCCGCGACGGGCATTGACCGGCAGGCGGGGTCGTCACTCCGCGTGCTGTTCGTGATCGACGGAAGTCTCACCGTCAGTGGCGACGCGGGGACGACGGGCAGTGTCTCCGCTGGCCAGGGCGCTTACTCGCTTCCGGGCGCGAACCTCGTGCTGACCGCCGGTCCAGCCGGTGGCCACTATCTGACGTTCACGCTGACTCCCGCGAACTGACCTTCCCCGCTCTGGGCGTCAGGCCACGATCGCCGCGGCGCACTCGGAGATGGCCGCGGCGACCGACGCACGGAGATCCTCGGCGGGCTCGGTCGCGCTCTCCACGTCGGCCAGGGCGTTGTAGATGTTGCGCACCAGGCGGTGCGCTTCCGTCGGCGGCCGGATCACCGCGAGCGTCTTGTCGAGCTGGATCGTGTGCTGCCGAAGGTGCTCCTCGAAACGATGGAGCCGGAAGCGGATCGGCATCGGCTCGTTCTCCCAGAAGGTGGCGGGCTTCTCGAGCTCGGCGTCGGTGACGTCGGCGAGCTCGCGCAGGACGCGCCGGTGGATCTCGAAGAACGCGTTGCGGATGGACTCGATCGGGCCAGCGACCGCGTCCTGCGGTCGCGCGTAGCGCCTGCGGAACTCCTTGAACTCGACCTCGGAAGGCTCGGTCGCGTTGCCGGCCCGGTGTCGCTCGAGCGCGAGTCGATTCACACCGAGGAAGCCGTATTCGGCGCCGAGCATATGGTCGAGCGTCTCACGCAGCGGCCACTCGCCCTCCGCCGGCGCGCGGTCTAGGTCGTCCGTCCGCACTGCGGCCAGCACGCCCGTGAGGTCGCGGTACGTCTGGTGGTACTGCGCGAGGATCCGCTGCGCCTGCGTGGGCTCGCTGTGGCGGCGCGCCGCGAGCCGCACGCCGAGATCGCGAAGCTCGTGATGCGTCATGAGCAGCGCGAAACGCAGGCCCTCCTCGTCGTAGTCGCGCCACTTCCACTCACGGCCCATGTCCAGATCCGTCATCCCGACGGTCGCGCGGACCAGCTCCTCGACCGCCTGCGTGACGGTCTTCGTCACAGTGCCAGGACGGGCACGCCCTCGATCGTCTCCTCGGCGGTGTTATCGACGACCTGGTGCAGGTGGCCGGTGGCCGCGAACGCCCGCAGCTGCCGGTCGGCGCTGGTCCCCTCGCGCACGATCGTTTGCAGGTACTCGACCTCCCGGCGCGAGCCCAGGGCGTCCACCACGTCATCGACGAACTCGAGCAGCTCGACCGCGAGCTCGCGCATCGGCACTTCGATCTGCTTGCCGAAGTCGATGAGCTTCGCATCCATCCCGCCGCGTACTGCGCGCCACTTGTTCTCCTGGATGAGGCTCGGCGCATAGCGGCGGAAGCCCTGGTTGCGCTCGCGCAGAATGAGAAGCTTCGCGCAGATGGCCTGGGTGAGAGCCGCGATGCACAGGGTCTCCTCGGCCCGCGTCGCGGCGTCGCAGATGCGGAACTCGATCGTCGGGTAGATGGAGTGCGGGCGCAGGTCCCACCAGATCTTCCTGCCGTCGTCGATGCACTTCGTCTTGACGAGGAGCTCGACGAAGTTCTCGAATTCGTCGTACGAGCTGAACTGCGGCGGTATGCCGGTGCGGGGGAAGCGCTGCCAGATGATCTGCCGGTATGACTTCAGGCCGGTGATCCGAGTCAGCCAGAACGGGCTCGAGGTCGAGATCGCGAGGAGGTGCGGGAGGAAGTAGCGCGCCTCGTTCATGACCTCGATGCGCAGCTCAGGGTCCGGGATCCCGACGTGCACGTGCAGGCCAAAGATGAGGAGCTCGCGGATGACGTCCTGGAGCTCCTCCTCGAGGATCTTGTAGCGCTCGTGCTCCGTGACCTCCTGGTCCAGCCAGTGCGAGAACGGGTGTGTGCCGGCCGAGACGATGCGGAGGCCCGCCGGCCGGAGGAGCGCGGCGATCGTGCCGCGGAGCGTGAGGATCTCCTCGCGCGCCTCGCTGATGTCGGCGCAGATCTTCGTGCCGGCTTCGACGACCGACTGCATCATCTCGCGTTTGAGCTGGTCGCCGAAGCGACCCCCGGCGTCGGCGAGGAGCGTCTCGATGTGGCTCTTTAGCTGTCCCTGAGCGTCGACGATCTGGAACTCCTCCTCGATCCCGATCGTGAGGCGCGGGACGTCCTTGATCTTCATGCGGCGCCTTCCACGACATAGGTCGGTACGACGCTGCCCGCGCCCGCGGTGACATTGAGCAGCGCGCTCGACGAGAGACGCGTGAGCACGCCGCCGACGCGTCCCCAGAACAGATACGGATCGCAGTCGACGCTGAGATCGAGGAAGTGCACCCGGTCGAGGAGAACCGGGAAGGGCTCGCGGGGGACCGCCACCATCTCCTGCACCACGAATGACGTCGTCAGCGCGCCGATCAGCGCCTGCTCCCACTCCAGGCGGTCCACGGTCCAGCCGAGCACGACACCTTTGCCGCCGTATTCGTCGTTCGGCTTCAGCACGAGCCGCTCGCGATTGCGCACGACGAAGTCGGTGAGATCGATCACCTTCCGACCATAGGTCGTGTGACCCTCGCGCACCTTGCGCGTCCAGGGCACGTGCTTCGCGATCGCGCGACGCTGCTGCGGCGTGTACAGGCGCGCGTATCGGTCATCCGAGAGGAGCGCGAGGCTCATCTTCTTGTGCAGCAGCTTCGCGCGCAGGCTGTTCACCACGGTCACGTCGCCGGCGAGATACGCCTGCAGGAGCGGTCGTGCGACCTCCGGCTTCGCGAGCAGCTCCGACAACAACACGCGCCGGTAGACGACGTCGATCGGGGTGCCTTTCGCACGCAGGCGGCCGCCACGGTAGGTGAGGTCTTGCGGTGCGCAGATCACCGTCTTCACGCCCCGTTCGGTGAAGGCGCGCTGGAACATCTGGAACTCGGTGAGCGTCGGCAGACCGGTCCAATCCACGATCGCGATCGTGCCCACCTTCCGGCCGTGCGCGCGCCGCATCACCGTGAGCTGCTTGCTCGCCGCGCGCAGGGGCCGCGCGCGATACCGCTTGCGGAACGCCCGCATCGCCGGAAGCTGTTCGAAGATCCCCACCAGCACGTCGTTGTACGCCATTCCCGCCGGCGATTCGGCGTTGTACTCGACGTAGCGGATGACCCCGTCGGATACGAAGCCGTCCAGCCGCGACGAGGGCGACGCGGCCGTGAACCCGGGGTCCGCGAGCGCGAGGCGGTCCTCCTCGGGCGACAGGTCGAGCTCGCGACGCAGCTCCTCGTCGCGCAGCAGCGCGCGCTCAAGGCGCGCGAGCGCGCCGTAGAGCGCCTCGGATGCCGTCGCGTTCGCGGCGTACTGGCGCGTCGTGACCAGGTTCGGCCGCAGCGAGACGCACAGCGGCCGGTCGCCCCACATCGCGCCGCGGTCGCGCTGACCCTGCGTAAGGCTCTCCGCGCATGCCGCAGCCGTGCCGGGGTCCGCGAGCAGCGCGTTCCACGCCACGACGTAGGCGGGCTCTTTCGTCACGACCGGACGTGCTTCCACCAGCGGTGGTCGCCCTTCCACGGCGGCTGCGCTGCGCCGGTCGCGTAGGAGATGACGAGGTCGCTCATCTTCTCGAGCACCCAGTTGAAGTTGTCCTCCTTGATGGAGAACGAGTCGAAGTCAGGCGCAGGGTTCAGGAAGTCGATCGCGTAGAGCGTCCCATCGCGCACCGCGAACTCGACCGTGTCCATGTCGTAGCCGAGCGCATCCACGAGCGCGCGCGCGTCGTGCACGGCGCGGTCGAGCAGCTCCCCCTCCACCGGACGACTCACGACATACCGGTCCGCGAACGGCGCCGTGGGGTCGTAGCGGATAGGAAGGATGTTCGTGCGGCCGATGCAGATGCATCGGAGGTAGTCCTCCCACTTGATGAACTCCTGCAGGATCATCGTCTTCGGCCGCTGTCCTGGGCTGAGGCCGCCCGACTGGTCGTACGCCCAGAGCAGGTCCTGCTTGGAATCCACGCGGTACACGTCCTTCCACCCGCCACCGGTATTCGGCTTCAGGATCGCGGGCAGTCCGACGTACGACAGGATGTCGTCCCAGTCGAGCGGGTACCTCAGGTTCCGCAGCGACTGTTCGTTGATGTCGGGGATGTAGGACTTGTTCGGCAGGACAACGGTCTTCGGCACCGCGACGCCGAGCATCCGCGCGAGGGTGCACTCGAAGAACTTCTCGTCGGCTTCCCACCAGAACGGATCGTTCACGACGACGGTGCCCATCAGCGCGGCGCTCTTGAGGTGGGCGCGGTAGTAGGGCACCTCGTGGCTGATGCGATCGACGATGACGCGGTAGCGCGGCACCTCGAGCTCGCGCGTTCCGCCGAGCACCGCGAGCTCCGCGGTCACGCCGTGCGCCGCGCCTTTGCGGTTCACCGTCTCGATGAACGGTCCGGGGAAGGTGTTCTCGCGCCCGATCAGAAGTCCGACGACCTTGCTCACAGGAACACGTCCACCATCTCTTTCCAATATGGCCAGTCATGCGCCCAGCCATCCCACACGTGCAGACTCGCCGGCACCCCCTTGTCCTGGAGCGCCGCGGCCATGCGGCGCGATTCCTCGGCGTTGGGGTCGTCGCGTCCCGTCGCGATGACGATCTCGGTCGCCCGCAGCGGCTCCAGGTAACGCTCGTCGTCCAAGCTCGGGAGAAAGGTCAGCGGGTTCACGTAGAACGCTTCACCCTCGCGCGAGCCACCCAGCCAACGGGCCGCGTCGTACGCGCCAGAGAGACCGATCGCCTTGCGCGCGAGCCCGGGAAGGCGTGTGGCGAAGGAGAGCGCGTGGAAGGCGCCGAAGGACGCGCCGACGACGATGAGGAAGTCGACCGGGTTTTCCGCGCGGATGGCGGGTAGGACCTCCTCCACGAGGTAGCGCTCGTAGGCGACGTGCCGCGCGGCGCGCTCCTGAGGCTCTTTCTTCTTGTCGTAGAAGGACTCCGAGTCGACGCTATCGACGCACCACAGCTGCAGCCAGCCGGCGTCGATGCGCGGCGCCATGTGGCCGATCATCCCGAAGTCCTCCCACTGGTAGAAGCGCCCCATGGAGGTCGGGAAGACGAGCACCGGAGTGCCGCCCTCGCCGAAGACGAGCAGCTCCATATCGCGCCCCAGCGCGGGACTGTTCCACCTGCGGTAGTCGCGCTTCACCGATCGGCTCCCCTTTTTCGCCCCGTCGGAGGATAGCCGGGCTTTGGCCTACCGGAACCAGGCCTCCTCCAACACGCGCATCACATTGCCGCCGATGGCCTTCGCGATATCGTCGTCCGAATAGTCGTGCTTCACCATCCAGCGCACGACGTTCGGGAACGCCTCCGCGGGATTCTCGATCCCGTCGACGTACTCGACCTCCTCGAACTGCTGCGCGCCATGTGCGGCGCGGATCGAGAGCTGTTTCGCGAAGTAGTGGTGGAGCCCGACATGATCGCCGAATAGCGTGTCCGGTCCGAAGGCGACGTGGTCGATGCCGACGAGATCGGCGCAGTACTCGAAGTGCTCCATGAAGCTCTCGATAGAGTGCTTCGGATGCTTTTTCGTCAACGTCGTGTGTGGAGCGGCTTCGATGCCGATGACGCCACCCTTCGCGGCCATCGCCCTCAGCACCTCATCGGGCTTCATCCGCTTCGTGTTCCAGAGCCCGCGCGCCCCGGCGTGGGTGATGAAGATCGGCTTGTCGCTGGCCTCGATCGTATCCAAGGACGTCTGGTCACCCGAGTGCGAGATGTCGATCGCGATCCCGAGCTTGTTCATGCGCCGCACGGCCTGGCGTCCGAATTCGGTTAGACCGCCGTCCTTGGCTTCTTTCAGGCCGCTGCCGAGCGTGTTCGCCTCGCTGTACGCGATGCCCGACGACCGGATGCCGAGGCCGTACAGGATGTCGAGCCGGTCGACCTCGTTCTCGATGGCCGTGGCGGCCTCGAGCGAGGCGATGAAGGCGATCTGCCCGTTCTGCTTGGCGCGGCGGATGTCGTCGAGCGTCTCTCCGCGCACGACGAAGTCCTGGTGCAGGATGTCCGACAGGCGCATCCCAAGGTCGTAGACGATGTCGTCCCATTTCCAGCCGGCCTTCGACGTGATCGTGGCCGTGCCGTCCATGAGGCAGTCGAACACCGCGTCGAGCCCGGACTGGGCCATGCCGGCGTAGCCGGTGACGTCGCGACCCTGGCGACGGTATTCGGCCAGATCGGCGAAGTCCGCGGGAACGACGAAGCAGTGATCGTGGAGCGAGATCGCGAGATGCTCATCGAGCAGACGATGGACGCGCTGTTCCTGCGCCGTGCTGACCTCGACCTGGCGGGAGGGAACGCGGTCGAGCTCCTTCGCGAGCGCGAATTCCCGGTAATCGGTCCCGCCCTCGAGGTATTGGAAGCTGCGGTAGCCGGAGTACCGCGTGCCCTTGCCGGTGTCGGCTGTCTTCATCTCGTCCTCCCCTGCGTCTAGGTCGCCGATACTAGCGACGGCGGCGTGGGTCCAACGCGTCGCGCAGGCCATCGCCCAGGAAGTTGAACGCGAGCACGACGGCGGTGATCGCGAGGCCCGGATACAGGGCGAGCGCAGGCGCCGTGAAGACGTACTGCTGCGCGCGCTGCAGCATGTTGCCCCACGACGGGAGCGGCGGCTGCACGCCAAGTCCGAGGTAGCTGAGGGCCGACTCGGTCAGGATCGCGAAAGCGACGCCGAGCGTGGCCGACACGACGAGCGATGGAAGCGCCTGAGGGAGGATGTGGCGCACGAGCAGGCGCGGCGCGGGCACGCCGAGCGAGACCGCGGCGACGACGAACTCCGCCGTCTTCCAGCGGAGCGTCTCCCCGTAGACGACGCGCGCGACGGGCATCCACGACAGGGCGCCGATCACCAGGACCAACGTCGCTACGCCCGTGCCGAGGACCGTGATAACGACCAGGATGAAGAAGAACGCCGGTACGGCGAGCATCCCGTCGGTGAAGCGCATGAGGAGCGCGTCGAGCCAGCCGCCGTTGAACCCTGCAACCGCGCCGACGAGGACGCCGATCGAGAGCGCGGCGAGCATGGCGGCGACGCCGACGAGGAGGGTGACGCGACTGCCGTGTATGAGACGGCTCAGGACGTCCCGTCCGAGCTCGTCGGTGCCGAAGGGATGCGCGGCACTCGGGACCGCGAGCCCCTGTGCCGGATTCGTCGCCTCGGGTGGGATCGTCCAGAACAGAGGGCCGACGACCGCGAGCAACGCGATCGCGGCGAGAGTCGCCAGGGCGACGAATCCGAGACGCGTCATGCGAGCCGCACTCGCGGGTCGATGCGCGTGTAGGCGATGTCCACGAGCAAGCTCGTCGCGACCGCGATCGCGGCAACGACGACCGTGAGGCCGGTGATGAGCGGGTAGTCGCGCCCCTGCGCCGCTTCGAGCGCGAGACGGCCCATACCCGGCCAGCTGAAGACGGCCTCCGTGACCACCGTGCCGCCGAGGAGCCGCGGAACGAGCGCGCCGATCGCGCTCACTACCGGGATGAGCGCGTTCCGCAGCGCGTGCCGCGTCACGACGACGCGTGGCGCGAGGCCCTTCGACGCAGCGGTGCGGATGTAATCCTCGTGAAGGACCTCTATCGCCGCGGAGCGCATGAAGCGCACGACGGTCGGAAGGATGGTCGTCGCGAGCGCGATCGTGGGCAGGACGAGGTGCCGGAGCCGGTCGAGAAGTGTGTCCTCAGCGATCCCGGTCACGCCCGCGGATGGGAGGAGGCGCAGCGAGACGGCGAAGACCAGGATCAATACGATCCCGAGCCAGAAGACCGGTACCGCGAGCCCGATGGCGCTGATGAGGCTCAGGAGGTGATCGAGGACACTCCCGCGGCGGAGCGCCTGGATGAGTCCGATCGGGATGCCGAGCGCCACCGACAGCGTCAGCGCGGCGCCCGCGAGGGCGAGCGTGTTCGGAAGCCTCTCGCCGATGCGCTGCGTGACTGGCTCGTCCGTGAGGAGCGAAGTGCCCAGGTCGCCGCGCACCGCGCCCGCGACCCACTCCACGTACCGCTGGGTCACGGGCTTGTCGAGGCCCATCTGCCGGATGAGCGCCTCGCGTTGCTCGGCGGTGACGTCGAAGCGCATGACCGAGGCGGGACCGCCTGGCGCGAGGTTCACGAAGAAGAACGTGAGGGCGCTCGCGAAAACGATCACGAGCGCCCCCAACGCGATGCGCTGGAAAAGGAAGCGAGCTACTTCTTGGCCAACCACCATTCGCCGACGTAGTGCATGGCGTCGCGGAGGCCGAGCTCCGGGACACCTTGCAGCGTCGAACTCAACACGTCGATCTCCTGCGGGTACCAGAGGAAAAGGTACGGCAACACCTCGGAGGTGTACTGCTGAAGCTGCTTGTACACGGCCTTGCGGGCGTCGAGATCGCTGGCGCTCTGACCCTGTACGAGGAGGTCATCGAGCTTCGGATCCTGGTAGCCCGGGATGTTGAAGCCCTTGCCCGCGGCGCTGGAGTGGTAGTACGGGAACACGTCCGGGTCGCTCGGATAGGTCCACCAGTTCACGGTGGCCGTGTAATCGCGACGCACAACGTCCTTCTGGATGTACGCGTTCCACTCCATCGTGTTCAGGTCGACGATCACGCCGACCTTTTTCAGGTCCTGCTGGATGAGCGCATTGACCGGCTCGAGAACTCCGCGCTGTCCAACATCCATCGTGAACCGGAAGGGCTTGCCGTCCCTCTGGAGCACGCCGTCGCTCCCGGGCGTCCAGCCGGCCTCCTTGAGGAGCGAGGTCGCCTTCGCCGGGTCGTAGGGGTACTTCGACGCGAGTGACGGGTCGTAGTACGCCTTGAGCGCGGGCGTGATCGGGCTGTTCGCGATGGAGCCGTATCCAAGTTCGACCGACTTGATGATCGCCTCGCGGTCGATCGCGGTCACGAACGCTTGACGGACACGCACGTCGGTGAAGCGGCTATCGGTCTGATTCAGCGAGAGCCAGTAGTACTGGACGAGCGGGCGTGATACGACGACGAGGCCCGCCGCGCTCTTCACGCGCTCCACCGCCGCCTTGTTGTCGAGGATCATGATCTGCAGCTCGCCCGAGAGCGCCTGCGCGATCTGTGTGTTCGGGTCGGCCACAACGGTGAAGACGATCTTGTCGAGGTACGCCTTCGGGCCGAAGTAGTTCTCGTTCCGGACCAGGGCAACGCTCTGGCCCGAGGTGTACTTCTCCACCTTGAACGGGCCCGTGCTTACCGGAATGCCCTTGTTGAAGGACGTCGTCTTCAGCGGATCGGCCGCGAGTACGTGCTTCGGCAGGATGCCCGCGTTGTACGCCAGGAATGACGCAAGTGCCGCGAACTTTCGGGAGAGATCGAAGCGCACCGTCGTGGCATCGACGACGGTGACAGCCTTCACCGCCGCGTAGCTCGCCGCGTTCTGGGCGCCGAGGTCCGCCTTCTTGATGATGTCGTTGAACGTGAACGCAACATCGTCGGGGGTGAACGGCGTGCCGTCGCTCCACTTCACTCCGCTGCGGAGCTTGAAGGTCCAGCTCAGACCGTCGGACGCGGTCGTCCAGCTCTCGGCGAGATCCGGAGCGGGCGCGAGGTCCTTGCCCGGCTTCGTCAGGCCGTCGAAGAGCACGCGATTGATGAAGAGCGACTCGACGAACGCGTTCGGGCTCCATGGGTTGAGCGTGGGATCCGCGCCGATGGGGATCGTCACGGTCCCGCCCACGATTGGTCCGGCCTGCGCGGACGGAGCAATGGATGCTCCAGGTTGCGTCGCACTCGTGCACCCTATCGCGAGCGCCGCCACGACCATCAGTGACGTGGCACGGAACACGAGTGTGTGCAGGCCGAGCTTCATAGCATCCTCCCCGCCGTTGTTGGGCGGAGTTTAGGCCTCCCGCCTAGGCCGTGGTTCTCGGAGCAGGCGCTTGAGCGAACACGATGGTCACCTCGCCTTTGGGCGGCTTCTCGGCGAAACGTGCCGCGAGATCCGACGCGGATCCGCGCACGAGCTCCTCGTGAAGCTTGGTGAGCTCACGCGCGACGACGACCGGGGCGGCCGGCGCGACGGCCGCGAGGTCCGCGAGAAGATCGGCCACGCGGTACGGGCTCTCGTACAGAACCACGGTGCGGCCCTCCGCGACCAGGCGCTCGAGCAGGCGGCGCCGCGGCCCGCTCTTCTTCTCGACGAATCCGACGAACGTGAACTCGCGCGTGGGCAGGCCCGACGCGACGAGCGCCGCGATGGCCGCGGCCGGGCCGGGCACCGCGACGACCTCGTGACCTGCGGCGATGGCCGCGCGCACCAGCTGCTCGCCCGGGTCGGACAGCGCCGGTGTGCCCGCGTCCGAGACGAGCGCGACGTCCCAGCCGCGGTCGAGCTGGCCGACGAGCTCGACGACCTTGCGCTTGTGGTTGAACTCCGTGTACGCCGTCAGATGCTTCGCGCGGATCTCGTGCTTGCGCAGCAGGATCTGGGTGTGCCGCGTGTCCTCGCACGCGACCATGTGCGCCTCCTGCAGGATGCGGAGCGCGCGCTGCGATACGTCCTCCAGGTTGCCGATCGGCGTGGCGACGAGATAGAGCTTTCCCACTACACGCTGTCCGCGGTCGGTCGAAGGCTCTGCGCGATGAGGATCGCCGCGACCACGACGGCGCCGCCGGCGATCTGCGGGGGCGCGAGCTGCTCACCCAGCACGAGGAACGCGGCGATCGCGGCGACGACCGGCTCGATCGTGGCCGTCAGTCCGACGCGGGCGGCGGGGATGAGCTTCACCGCTGCGAGCGTGAGGCCGAAGGGGATCACCGTCGCCACGACGAGCACGCCGACGAGGAGCGCCCAGATCTCGGGCGACGTCGTGGTCCAGGGGAGCGTCCAGAGCGGCCGGTAGACCGCCCAGGCCAGGAGCGCGAAGCCGAATCCATACACGAGGAGCGTCGGCGTGTCGTAGCGCTTCAGGATCCGCTCCGCGACCGAGAAGTAGAGCGCGAAGATGCACGCCGACAGCACCGACAGCGCGACGCCCGCGGTGTTCAGTTGGAAGAGCGCGGCGTCGTACGCGCCCGCGGCGAAGAAGCAGCCGACGAGCGCGAGCGCCGCCGCGAGCCACAGCCGGCTGCCCACCTCGCGTCCCCGCAGCCGCGCCCAGATGAGCAACAGGACGGGCGCGGTGTACTGGATGACGACCGCGACACCGACCGGGAGGCGCTGGATCGATTCGTAATACGACCACTGCACCCCCGCGAGCCCGATGACACCGAAGAGAGCGAAGAGCGGAAGATCACTGCGACTGACGCGGAACGCCGCAGGGCGGATGACAGCGAAGATCGCCGCATAGACGAGGAAACCAAAGAGAATCCGCCATTCGGCAAGGAGCGATGGCGGGACACCTGCGTTGAAAGCCGACTTGGCGATGATGCCGCCGACACCGAAGCACGAGGCGGCCGTGAATGCCAGTCCATAACCAAGAGCCAGGCGAAGTGGAGGCGCCTCGGCCGAGGCCGACGACGCGAGGCCCGCCGAGGGACCCCGCGCGCGAGGGGTCCCCGTCCCGATGAGGGACGGGGTTTCGCGCGAAGAGAGGGTTTCGGCGGGCCTCGCGTCGGAGCGATGCGGCTCGGTCAGTCGGCTTCCCAGTCGCGCGGATAGAGGAAGTCATGGCCGACGGTGCGGAGACTCAGTTTCGCGATCAGCGGCATCACGCGCTTGTAGTGCGAACGGCGCACCTTCTCGCGGATGTTGTTGACGAGGGTCGCGTCGAAACCCGCGGCGATCAGCTCGGACGGACGCAGGCGGCGATCGACGAGGTGGTAAAGGATGAGGTCCGCCTGCGCGTACGTGAATCCGAGCTCCCCTTCGTCGGTCTGTCCCGGCCATAGATCGGCCGTCGGCGCCTTCCGCACGATGACGTCCGGCACGCCCAGCTGCGCGGACAGCTCGCGCAGCTGCGTCTTATAGAGGTCGCCGACGGGATTGAGGTCGCAGGCCATGTCGCCGTGCCGCGTCCCGTAGCCGAGCAGCAGCTCGGTCTTGTTGCTCGTGCCGAGGACCAGTCCGTCCGGCCACGAGCGGTCGTACTCGATCGACTTGCGCTCGCGCGCCATCTTGTTGCCGCGGCGCACGCGATCGATCTCGCCCAGCCGACCCAGGTAGGCATCGACCTGCGGTGTGATGTCGATCTCCTCGAGCGCGAGGCCGAACGTCGTCGCGGCGAGCCGCGCGTGCTCGCGCGACGCGGCATCGGATGTTCGGTACGGCAGGAACAGCGCGGTGACGTTCGCGGGGCCGAAGGTCTCCGCCGCGAGCGCCACGACCGCGGCGCTGTCGACGCCACCCGAAATGGCCACGACCACGCGGCGGTGGCCCGACTTCTTCGTTTCCTCACGGAGGAACGCGACGAGCATCCGGCGCACCAGCGCCTCGTCGATGCGCAGCGGCGACGCATCGCTCGGATCCGGGCGGATCGCGCCGATGCGCTCCGCGACGCTCACGAGCGCTCCACCGCGGCGTCGGGCCTGCGAACGAGCCCCGTGCGCAGGGCGAGGTGGCTCTGCACGAGATCGGGGCGCTCGTCGCGGATGAGCGGGTTGCGGTCGCGTTCGCGCGCCACGAGGTCGGTGTCGATCTCGGCGACGAGGAGGTGCTCGTCGAACTCGGGTGCGCGCGCGACCACGGTGCCATCGGGCGCAACGACCTCGGAGCCCCCCCAGAAAGCGATACCGTCCTCATGCCCGACGCGGTTCGCGAAGAGCACATAGAGCGTCAGGTACTGCGCGTAGAAACGGTCCATCAGCCGGCACGACTCGGCGGTACCGAGATCGCCGCCCTCGGCGACGCCGCGGCCCGGGCTCGACGCCGGTGACAGGACGACGGTCGCGCCGGTCGCGGCGTACACGTAGGGGACCGAGATGTGCCAGAGGTCCTCGCAGATCGCGAGCCCCGTCGGCCCCACGGCGCTCTCGAACACGTCGAACCGCTCGCCGGCGCCGAAATAGCGGCCGTCGTCGAAGATGCCGTACGTCGGCAGATAGACCTTGCGGTGCACGTGCACCAGCCGGCCGCCGGACCAGTACCCCTGCGCGATGTGCAGTCGTGCGTCGGGCGCGCGCTCGACGAAGCCGGCGCACACGTCGATGCGGCGGGATGCATCGGCGATCGGCTTCAGACGTTCGTCATCGGCGGCGCAGGCGATGTCGCCGGCGAGATCTTTCAGGTAGTACCCGGTGAGCGACAGCTCGGGGAACACCACGAGCCGCGCGCGGGCGCTCTGAGCCCGACCGATCCACTCCTCATGCATCGCGACGTTCCGTTTGAAGGCGCCGAGCGCCGGCGCGCACTGCGCGATCGCGACGCGGACGGTCAAGCCTCGGCCGCCCGCAGCTGCTCGAGGCGGTCGGCGTACTCCTGTGCGAGGCTCCAGGCACGCGCTTCGTCCTTGGCCTCGGCATAGACGTTGAACAGCGGGCGATCGCCGTCGGGCAGCACGAGCACCCATTCTCCGTCGCTCTGGTGCTTCACGCCGTCGATCTGGCGCGTGTGCTCGGTGCGCGGGTCCTGCGCGAGCACGCGCATCACGCGACCCTTGCGCTCCCACTCGCACGGCACCTGCAACCGCGCGACATTCGCCGCGGGCGTCTCGTCCATGACCTCCGAAAGCGACTTGCCGGTGACGGCCAGGAGCTCAAGCAGGCGCACTGTCGCGAACAGCCCGTCGTACGAAGGATGGAACTGCGGGAAGATGAAGCCTCCCACGCCGTCGCCGACGACGAGCGGGTGCTCGCGCGCCGCGAGATTCATCTGCGCCTCGGCGGAGGCACGCACGCGTTGCACCTTGCCGCCGAACGCGGCGACGGCGGCCTCGATGGCGGAGGGCGCGTAGACCGGGATCGCCACGGTACCCGGCGTGACGCGCGCCGACAGCGCGACGAAGGCCGCCAGGAAATGCATGTCGTTGAGGGTCCGGCCCTTGTCGTCCACGAAGAAGACCTTCTCGCCGCCGGAGTCGATGATCACGCCAGCCGACGCGGAAAGCGCCGCCACGATGGCCGCGAGCTCGCGCCGCTCGTTCTGGAACTCGTCGAACGACCGAGACCCGACGTTCTCCGAGACGACCCCGTTGATCGCGATGAGCTCGATGCCGAGGGTGCTCAGGAGTGGCGGAAGGAACTGCGCAGCGGTCCCGTGCGAATAGTTGACGACGATCTTGAACTTGCGCTCGGCGATCTCCTTCCGGTGGAGGATCTCGGTCAAGAACGCTTCGCTGTACGCCTCTCCGACCCGTTGCGGCTCGAAGATCCGACCGACGTCGGCATACCCGACGCGGCGGATGTCCTCCCGAAAGAACACCGTCTCCACCTTGCGCTCCTGCATCTTGTCCATGTCGAGCGCCTGGCGATCGAAGAACTTCACGTCACACACGCGCGCATCGAACGGCGACACGCGCACGTGGACGCCGCCGCTCGCACCGAGTCGCCGCGTGTGATGGCGTCCGATGGGGAGCGGCGCCTGGAGCAGGTCGGCCACATGAACTCCCGCTGACAGGATCCCGCTCATGAGCGCGCGCTTGAGCATGCGGCTCGAGCGGTGCTGGTCGCGGTTCATCGTGACCGTGGTGCCCTCCGGCAGCGTCGATGCGTACGCCGCGCCGAGACGGGCGCAGAACTCCGGCGTGAGATCGATGTTCACCAGTCCGGTGACGCCGAACCGGCCGAATAGCGCACGGCGACCCTGCGCGCCCCAGATGAGGCTCGCGCCCACGACGGCTCCGCTCTCGATCTGCTTGTCCGGCCAGATCTTCACCTGACTGCGGACGCGCGCGTTCTCGTTCACGATGCAGTTGTCGCCGATGACACTGCCCTCCTCGAGGGTCACGCCTGACTTGAGCGCGCATTGGCGGCCGACGATCGTGCCGTGCAGCTCCGCCCGCTCGCCGACGTAGCTGTTCCGCCACACGATCGAGCGGTCGACGACCGCGCCGACGTCGACATTCACGTAATCGCGGAGGACCGTGGGCCCGACGATCTCGACGTGCGGGCCGATCTTCACGCCGTTCCCCAAATAGACGGGCCCGGTGATGCGCGCCGACTCGTCGATCACGACCTCGCCGTTGGTGAAGACGCCGGGAAGGAGCTCGCGGCCGAGCGGGCTCGCCGTCAGGCGGCCCTGCAGGAGATCAGCGTTGGCGCGCGCGTACTCGGCGATGGACCCCACGTCGGTCCAGTAACCGGACGCGACATACCCGTACAACGGCTCGCCTTCCGCCAGGAGCGCCGGGAACAGGTCCTTACTGAAGTCGAATGCCTCGCCCGGCTTGTAGCGCTCGAGCACCCGCGGCTCGATCACGTAGATGCCCGTGTTGATGGTGTCCGAGAAGACCTCGCCCCACGACGGCTTCTCCAGGAACTTCACTATCCGCCCGTCCTCACCGGTGATGACGACGCCGTACTCGAGCGGGTTCGCTACGTGGTACAGCGTGAGCGTGACGGCGGCCTTGCGCTTGCGATGGAACGCGATGACCTTCGTGAGATCGATGTCGGTGAGCGCGTCGCCGGAGATGACGATGAAGGTGTCGTCGAGCGCGTCGCCGATCTGACGGACGGAGCCGCCGGTGCCGAGCGGCGTCTCCTCGACGCTGTACCGCAGACGCATCCCGACCGCGCCGCCGTCTCCGAAGCTGTCCTGGATCTGCGACGCGAGGTACTGCAGCGTCACGAACGCGTCATTGATGCCGTGGCGCTGGAGGAGATCGAAGATGTGTCCGAGGCATGGCTTATTGACGATCGAGACCATCGGCTTGGGCCGATTGATCGTCAGGGGGCGCAGGCGGCTCCCCTCGCCGCCGGCCATGACCACGGCCTGCATCGGACCGAGTCTAGGCGACGGCGCGGCGCCTCAACGCGGACTTCCCAACCCGAACACGCTCTCCAGGTCGAGGCGCGAGTAGGCCCGGAAGGCGACGTGGGTCTGGGTGCGCGCGACGCCGGGCACCTGCGCGATGCGCCGGGTCACGATGTCGGCGAGCTCCTCATGCTCGCGGGCGCGGACCATCGCGACGAAGTCGACGTCGCCTGTCACCGAGTACACCTCGGAGACGCCCGGGATCGCAGCGAGATCCTCCCCGATCTTCGGAAGAGCCCCGTGCTCCGCGGTGATGAGCACGACCGCCGTGATCATCGCGAGCTACAGGCTCTTGACGTCGATGTCGTGCAGGGCGGATTTCACGACGTGCGCGGCTTCCTGGTACCCCATCGCTTTGCCACGCTCGAGAGCGGCCTCGTAGGACTCGTTGGTGTCCTGGCTCGACCGCTCGTCGTAGCGATGGAACCCTTCCTCGAGCTGGTCGATGGCGAGCTTGATGCGATCGCGAGCGGCGCTGCTGATCAAGACGGCCCTCCCGGCGCGTGTGTTCGGGCTGAGGATAGCGCCGGCAGAGCCCGCGCTCAGGCTCGCTTCTCGGCGGCGTGCGTCGCCGAGCAGACCACTGGCCGCGTCACGTGGCGCATGACCACCGCTACCCGATTTCGAGCTCGCGCGTCGGCACTCCGAGATCGACCTCGACGCGGCCACCCACGACGCGGACCGGATACGCGTTCACGGGGAAGACGGCGGGCAGCGCTTTCACCTCGCCGGTGAGGAGGTCGAAGCGCGCGCCGTGCCGCGGGCACTCCACCAGACAGTCCTCGAGCTCACCTTCGCCGAGAACGCCGCCGTCGTGGGTGCAGACGTTGTCGATCGCGCCCCACGTGTCGTCCGCGCAGTGCCCCAGGCAGAGGCTCTTGCCTTCGGCCTCCACCACCGCCACCTCGCCCGGCGCGATATCCGACGTGTTGGCGACCCCGACGTACCGGCTCACGCCGCCGCGCCCTCGACCTCGGCGATGCGACCGATGCGCGGCGCGAGCGCGCTGATCACGCGTGCGCGCACCTGCACGTCGGGGATGTCGTTCACGACGCGCTGGAAGAATCCGCGCACGAGGAGCTGCTCGGCGGTGGAGCGGTCGAGACCGCGCGACATGACGTAGAAGAGGTCCTCGTCACTGAGGGAACCCGCGGTCGCGCCGTGGCCGCATCGCAGGACGTCGTTGGTGAGGATCTCGAGCACCGGGATCGGATCGGCGCTGGCCTTGTTCGAGAGCAGCATGTTGCGGCACTCCTGGTACGAGCCGCTGCCGCTGGAGGTCGGTTCGACGCGGATCACGCCATAGAAGATCGCCTTCGCCGACTCGTACAGCGCCGAGAGGTAAAGGAGATCG
>JBGPZT010000103.1:0-9643 GCA_041493915.1 Candidatus Limnocylindria bacterium
GATCGTCGGCGCGATCGTGCTGGGCGTCATCGGCGCCGCCGCCGGCACGATCAAACGCGAAGACCTCGGCGCGCTCGCGCGTGAGATCCGCCATGGCCGAAGAGACCGGATCGCGGGCACCGAGCGCGCGCTCCTCGATACTTCGGTGATCATCGATGGACGTGTCGCCGACGTCGTCAAGAGCGGTTTCATCCGCGGCACGCTCGTCGTCCCGCGCTTCATCCTCGCCGAGCTGCAGTTCTTCGCCGACTCACCCGATAACTCGAAGCGCGAACGCGGTCGGCGCGGACTCGAGATGCTCTCACGGATGCAGAAGGAGGCGACCGTCCAGATCGAGCTGCTCGATGCCGATCCGGTCGCGAGCGGCGCCGACGGCAAGCTTGTCGCGCTCGCGCGCCAGCTGGGCGTGCCGATCATGACCAACGACTACGGCCTCAACCGCGTTGCCGAGCTGCAGGGCGTCACCGTCCTCAACGTCAACGACCTCGCGAAGGCGGTGCGACCCGTGGTGCTCCCGTCCGAGGAGATCACCGTGCGCATCACGCAGGAAGGAAAGGAGCCAGCGCAGGGTATCGGCTACCTCGAGGACGGCACGATGGTCGTCGTGGAGAACGGCGCGCGTCACATCCACACCGAGCTCACCGTCACCGTGATGCGCGTGCTGCAGACCGTGGGCGGCCGGATGATCTTCGCGCAGCCGAAGGGCGAGATCGTCGAGGCCCGGCGCCCGAGGGCCGCAAGCCGCTAGGTGCCCGCGGTTCTCGCGATCCTCGCTGCCGGAAGCTCGTCGCGCGCCGGTGTTGATAAGGTGCTCGCCGATCTCGGCGGGCACCCCGTCCTCATGTGGTCTTTGCAGGCGGGTCAGGTCGCCGCGTGCTTCCGCGAGATCCTCGTCGTCGCTCCGACCGAGAAGCTCGCGGCGGTGACGGCCGTCACACAGGGTCGTGAAAACGTGCGCGTCATCGCCGGCGGTGCGACCCGCACAGCGTCGTCGTGGGCGGCCCTCGATGCCGCCAGCGACGCGGACGTCATCGCCGTCCACGACGCCGCACGGCCCTTCGTCCCTCCGAGCCTCTTTCAGCGCTGCGTGGAGATCGCGAAGGTCGAAGGGTCGGCCGTCGCGGGACTGCCCCTCGCCGACACGATCCGCCGCGCCAACGAAGCTGGCGCGGCGAAAGAGGAGATCGAGCGGGATGGGCTCTGGGCCGCGCAGACGCCGCAGGTGTTCCGCCGCGATGTGCTTGAGAAGGCACGGGCCGCCGCGGGCGACCGATCGTTCGGCGACGACGCCGCCGCGGTGGTCGCCGCGGGCCTTTCGGTCAAGATGGTCCCCGGCGAGCGCCGCAATCTCAAGATCACGACGTTCGAGGACCTCGCGTATGCCCGCGAGCTCGTTGCCAAGGGGCTGGTGGGGCTCGCCGCATGGCAGGTCACGAGATGACGGGGCCGCGTGCGGGCATCGGCTACGATATCCATCGTCTCGCGGCGGATCGCCGCCTCGTTCTCGGCGGTGTCGCGATCGAGCACCCGACCGGGCTCGTTGGTCACTCCGATGGCGACGTCCTACTTCACGCGCTCATGGACGCGCTCCTCGGTGCAGCGAATCTCGGGGATCTCGGACGGCACTTCCCGAGCGACGACCCGGCTTACGCCGGCGCCAGCAGTCTCGGACTGCTGACGCGGGTGGGCGCGCTCATCCGCGAGGCTGGCCTCGCAGTGGCGTCGCTGGACGCGACGGTTATCGCGCAGGCGCCGCGCCTCGCGCCGCACGTCGGCGCGATGCGGGACGCCATCGCGGGCGCTCTCGGCATCGAGAGCGGACGTGTCAGCGTCAAGGCGACGACGAACGACGGCCTGGGGGTCGTCGGCTCCGGCGAGGCCATCGCGGCACTCGCGATCGCGCTTCTGAACTAATAAGGAGAGGTAGCCATCACGGTCATGGCCCCGCCGGGTGTCCGGCTCTTCAACAGCGCGAGCCGTCAGGTCGAGCCTTTCGTTCCGCTCGTTGCGGGCGAGGCGCGTATCTACGACTGCGGCCCGACCGTGTACGACTGGCAGACGATCGGGAATCTGTATCGCTACATCGTCTCGGACGTCCAGCGCCGCACGCTCGAGTACCTGGGGTATCGGGTGAGGGCGGTGATGAACATCACCGACGTCGGTCACATCGTCGGCGACGTGGACGAAGGCGACGACAAGATGCTCGTCGCCGCCAAACGAGAGGGCCGTGATCCCGAGACTCTGGCGCGCAAGTACACCGAGCAATTCATGGCCGATCGTCGCAAGCTGAACATCCTCGAGCCGCACGTCATGCCCAAGGCGACAGAGCACATCCCCGAAATGATCGAGCTGATCAAACGGCTCATCGACAAAGGGCACGCCTACATCGCCGCCGACGGTGTGTACTTCGATATCGCGACATTCCCCGCCTACGGCACGCGGCTCGCCGGCGAGCTCACGGAAGACCTCGTCGCCGGCGCTCGCGTCGACGTGAATCCCTATAAACGTCATCCCGCGGACTTCGCCCTGTGGCGGGCCGCAAAGCCCGGCGACCTCCAGGTCTGGGACTCTCCGTGGGGCCGCGGCAACCCTGGCTGGCACATCGAGTGCTCGGCAATGTCGATGAAGTACCTCGGCGAGACCTTCGATATCCACTCCGGCGGCGAGGACAACCTCTTCCCTCATCACGAGTCCGAGATCGCGCAGTCCGAGGCCGCGACGGGCAAGCCGTTCGTCCGCTACTGGACGCACGTGCGCTTCCTCAAGGTGGATGGCGGGGCGATGCATAAGTCGGCGGGCAACGCGTATTTGTTGAAAGACCTCGAGTCATGGGGCTTCGAGCCCCTGGCGTTCCGGATGCTGGTGTTGAACAACAAGTACCGGCAGCCGCTGGACTTCACGCGCGCCGGGCTTGGCTCGGCGCAGAACCGGCTCGATCGCTGGCGCGGGATCGTCACCGACGCGTGGCAGACGACCGGCGGGACGCCGATCGATGTGTCATGGCAGGATCCGAAGCGCACAGCTTTCGTCGCAGCGTTGACCGATGACCTCAACACACCGGCGGCGCTCGCGCAGGCCGAGGCGGTGCTCGATCTCGCCGCGACCGGTGATGTCGCGACGAAGCGCCATGCGCTCGAGGTGCTGTTCGACATGGATCAGGTCCTCGGCCTGTCGCTGCGTGAGCGCGCGAGCGATGCCGATCTCTCCGACGAGGAGCGGACCGCGCTCGCGGAGCGCGACGCAGCGCGCAAGCGGGGTGACTACAGGCGCTCGGACGAGCTTCGCGCGGAGCTCGAGCGCCGGTACGGGATACGCGTGAAGGACACCAAAGACGGCACGCGCTGGGAGCGCGTCCGCAAGGGAGCATGACGATGGAAGAGTTCGAGAAGAGCCCGGAAGCGGGCGCGCCGCAGAACGGACCGGCCGACAACTTACCAGCCGCGAACCGCCCGACCGACAACGGCCCGGCCGACAACAGCCCGGCCGACAACAGCCCGGCCGACAACAGCCCAGCCGACAACAGCCCGGCCGAGGCCGGACCCAACGAGCGGCCGATGCCGCCTGGGTCGGGTCCGGCGGGCGCGGACGACCTCGCGCGTCGCCGCCGTCGCGGACGGCGCGGGCGCGGCGGCGCACCGCGCGTCGGCGCGCCGCAGCGCTTCGGCGCGCCGCAGCGCGCACCGATGCCACCGCGACCGTTCGCGCCACGCGGGCCGATGCCTCCGCGGCCGATGGCTCCGCGCGACGACGAAGAGTCCTCGCAGGCTCGCGAGCTCGCGAATTACGAACGCCGCCAGCAGGCGCAGGGTCAGCGCACGCAGGGCGGCTGGCGCGGTGGCAACCGCGGCTGGGTGCCGGGGGTCGGTGCGGGCAGCGGCGGCGGGAACTTCTTCGCGGGCGGCGCGCGCGGGCCGCGCCGTGGCCCCGTTGGGCAGGCGCAGTACAGCGAGACGATCCGTCGCGCGACCGCGGGTCCGCGGACGTCCGCCGCGCCATCGCACGACGCCGGCGAGCCGATCGCCGGACCGCACGCCGTTCTCGAGGCGATCCGCGCCGGTCGCGTCATCAAACGTCTCTACGTCTCCAACGAACGCGGCACGCGCACCGGGCCGGTGAACGAGCTTCTCACCGAAGTCCAGGAGCGTCGCATCTTCGTGCGCTACGTCGACAAGCTCGAGGTCCAGCGGCTCTCACCGATCGAGAACCATCAGGGCGTCGTCGCGATCGTCGAGGGCAAGGCGGGCGTCGATCTCGACGAGCTCCTGCTCCACCTCGACGCGGTCTCGGAGCCCGCGCTCGTACTGGTGGTCGACTCACTCCAGGATCCGCAGAACTTCGGCGTCCTGCTGCGATCCGCGGAGGGCGCCGGCGTCGCCGGCGTCGTCATCCCGCGGCACCGCAGTGTCGGTCTCACGCCGGCAGTCGCGAAGACGAGCGCGGGCGCGAGCGAGCATCTGATGATCGCCGACGTCGCGAACCTGCGGCAGGCGATCGACGCGCTCAAGGAGAAGGGCGTGTGGGTGATCGGCGCCGACGAGAGTGGCGACATGCTCTACGACGAGGTCGACTACCGCGGGCCCAGCGCGATCGTCATCGGCGGTGAGGGCGAGGGCATCCGCCGCCTCGTGCTCGAAGGCTGCGACCAGGTCGTGCGCATCCCGATGGAGGGCCACGTCGCGTCCCTCAACGCGGCGGCCGCCGGCACCGTGATCCTGTACGAAGCGCTCCGACAGCGACGCCGCGACGCGGCGCCGCCGGAGACGCGCACGCCACGACCGGCCGCACCGCTGCAGATCCCCGAGGACACGGCGGACGATGTTGAGTTCGCCGAGGGCGACGACGAGGTCGTTCTCGAGGCCGAGGCGCCGGAGCCGGCGCCGATCAGCGAAGAGGAATCGGTCGAGGCAGCCGCGCCCGCCGAGAAGCCGGCGCCGAAGAAGCGTGCGGCGCGTCCGCGGGCGAAGAAGAAGACCGATGACTAGGTAGCATTCGTCTCGTCACGCCGACCTAGCTCAATTGGCAGAGCAGCGGTTTTGTAAACCGCAGGTTCCGGGTTCGAGACCCGGGGTCGGCTCAGCGCTAGTTGAGCAGCGATGTGAAGAACGCCTTGGTCGCGACGGGGTTGATCGTCCTGCCGTAGTCGAGCGTCTTCTCCTGCCCGCTGCCGACCATGGCGATGCTGAACGCCTCGGCCCAGGACTCCTGCGGCTGATGGATCCACTGCGCCATGCCGGTCATCGTGGCGGCCTCGGCTGCGGCGACCTGCCACATGCCCGGGAAGCCACGGAAGGCCCAATACTTCGCGCGCCAATCGACGCTGGCGTTCTTGCGGTTCAGCAGCGCTTCGTAGGCATGTCCGATCTCGTGGAACGCCGTTCTCGGCGTCATCACGAAGTCCTCGCGGACGGTGAAGATCGGTTGTCCGGTCGGAGTCAGGCCGCGGAAGAACGCGTCGCCATCCACATCCGACGCGAAATCAAAGTCGAGCTGCGGCGTGGGGGGGAAGATCGAGAACTGCTTCTGCACCGTGAAGTAGTAGGGGATCAGCTTGTCGCCGGAGGCGCTGTTCGTCGGCGCAGGCTTTGGCGTGCGGGGCGGCACGGTCGGCGGGGGGCCCGTCGGCGCGACCGTTGGGGTCGGGGTCGGAGTTTCCGGGAGGAGGGTGAAGGTCGGGATGGGGGTGGTCGACGCCGTCGGCGCCGTCGGCGCGGGGCTAGGGCTGGGCCGGGTCACCTCGGGCTGCGGCCAGGCGGAGACCCCGACGGCGCCAAGGACCACACCGACCACAAGGGCGGCAAGGACCGCCGCGACGGCATTCCGCCTGGGCACCACACCACAAGCGTAGGGCTGGCGCCGCTCGGTCTCGTCTCATCGCCGGGCCGAACCGCCGCGGGCGCGCAACCGGGTTGGTCAGTCGGTCGCCATATCGGTTCAGCCCTATCGAATTCTCATCTAAACTGCGGCCGTGTCCGCACTGCCGTCCCGAACCCTCCGGATCGTCGTCGCCGACGACCATCCCTCCATCCGCGAGAACCTGCGTTACCTGCTGAACGCCGAGCTCGGCCTGGTCGTGGTCGGCGTCGCGAAGGACGGCCACGATGCCCTGCGCTTGGTGAACGCGACCCGTCCCGACGTGCTCGTCCTCGACTCCGAGATGCGCGATCTCAGCGGACTTGAGGTCGCTCGGACGCTGCAAGAGGATGGGAGCCGCATCGGCATTGTCCTGTACACACTCGACAGCGATGCCTGCGTCGAAGCCCGAGCGATCGGCGTCGCTGCCTGCATCACGAAGGATTCGCCGCCGTCGATGCTGATCGACGCGATCCGCGGCGCGGCCCAAGCGGTCCTCGCGCCGCCGAGCCAGTAGACCGCTAACTCGCGATCGACCGTGGCCCGCGTCTTGCGGGCGGCTTGGTGTGCCCTTCAATCCAGATGCCAAGCTCGATCCATCGCAGGTCGAAGACCGTCGCGGCAGCGGATCCGCTGCGGGTGGTCCGATCATGGTCGGCGGCGGAGCGGTCGGGATCATCATCCTCATCGTCGCGCTGCTTCTCGGCGTCGATCCCACCGGCATCATCGATACGACGTCCCAGCCGCCGATCGAGGCGGCTCAATCGGTGCAGGAATGCCGCACCGGCGCCGACGCCAACAAGCGCGACGATTGCCGCGTCGTTGGCTATGTCGACAGCGTGCAGAGGTACTGGAGCGACGAGTTCACCCGACGTGGTTCGACATACGCGTCCGCGACGACGGTGCTCTTCACCGGTTCTACCGAGGCCGCGTGTGGCACCGCGAGCGCGGCGACGGGACCGTTCTATTGCCCGAACGACCAGAAGGTCTACCTCGACATCAGCTTCTTCCAGGAGCTTCAATCGCAATTCGGCGCACAGGGCGGCCCGTTCGCGGAGGGCTACGTCATCGCCCACGAATATGGGCATCACGTCCAGGATGAGCTCGGCCTCCTCACGGAGAGCTCAAGCAATAAGGCCTCGGTGCGTGTCGAGCTTCAGGCCGACTGCCTTGCCGGGGTGTGGGCGAAGCACGCCGCGGACACGGGCTATCTCCGGGCCCCGACGGATGCGGAGATCGCGCAGGCGCTCGATGCGGCCGCCGCCGTCGGCGACGACCGCATCCAGCAACAGACGCAGGGCAAGGTGACGCCCGAGAGCTGGACGCACGGATCCTCGGAGCAGCGACAGTTCTGGTTCAAAGCCGGCTACACCACCGGCGACATGGATCGCTGCGATACGTCGGGCGTCTAGATAACGTTCAGCTCTTCGGCGCGCTTTCGCCCGCGCCCTCTGCGAGCCGCCGGGCCCTGCGCAAAGGTAGATGCGCCGGACAGGGTGGTCGTGGCGACGTGCCGGTAGTCGTGGACCTCGAGTTCGTGTGCGTCGCGTCGGGACGCGGCCTCACGAAGCGCCTCCATGGAGTCCTGATGGCTCAGGCTGAAGACGGCTTCGCAGTCGGGGTTGGCGCGGCAGGGGAGTCCGGAAGTTCTCATCGCCTATAAAACGCCGGAGCGGGGCCAAATGTTCCATCTGGCGGGAGGCCGCTTAGCTGCTCAGCGGTCGACCTCGTCCTCGCGGGGCCAGATGAAGCGGTCCAGGCCCGCCCGGGTGATCCCCCCGGTGCGATACCAAAGATGGTTCTGGGTGGCCCCAGCCGGGCAGTAAGCCCAGCCACCTTCGTCGTGGATGTTGAACGGGGTCGACTGATCGGGCGGCGGCGTGTGGCGATGTGCCTCCCGAACGCAGATCCACTGGATAAGCCCACCGTCCACCGCGAAGACGGTACTCCGCCGCCCTAGAGGCCCGCGGCCCGCAGGGCGGCGACAGCGACCACGCCCGCGATCACCGCGAAAAGCAGATTCCGGCGCCACGCGGCGATGGCGAGCGCGGCCAGCGCTGCCCCGACCTCGGCGCCGCCGGTCGGCTGCGCATCGGGCACCGCGATACCCGCGCCAGCGAGCGCCGCGATGATCGCGATCGGCAGCGCGTCGAGGTAGCGTCGCAACTCCGTAGGCGCGCTGCCGCGCAGGGTCACGGCCAGCGGCAGCGACCGCGTGAGATAGGTCGCGATCCCCGACACGACCACAACGGCCCAAAAGGTCATTCGCGACCCTCGCGCAGCACGAAGGCGACCACCGGCGCGAGGGCTCCCGCGACGACGACGGCAACGGCCGAGGCGCCGGCGAGCCGCAGTCCGGCAGCGACGAGCACGGCAACGAGGGCGACCACGGCGTCGGCACGATGCCGTACGCCGATCGCCACGATCGCGACGAACGAGGCCGTGATCGCGAAGTCGACGCCGTACCGCTGCGGGTCCTGGATGCCGGCGCCGAACGTCGCGCCGAGAAGCGTGCCCGCGTTCCAGCAGCACCACAGCACCGCCGCGAAGACGGTGTAGTAGGTGAGGTCGCGATGCCCGCGGCGAAAGTGGCCGATGCCCATCGCGAAGGCCTCGTCAGTCAGGACGTACGCGAGGCCGAGCCGCCGTGGCAGCGACGCTGTGGCCAGGAACGGGCGGATCGCCGCCGCCATGAGCAGATGCCGCGCGTTGATGAGCAGCACCGTGAGGACGATCACCGGGCCGTCGGCGCCGCTGCGCAACAGATCGACCATCGCGAACTGCGCCGCGCCGGCGAAGACGATCACGCTCGTCGCGCTCGCCTCACCGATCGACAGACCGGCCTGTCGCGCGATGACGCCGTAGGGGATGCCGATCACGAGGCTGGTGAGGAAGAGCGGCCAGCCCTCGACGATCGCGGCGCGACCCGGGGTCACGCCCGGAAGGGTATGAGGGCGGGGACGCGCTCGGCGTATCGCAGATAACGCTCGCCAAAAGCTTCTCGCAGAACTCTCTCCTCCGCGCCGATGCGGACCAGCGTGAAGGGCACCACGAAAAGCGCGGTCGTGGCGAGCAGGAGCGGACTCTCGAGGGCCAGCGACGCGCCGAGATGGAACAGCACGATGCCGAGGTACATCGGATGCCGCGCCAGGGCGTACGGGCCATCCGTCTTGAGCGCATGGCCCTCGAACACGTCCATGCGGATGCCGTAGCTGCGGCCGAGCGACCACATCGCCCAGGCGGCGAACGCCGCCGATGCGAGGGCGATCGCGAGGCCGAGGAGACGCACGCCTGCATCGAGGTCGACGGCCAAGGGCTGTATGTACGCAGCGACGAAGGGCAGCCAGACGAGGGGCGGGTAGTAGTGGATCCACCACGGCGCGTCCGCGATCAGCAGGTGCGCGCGCTGACCGCGCAGGACGCGCAGCGCCGCCGCGGACAGGAAGATGAGGTGAGCCGAGAGCAGCACCGCGATGCGCAGGGAGCGGTCGTCCATCGCACGATTCTCGCGGTCGTTGGATCGCGGGGTCGAAAGCCGTAAACTTGGGCAGTCACCGCGGTGTGCTCGGGCAGGTTGAGCAGGTGGTGAGCTCTCCTCGCTGTAGACGAGGTGCCTCTGGCTGTGGGGGTTCGATTCCCTTCCTGCCCACGGTGTGATGTCTCAGGACATCGAGGACACCTGTCGCACGACATCGTGGACGATAGGTGTCCTTCGCGCTTGGTAGTCGCGGCTCGGATCCAGGGTCAGCTCGCGCAGTAGCTGGCCGTCCTCGCGGATGATGCGGACGTGTGC
>JBGPZT010000053.1:0-15257 GCA_041493915.1 Candidatus Limnocylindria bacterium
CACGCCCACGAACATCTCGACGAACTCCGAGCCGGAGATCGAGAAGAACGGCACGCCCGCCTCGCCGGCGACGGCGCGCGCGAGCATCGTCTTGCCGGTACCGGGCGGCCCGACGAGCAGCACGCCGCGGGGGATGCGCGCGCCGAGGCTCGAGAACTTCTCGGGATACTTGAGGAACTCGACGACCTCGGCGAGCTCCTGCTTCGCCTCGTCGACGCCGGCGACGTCCTCGAAGGTGGTCGTCGGCTTGTTGCCGATGAACATGCGGGCTCGGCTCTTCCCGAACGACAGCGCCTGGTTATTCGTGCCCTGGGCCTGCCGCATCATGTAGAAGAAGAAGCCGCCGATCAGGACCACAGGTAAGAGGCTCAGGAAGATCGAGCCGATGACCGAGAACGTGGCACTCTCTGTCTGGAACTCATAGATGATCGGCCGTGATGGATTCGCGGCGTTGTAGTCGTCGAGCACCTTCTGGAAGGCGTCGGGGCGGTCGGGCAATTTCACTTGCTGCTTGTCGCCGTTCTGCAGCTCGATCGTCGCCTGGTTGGCGACGATGGAGACCTTCTTCACCTGGCCAGCGTTGATCTCCTGCTGCGCCTGGGTGTACAGGACGGGTTGGACCGAGGGCGACTGCGACCGGTACGCGTACAGCAGCGCCAGCCCCATCACGACCAGAAGCAGGGTCAGGATGCCGTTCTTGAAGATGCGGTTGTCTAGGTTCGTGGTCGGCCTCTCTCTGTGCCCCGTGGGCGCTCTTCTTTCAACGATGCTACCTGCTCGAGGTTACCAAGGGTCAGTCCTGGGGAGTCCTCCCCCATTCGGAGCGTTCGGAGCTTCGACCGGCCGGAGCGCGGCGGCGGTGTGATCCCAGGGATCCATACGACCGCTCCATCGGCTGTGACCAGCGGCCAGTGGTCCCGTTCGCGCGCCGGGACCTTCGCGTCAGTGAACACGTCCTGGACCTTCGCGCCGCGCGGGCCGTTCATCCGATCTCCCGGCCGGCGGCCGCGAACGACAACGCGCTCAGCGTCGACGTAGCCCACCTCCGCGTCTCCATCAAGGTGCGCAACAAAGGCAAAGCGCCATCCATGCCAGTCTGCGGTGCGTCCAGGCTCGAGCGTCATCGGGCCATCGCGTACCGTCGTGTCCGTCGCGGGCGCCACACGGAGCGTCGTGTATTCACGAAGGGCTCGCCCGCCGGGCAAGTCGAGCGCTCGCGAGCCGTCGGTCGACGCCGCCAGCCGGGCCAGCGCGGTGCGGTGGCGGGCAGCGAGCCGTTGGCCCGTGCGCCGTTCCCACCAGAGCGCGAGCGCATCCGTGCGCGAGGCGCCGCGGCTCGGCAGGCGGTCGAGCGCGACGGCATCGTGGCTCGCCACCACGTCGAGGGTGGCCGCGGCGTGGTCCGCGGCGATGTCAGCGACCGCGGCTGCAGCGTCGGCTAGTCGCGCGATCGCGCTCGTGACCTCCGGGTTCAGCTTCGCAAGCTCCGGCAAGACGCGATGCCGGATGCGGTTGCGCGCGAACCGCAGGGAGCGATTGGTCGGGTCTTCCCGTGGCGTGATCCCTGCGGCGGCACACACCGCGACCGTATCCGCACGACCGAGCATGAGGAGCGGCCGGACGATCCCATCGCGCTCCGGTCGCATTCCGGCGAGACCAGCGAGTCCGGTGCCGCGGGTCAGATGGAGGATCACCGTTTCCGCCTGATCGTCGCGTGTGTGACCCGTTGCGATGGCGGTCGCGCCGAGATCGTTCGCGACGCGCCGCAGGAAGGCGTATCGGGCGATGCGCGCGTCGTCCTCGTTCTTCGGCGGAGCGTCTGCGCGACCGACGCGCAGCGTCGCGCCGATGTGGTTCGCAAGCTCGGCGACGAACGCGGCGTCGGCGGCTGCGGAGCGCGGGCGCGCGCGGTGATCGAAGTGCGCGACGTGGAGGACAAGGCCGAATTCCTCTCTCAGCTCCGCGAGGAGGAGCGAGAGCGCGGTGGAATCGGCGCCGCCGGAGACGGCGAGAACGAGCGGACCGGGGCGCAGGATCGCGTGGGCGCGCGCGTAAGCGCGCACCGTGCTGGCGAGGTTGGATGGCGCCGTGATTGACACCGGTGGCTGGGGGCGGATTCGAACCGCCGATCGGAGGGTTATGAGTCCTCTGCTCTAGGCCGACTGAGCTACCCAGCCGAGGCGCTCTGAGCACTCATTCTATCGTCGGCGGCGTGATCGCAACGCGCTCGGCAGCGAGGCGCTGGCGGAATTCTTCCTCGGTGCTCCTGTGCTTTCTCCCATTGCAGCTGCGGCAAGCGGGAAGAATGTTGTCGATGTAGTTCGTGCCTCCGCGAGCGAGAGGCACACGATGATCAGCCTCAAGCGGTCCCGCCTCGCCGCAATACGCGCACACGTGGCCCCAGCGTTCTTGCAGGTCCCGCCACTCGGGACCGGTGAAGCTTCCTAGGGCCGCCTGCGATCTGGCTCGGTATGCCTGATCCTTCGCGCGCCTGTATTCCGGATGCGCGGCGTGATACGCCGCCTTTTGCGCGTTGATCTTGGCGGAATTACGCAGTTGCGCGGCGCGCTTATACCGCCGGTTACGTTCGCGTCGGAGTCCAGGATTGCGTTCACGCCAGCGTCGCATCGCGTCGCGCGCCTTCTCGGGGTTGCGCTTCAGCCATTCGCGGGCATACGCACGCTGCCGCTCCGGGTCCTTGTACGCCACGCCACTCGTCTAGCGGGGAGTCGCCGTCGGTGCAATAGGACCGTGCGCCTACTGTGCTGCCATGAACGAGACGCGATCGATCTGCGCCGAGTGCGGTCACGTGCGCTCGTGGCACGACCGCGATGCTGCACGCGCGATGCGAAGTGGCGAGCTCGCGAGCGACCGGCCCTGCTACCGCGAGGTCGGCGGCGCGGGCTGTCGCTGCAGCGGGTTCAGAGATTCGGGCGAGGTCGCAGCGATCGTAGGGCGGGCGCGGACGGGTCGAAGTGTCCTGTTGTCTGGCCTGCTGACCCTGCTACTAGTCGTGATGGGTCTGGCTCTGCTCTACGCGTACCGCTCGCAGACGCCCTCAGTTCAGACGGTCGTGCTTTCGCAGGCCATCCAGGAGGTCAACGCGGGCCAGGTCAAGAAGGTCACCGTCGTCTCGAACAAGGCCACGCTTGAGCTCGCCAGCGGCAACAAGCAGCAAACGAACCTGCCCGACCGCCCCGACAGCTTCCAGAAGGTGTTGGACGACTACAACGCCGCGAATCCGTCCCGGCCGATCATCTATGAGTACCAGGCGGAAAGCGCCACGTTCTCGGTGATCGGCTCGATCTTCCTGAGCCTGCTCCCCGTCCTTCTCATCGGCGGGTTCTTCTATTACATCGTTCGGAGGTCGCTGCCCCGCTGAGCCGCGTCGCGCTCGGCGGCGAGGCGAGCGCGGAACTCCTCCTCGGTCATCAAGTGCTTGCGCAGATTGCAGCGCGCGCACGCTGGCAAGATGTTCGCGATTTCGTTCGTTCCGCCTCGTTCCAGCGGTCGGCGGTGATCCGCGTGAAGCGGCCCGGCGTTCCCGCAGTACGCGCATCGACCACCGTACTTCTCCACGAGCGCGGTCCACTCCGCCGCCATGAAGGACGGTCCCGCGCCTAGCAATCGCGCACGCCGGCGCTGATGCATCGCACGCCGCACCGCGGGCCGATTCGGACTGGCGTCGGTGCGCTGCTGGAATCGCTTCGGGTCGCGCGCGTAACGGGCACGCGTCTCAGCGGCATGGACATCCGGATGTCGCGCGCGCCAACGCCGCATCGCAGCCCGCGCCCTCTCGGGATTGCGCTTCATCCAATTGCGACCGTACGTGCGCCGCTTCTCAGGGTCGGCGTACGGCATCGCACTCTTCGCACATGCGATCTATCTATCGAATGCCCCACATCGGTGCAATAGGACTCAGCAAAAAGGCCCCGGATCCGGGGCCCTCTGTTGCGGGAGCGCGATTCGAACGCGCGACCTTCGGGTTATGAGCCCGACGAGCTACCGCTGCTCCATCCCGCGATATGCATTCTACTGCGGCGTGGGCGAAGCCACACGCCAAGCAGATGAGCGCAGCGAAGGCTGCGCGATTATCGCTTCAGCGCGTTCCGAAGAAGAGCTGGATCCAGCGCGCGACCCGGCTTGCTCGCCCGGTGTCGACATTCGTCGCGCTCGCGCCCGGTCCCGACCGCTCCACCGCGATCAGACCCTCACCCTGCTTCACGAAGTCGTAGTCCTGCGCCTTCTCGATGAGGTAGTCCGTCGTCTTCTTCTGCGCGATCGACGCGTCGAGCTGCGCGTACCGCGCCCGCTCGGCGGCGATCTCGTCGTTCAGCACGCCTTTCGCGCGCTCGAGGGCGTTCGCCTGCACGGTGATCCCGGTGAAGGCGGCAGCGCAGACGAGTCCCAGAGCGAGAACCGCCGTCGCGACCACCGGTCGCAGGCTCCGCGCCCGCGGCGCCCGCGTCGCGCGCGACCGAGTCTGCTTCCTCACGCACGCATCATGCGCCAGCGACAGCACCAAATGGAAGAGCCGGCACCTCGAGACCGGCGGCGCGCGCGGCGCCGCGCCCGATCAGACCCAGGATGTGGACCGCCGCCAGAGGATCCGTGACCTCGCGCATGAACGCGGCCACGACGACCGTCCGCGACGGGCCGAACAGGATCGCGGCGTCGTTACGCGTCGCCGCGAGCGTGCCGGTCTTGTTCGCGACGCGACCGCCCTTGGCGAGATAGCGCCGCAGCATCGTGTCGTCCTGGCAGCGCTCGAGCACCGCGATGACCGCATCGGACGTCGCGCGGTCAACGAGCTCGCCGCAGACGAGCCGCTCGAGCAGCGCGGCGATCTCCGAAGGCGTCGCGACGTTCTCCAGCCCGCGGCGCTGCGCGTCCCAGTCGAACATCCCACGCGCGAGCTTGGTGAGGCCGCAGCCCCACTCGGCCATGCGCTCATCGACCCGGGCGACGCCGAGCCGGTCGATGAGACGGTTCGTCGCGGTGTTGTCCGAAAGCGCGATCGTGAGCATCGCGAGGTCGCGCAGACTCACATCGCGGACGTCACGAAGGTCGCCCAGGATGCCCGTCCCTCCGACCTTCTCGCCGACCGGCTGGCGCTCCTCCAGCGAGAGACGGCCTTCGGCGGCATCCGCATACAGCGCCATCACGAGCGGGATCTTGATGACCGACGCGGCCGGGAAGACCTCACCCGGTCGTTGCGAGAAGAGCGTGGCCCCGCCGACCTCACGAACGATGACACCGGTGACGCCGCGCGTCCGCTCGAGCTCGGCGCGCGCGGCCGCGAAGAATTCCTGCATCGCGCGAGGGTACTGCGGCGTGGCTGAAGGCCACACGCAGCAGACCGTGCCATGGACGAAGGGCGCATCATTGAGAAGAAGAACACGGAGGAACACATGCGGCGTCTCACGCGGGCGTTCGCGGTGGGTCTGGTCCTCGCGTTCATCGCCACGGCCTGCACCAGCGGGACCACGACGACACCATCGCCGACCGCCGACGCATCGTCGCGCGCACAGGGCTCGACACAGCCGAGGCTCGATCTCTCGACGTATCAGTACGCCCTGCAGACGAAGGGCAGGATCCGCATCGGAACGCAGGAGGACAACACGCCCTTCAGCGTGAGGAACCCCGCGACCGGCAAATGGGAGGGCTTCGACGTCGCCATCGGCCGCGAGATCGCGAAGGCGATCTTCGGCGCATCCGACGATCCGGACAAGTACATCGAGTACGTGCCGGTCTCGTCGGCCACGCGCATCCCGTTCCTCGCCGACAACAAGGCTGACGTGATCATCAAGACCTTCACCATCAACGGTGACCGCAGGAAGCAGATCGATTTCACCGACGCCTACTTCAAGACAGGCCAGCGGATCCTGGTGAAGAAGGACAACACGACGATCAACGAGGCCGCGGACCTCGCGGGCAAGACGGTCTGCGCCCAGCTTGGGTCCACCAGCGAGCAGAACGTCTCGGCAGCGACGAGCAACGCCGCCCGGATGCTGCTGCTCGACAGCTACCCGGCCTGCCTTCTCGCGCTGCAGCAGGGCCAGGCGGACGCGGTCTCGACGGACGAGACGATCCTGTTCGGCCTCGCGAAGCAGGACGCGAACACCAAGCTCGTGGGCAAGTACTTCTCCGCCGAGCTCTACGGCATCGGAGTGAAGAAGAGCGTCGGCGGCGACCGCACCGGCTTCGTGGATTTCCTCAACCGCACGCAGGTGGCGATGATCACCAACGGCACCTGGGCGAAGCTCTACGAGCAGTACATCACGCCCGTGTCGTTCGATAAGAAGAGGACGCCGGACGACTAGGGCGCCTCGCGCATGCGCGCGTCGACGCGCTCGCGATCGGCGAGGCCGGACATCCCAACACCCTCCACCGCGAAGGACGCGACCGCGTTCGCGAATCGGGCGCAGTCATCGGGCGGCTGTCCGTCCGCCAGCGCGATCGCGAGTCCGGCTGCGAAGGCGTCGCCGGCGCCGGTCGGATCCACGACGCGCTCGGCCCGGTAGCCGGGAATGGTCGTTTCGGATCCGCGGTCCAGCACGAGCACGCCGCGCTCCGCGAGCGTGACGTAGACGCGGCCATTCCGCGCCCAGCGTCGGGGCGCGCTGAGATCGCCGGCGACGTCGTCCTCACTGAGCACCACCGCCGAGACGAGAGGAACGATCTCATCGGCATCCTCCCACGGGCGTGGATTGATCGCGCCGTCGGCGGACCACTCGCGCAGATAGCCCTGGGCGACGAGCACGGTCGCGGCGGCCGAGGTCGTTCCGAACAGCGAACGATCCAGCTCGTGCGCGACCGAGCCAAGGACGACCGCGCGCGCCTTTCGCCACTCGGCAGGAACATCCGACGGCGAGATGCCGCGCGCCCGCGCTTTGAGACGCATGAACCGCCGTCCCTCCACGTAGCGGAAGCCGAACGTCGTCGTCGCCGATGACGGAAGCGCGTGAAGTGCGATGCCGAGCTGGGTGCAACGTTCCTCGAGCGCCGCCTGTTCGACCGGACCGACGCGCGTGACGAGCGCCGTCGTTGTGCCGAGACGGGCAGCGGTCGCGGAGGCGTAAAGAGCCGTGCCGCCGAGGCGCCAGGTCGTCTCTCCTTCGAACTCGTCGCGTGCGACGTGACCGATCGCGAGAAAGTCGGCGCTCACATCAGACGTTGAAAAGCACGTGCAAGGTCTCGCCGTCTTTCACTGGATATGTCTTGCCCTCGGTCCGCATGATCCCCTGCTTCTTCGCGGTCGCCTCGGACCCCGCCTTCAGCAGATCCTCCCACCCGATCACTTCCGCGCGTATGAAGCCGCGCTCGAGATCGGAGTGGATCGCTCCCGCGGCCTGTTGTGCCGGCAGACGGGCCGGGATCGTCCACGCCCGCACCTCGTCCTCCCCCACCGTGAAGAACGAGATGAGACCGAGCAGCTCGTACGTCGCGTGGATGACCCGGTCGAGCGCGGGCTCGTGCAGGCCGAGGTCCGCGCGGAACGCTGCCGCCTCGGCGGGCTCGAGCTGCGCGATCTCGGCCTCGAGCTTCGCGCATACGCCGACCACCGACATGGCGCGATGCTTGGCGGCCGCTTCGCGCAGCGGGCCCAACACGGAGTCCGCAGCCGCGACATCGCCTTCGTCCAGATTCGCGACCACGAGCTGCGGCAGGAGCGTCAAGAAACGGTACCCACGCACTTCCTTCCGCTCGTCCTCGTCGAGCCCGGCGTCGCGCAGCGGCGTCTCGGCGTCGAGCGCGGCCATCGCCTTCTGCAGTACGGCGCGCTCGCGCTCCTTCTGCTCGCGCTCGGGGCCCTTCGCCGAGCGCAGCTCCGGCTCGATCCGCTCGAGCCGGCGTTCGACGACGACGTGATCCGCGAAGAGCAGCTCCAGCTCGAGCGTCGCGAGGTCGCGCTTCGGGTCGACGCTCGAGTTGACGTGCGGCACCGATGCGTCGCGGAAGGAGCGCACGACGTGCACGAGCGCGTCCGACGTGCGCAGATCGCCGAGCTTCTGCGCGCTGATGCCCTGGCCCGCCTGTGTGGCGTGACCGCTCGCGCCCGTGGCGACGCGTGGCGCGAGACCGAGGTCGCGGTACGTGACCTCCGCGTATGTCGTCTTGCGCGGCTTGTACAGCGCCGACAGCTTGTCGACCCGCTGGTCCGGGACCTTCGCGACGCCCACGTTCGTCTCGCCTTCGGCGCCAGCAAAGGCGCCGGTCGCGGCATGTCCGCCGGTCAGCAGATTGAAGAGAGTGGTCTTGCCGACGTACGGGAGACCGGTGATCGTCGAGACGAGGTTCATGTCAGCGTCGCCGCCTCTACCTCGGGAAGCTTTTCGCCGAAGATCGTCCGCGCCACCTCGGTGAAGCGCTCGACCGGCCCCGTCGCGAAGACCCGGTGCTTCGGCGTCGCGCCGTCGGCGAGCAGGCGATGTGACGCGAGGACCTCGCGCACCGCGAGCGCGGTCGTCGTCGCGGAATCGACGACGCGGACGCCCGGTCCGGCCACTCTGGTGAACTCCTCACGGAGCAGCGGGTAATGCGTGCAGCCGAGCAGAAGCGTGTCCACGACGGGTGACACCACGCCGCCCTCGCTGAGCAGCGGTGCGACGTACTCGCGCACCGCTTCGAGCGCCTCCGGCGTACCCGCCTTCCCCGACTCCACGATCGATACGAGCTTCGGGCACGCCTGCTGCACCACGTCGCAGAGCGGGTCGAGATCGCGCACCGCTCGCACATACGCGCCGGAACGGACCGTTCCGACCGTGGCGAGGACGCCGATCGATCGGCGCGCGGACGCCGCGATCGCCGCGGCGGCGCCGGGACGGACCACGCCGATGATCGGCACGTCAGACTCGTCCCGGACGGCCTCGAGCGCCTGCGCGGTGGCCGTGTTGCACGCGAGCACGATGAGCTTGCAGCCACGCGTCGCGAACCAACGCATCGCCTGGCGCGTGAATGCGACGACCTCATCGGCGGCACGCGGACCATACGGCATCCGCGCCTCGTCGCCGAGATAGATGGTGGATTCGCCGGCGAGCTGGCGACGCAGCTCCTTCAACACGGTCAGGCCGCCAACTCCGGAGTCGAACACCCCGATCGGGGCGCTCGGCCCCATCGTCGCTATTTCCGTTGCTGCGTGATGACGCCGTGCGCGAGCGCTTCCACAGCGCGGCTGACCGGCGCCTGGGGCGTCGAGATGACAAACGGCTGTTGCTTGTTCAAAGAGTCGCTCACCGTCTTCCAGTCGGTCGGGATCTCGGCGATGATCGGAAGGTTGAGGGCGTGCTCGACGGCGGTCTTCGACATCCCGCCGCCGGTGTCGGACTGATTGACCACGAGGAGGATCGGCTTCGACCCCTTGTAGCCGAGCGCCTCGAACGTATCGATCGCCGAGCGCGAATTCGCGACGGTCGCGTTCATGTACGTGACGATCATGAGAATGAGGTTCGCGGCGTCGAGGATCGCGAGCGTGTCCTCCGTCAACCGTGACGGCGTATCGACGATGACGTAGTCGTGACTCTCGGACAGCATGTTCATCGCGTTGGCGATGTCGTTGCCCTGGATGAGATCGGCCTCCTCCGGCCGCTGCGGCGCGAGCAGCACGTGCACGCCAGACGGACCCTCCCACAGGACCTCGGACATCGAGGTGCGCATCGCGCCCGCGGTCGGCAGGTCTACGAACGACCTGGTCGCGGGCGGGACCTGCAGCACGTGGCGCACCGCGCCGAACTGCATCACGCCATCCATGAGCACGACGGACTTCCCCTGTCGGCGCAGCACGCACGCGAGATTCACCGCGAGCGTGGTCTTGCCGACGCCGCCCTTCGGTGAGTACACCGCGATCATCAGTCCGTGCTGCGGCCGGGCCGCTTTGGCGACACCCAGCACCAGCGCGAGCTCATTCGCGCCACCCGGGAGCACGAAGACCCCGTCGACCGCCGACGCGAGTCTCGGCTCGAGGGGCTTCTGCGGGACGGTCACCATGACGATCCGCGTGCCCGGCGACACCGCGCGGACACGCCTGGCGATGTCGGCGGCGCTGACCTTGCCCTGGAGCAGCGCGTCGATCATGACGACGTCGGGCTTCTCGGTCGCGATCTGCGCGACCGCGGCCTCGGCCTCGCTCTGGACGCCGGCCACCTCGATTTCCTTCTCGCGGGCCAGCATCGACTGAAGGTGCTGCGCGACCTGCGGCAGGTCTTCGATGAGAAGAACGCGTTTCATGCGGAGGCGAGTCTAGTGGAGCGAGCGCGGCGCAGTCCCACCGAGGCCGCGACCGCCACCACGGCCGCGAGCGCGATGAACGACAGACCGATGCGGAATGTGATGCCCTGCCAGTACCAGTCCGGGTACAGCCGCACCAGATTGCTCGTCGCCGGGTCGAAGAGGAAATTTCCCTGCGGGAAGAACACCTCATGGAACAGCAGGAAGGCCTGCTCGAACGCGAGCGCCGCGATGATGCCGATCGCCGTGACGGCGAGGCCGGCGGCCACCGATCCGTCTCGGATCAACCGCAGCATCGCCTCCAGGCTGCGTGCCCTGGCTCGCTGCATCCGCAGAGCCATGACGAACATCCCTGCCGGCACCAGCAGCTTGGCTCCGTCGAAGACGCGCCGCACGTCGGCCATGTGCGAGTACTCGTCCTCGGTGAAGAGCGCCGGCTCGAACCGTGGCGCGTCCGGAACGCCGCCCGTCACGTATCTCGACCACCGCTGGTGGATGGCGACCAGACCAGTGCGGTCTGTCGTGTACGTTCCGCCGCCAGCCACGTGCGCGACGAGCGTCGCTTGGTCGACGCCGTTCGACCGTGCCATGTCCTCGTACGGGCCACTGTCGGACCAGAGGAGCGCGAGGATCACCAGTCCGGCGATCGCGAAGCCGACAGCGAACAGAGCGACCTCGAACTTGCCGCCGGTGGCGCTCACGCGGGGATCGCACCCAGACCGGGACGGTCCGAGAAAACGAAGCGTCCGCGCACGACCGGGACCGCGCGGAAGGGGTCGTCGACGATGAGCAGGTTGCCATCGAGATCCGCCCACTCGACCGACGGCGCGAGCTGCGCCGCGGCGGCGATCGCGACGCTCGTCTCCGCCGCGCGGCAGCCGAGCATCACCTTCATCCCAAGCTCATGCGCGCGCGCGATCATGGCGCGAGCCTCGGCGATGCCACCGCACTTCTGCAGCTTCACGTTGATGCCGTGGCACGCCCCGAAGAGGCGCTCGACATCCGGCAGGCGCACCGCCGCCTCGTCGGCCACGATCGGCAGCGCCGAGCGCTCGCGCACGTAGCGCAGTCCGTCGATGTCATCGGTCGGTGTGGGCTGCTCCACGAACTCGATGTCGAAGGGCGCGATGCGCTCGATGCGCGCCGGCGCCTCCGCTGGCGTCCAGGCCGCGTTCGGGTCCACGCGGATCGCTCCCGCGAACCGCTCTCGAATGAGCGACAGGATCAGGGCGTCGTCATCGCCGTGGCCGAGCTTCACCTTGAGGACGCTAAACCCCTTCGCCGCTGCGGCCGCGGCCCGCTCGGCCATCACGCGCGGCTCCGCGATCCCGATGGTGAACGACGTGGCCGGCGCCTCGCGGCCGGCCAGGCCGAGAAAGGTGCGCAGCGGTACGCCCGCGGCCTGCGCCGCGCGGTCGTGCCCGAGGATGTCGAGCGCGCACGCGGCGGCGCCGCCGTGCGGGAAGCGTTCGTCGAGGCGTCGCTTGAGCGTCGCGAGATCCGCGGCGTCCTCCGGCACGAGACCGAGCGCCTCGCGAACGTCCGCCTCGAGCGACTCCGCCGTTTCCTTGAAGAATGGATCCGGCGATGCCTCGCCCCGCGCGATGCGTCCACCCTCGTCGAGCTCGACGAGCACGACGCGCTTCTCGGTGCGCACCGCGCGCGAGATCTGGAACGGCACCTCGAGATGCACGTCGACGGTCCGCACGGTGAACTTCATGACGCGCTCGCTGCGGCCCAGCGGCTGCGCGCTTCGATGAGCGCTCGCGCGAGACGGTCGGCGCCGACAGTCCCCTCACGGATCGGATCGGCGGCCGGAAGGCTCGCCTCGCTCGCGGCGCTTCGGATCGCGGAGAGCGCGACCGATGGATCGTCGTTAACGATGTTCCCGGTGTTCAGCGCGACCGCGACCACCCGCGCCGCCGGATAGCCCGGCGGCCTGCGCCACGCCGCGGCGTCCTCGTAGATCCGCACCAGCTCGGGCAGTGGCCGGACGGGAAGACCGCTCGCGTCGTAGCCCTTCATGGTCCTGCGCATCGCGTCGTGGCACAGCACCATGAGGTCGGGTGCCGAGCCGTGGAGGAGACCGAGCGTCACGCCCGAGAACCCCGGATGCGTGAGCGAGCCCTGACCCTCCACGAGCACCCAGTCCGCGTGCTCGGCCGCTTCGCACACCATCTGCTCCGCCGCGCCGGCGATGAAATCCGCGACGACCGCATCCACCGCGATCCCTTCGCCGGCGATCGCGATGCCGGTCTGTCCGGTCGCGACGAACGCCGCCTTCTCGCCCATGCGGCGCAGCGCCGCGACGATCTCCAGCGACGCGGTCATCTTGCCGACGGCCGCATCGGAGCCGACGGTCAGCACGACGGTCACGCCCGCGCGCGGCGGACGATGGCCGCCGATCGGCAGTTCGCTCGGCGGATCGCGCAGCTCGCGGACCGCCGCGTTGCCGCGCGTCGCGGCCGCGGCCAGGCGCGGGTCAGTGAGCACGCGCTCGTGCAGCCCGTTCCACACGGAAATACCCCGTTCGAGGGCCTGCGACAGGAACGGCCGGTACTCGTCGGGGATCCGTCCGCCCGCGGCGGCAGTGCCGATGAGCAGCACGTCCGCGCCGCGCGCGATCGCGTCATCGACGGTCGCGACGACCGGCACGCCGCGCCCGACGCCCACATGATCCGCGGCGTCGGTCCCGGCCCGGGTCGAATCGACGACCGCGACGATCTGGTACTGCGCATAGCGCAGCACGCCGATCGCCGTCTTCGCGGTCGTCCGCGTGAAAAGACCTTCGGCAAGGATCGCGACGCGCGGCGTGACGCTCACGCGCCGCCCAGATCCCGGCCGAAACGCAGGAACCGCCCGTGTCGTTCCGGCGCCGTCTCTCCGCCATCGAGCGCCACGCCGCCGTTCACGACGACGTGCTCGATGCCGTCGGGGTAGCGGTGCGGATCGTCGTAGGTCGCTGTGTCGGCCACGCGCAGCGGGTCGAACACGACGAGGTCGGCCCAGGCGCCGATCCGTATCTCGCCGCGATCCGTGAGCCGGAGATGCTTCGCGGACAGCGACGTCATCTTGCGTACCGCATCCTCGAGCGTGAGGACGCGCTCGTCGCGCGCATAGCGCCCGAGCACGCGCGGGAAGGTGCCATACGACCGCGGGTGCGGCTTCCCGAAGGACAGCGGTCCGTACGGCGCGTTCGCCGACGAGTCGCTGCCGATCGCGACGTAGGGCTTAGCCATGACGAAGCGCACGTCGTCCTCGTTCATCGAGTGGTGCACGATCGCTATGTCACCTTCGTGCTCGACGAGCGCGTCGCACGTCCATTCCAGCGGGTCCTTCCCCGCCTCGCGCGCGAGCTCGGCGACGGTGCGGCCGCTGTACTTGGGTCGCCGGCGGGCACGCGCGATGACGATGCGGTCCCAATCACGACCGGTCTCCACGTACTCGTCACGGATGCGGGCACGGACGGCCGGATCCCCCAGACGCTCACACATCGCGAGGCGCCCGCCTTCGTGCACCCAGTTCGGGATCGTGACCGCGAGCCCGGTCGAGGACGCCGTGTACGGGTACTGGTCGGCCTGAACGTCCAGGCCGGCGCCGCGCGCCGCCTCGATCTTTGCGGTCGACTCCTGGACCCGGCCCCAGTTCTTCGGACCCGAGGCCTTGTGATGCGACAGCTGCACGCGTACCTGAGAGCGCCGGCCGATCTCGAGGTTCTCTTCGACCGCCTCGAGCAGACGGTCGCCCTCGTTGCGGATATGGCTCGCGTAGAGGCCGCCCTTCTCCCGCACGACCGCGCAGAGCGCCGCCAGCTCGTCGGTGGTCCCGTACGCGCTCGGCGGGTAGATGAGGCCGGACGTGAGACCGATGGCCCCCTCATTCATGGCCTGCGCGAGCAGCGCCTTCATCGCGTCGAGTTCGTGGCGACTGGGAGCCCGGGCGGCGCCGCCCATGACGCACTTCCGCAGGGTGCCGTGGCCCACGAACGAGCAGACGTTGATCGCCGGCAGCGCGTCGTCGCAGGCGCGGGCGTACTCGGCGAAGCTCGACCAGGTCCGCCGCGTGTCGAGCACCGCCAGCGCCCGGTCCAGCTCCTCGGCTGCGAGACCGCTCACCGGTGCCGACGAGCCGCCGCAGTTTCCGCACACGACCAGCGTCACGCCCATATGGAGCGCGCTCTCGAACGCGTCGTTGATGAACACCGTGTTGTCCGAGTGCGAGTGGATGTCGATGAAGCCGGGGGCCACGACGCGGTCGCGCGCGTCGATCATCCGTGTCGCATGACGACCGGCGACGTCGCCGACGTCGGTGATCCGGCCATCGGTGACCGCCACGTCGGCGCGCACGCCCGGCGCGCCAGTCCCGTCGACGACGAGCCCGCCGCGGATGAGGAGGTCGGTCACCCCCGGCGCTCGCGGCCGGCGCCCCGCTCGCGTCGGCGCGCGACGACGAGCAGCTTCGGCGACGAGGCGCCGGCGGTCGATCCGTCGTAGTCGCCATGCAGCGCCTCGAGATCGAAGCCCGCGGCGGAGAACAGCAGCTCGGCCTCGCGGCGATACATGTAGTGCAGCGTGGTCGCACGCTGCCAGCGCGTCACGTGGCCCTCGTCATCGACCTCTTCGAACCACCAGCGCAGGTCGACCTCGTCGACGTTCGCGCGCGAGCTGGAGAACTTCGTCACATCGCGGCTGCTGTCCGGATCGCGTCGCGTCCATTCTTCGCGCACGCCAGCGTCCTTACCGACGATGTGCTCCGGATCCGGCTGGAAGCAATCAACGGCGAGAAGGCCGGTCGGCGAAAGATGCTCTCGGACCCGCGCGAGGCACGCCCAGCGGTCGTCGGGCGTGAGCATGAGAAAAGTGTTGAACGGGATCGCAATGAGCGCGAACGCTTCCGAGAACGAGAACGAGCGCATATCGCCTTCCACCAGCCGCAGGCTCACTCCCTCGCGCCCCGCATGCCGCTCTGCGCGCGCGAGCATCGCCGGGGAACGGTCGAGGCCGACCACCTCGTGGCCGTCCTGCGCGAGC
>JBGPZT010000093.1:0-10767 GCA_041493915.1 Candidatus Limnocylindria bacterium
CGACGAGAGCGGACCGGCCATGCGCGACGCGCTCACCACCGCCGGCCACGAGATCGTCCATACCGCTCTCGTACCGGATGACGTCGGCGGCGTCGCGACAGCGATCCTGAGCGCCGTGCGCGCCGGCGCCAATGTCGTGCTCACCAGCGGCGGCACGGGTCTGTCGCCGAACGACGTGACGCCCGAGGCGACGCGGCGCGTGATCGACCGCGAGGTGCCCGGGATCGCCGAAGCCCTGCGAGCGCGATCGCTCGAGAAGACCGCGCACGGCATGCTGTCACGTGGCGTCGCGGGCGCCATTGGTGCGACCCTCGTCGTGAATCTGCCGGGTTCGCCGCGCGCGGTGCGCGAATCGCTCGAGGTGCTGCTGCCGGTGCTCCCCCACGCCGTCGAGCTCCTCGCCGGTGAGAGCGGCGAGTCCGGTCACGCACGCGCCGCGCGTCAGTGAAGATCGCGGTCCACCCCGAGGTGGCTGCCGCGCTTGCGGCGCGCCGAGCCGTCGTCGCGCTCGAATCGACCGTCATCGCGCACGGCCTCCCGCGACCGCAGAACCTCGCGGCCGCGCGCGCGATCGAGGAAGAGGTGCGCGGCCTCGGCTCCACACCGGCGACGATCGCGATCGCGGACGGCCAGGCCGTCGTCGGCGCCGACGACGCGCTGCTCACGCGCCTCGCGGAAGACGCGAGCGTCGCGAAGGTCTCGCTGCGCGACCTCGCGCCGGTGCTGGCGCGTCGCGGCCTGGGTGCCACGACCGTCGCAGCCACGGTGGAGATCGCGGCGCGAGCGGGCATCAGCGTGATGGCGACGGGCGGGATCGGCGGCGTACACCGCGGCGCCGAACGCTCCTTCGACGAGTCCGCGGACCTCGAGGCGATCGCGCGGAACCCGGTATGCGTCGTATGCGCGGGCGCGAAGCTCGTGCTCGATCTCGCGCTGACGCTGGAGCGGCTCGAGACGCTCGGCGTGCCCGTCGTGGGTTACGGCACCGACGAGCTGCCCGCGTTCTACGTACGGTCGAGCGGTCTGCCCGTGCCGCACCGCGTCGACGACGCGCTGGCGGCGGCGCGCGTCGCGCGCGAGCAGCTCGCCCGCGGCGCCGGGATCGTCTTCGCCGTTCCGATCGCGGCCGGCGATGCGCTCGACCGTAGCGAAGCCGAGGCCGAGGTCGCGCGTGCGCTCCAAAACGCCGCGCGGCAGGGCATCCGCGGCGCCGCGCTCACGCCGTTCCTGCTGGGTCAGCTCAGCGACGCGACGGGTGGGCGCAGTCTCGCAGCCAACCTGTCGCTGCTGCGCGGGAACGCGCGCATCGCGGCGCAGATCGCGCTCGCCCTCTCGATCTAGACCGGCGCGATCCCCCTCATCTCGTCCGAATGAGGCTCGCGATCCAGTTGATCATGAGCGGCATCCAGACCCAGCGATGCCTGGACTCGGACGCGAGCACCACGCCTATCGTCGCGCGTCGAAACCCAGCATCTCGCGCATGCGAACGTAGCCGACGACGGATTCGCGAAAGAGGACGCCAACGAGTGACCCGTGGTCGACGACGGGCAGGAGCGGAAGATCGCCGCTGCCGAATCGTTCGAGCGCCGCGACGAGCTGCTCGTCGGGCGAGACCGTCGCGAGCTCCGAGACCGGCGTCATGACCGCGTCGACCGGCGTCGTTGCCCACCGGTCCTGCTCGACCTTACGGAGATCGGCGATCGTGACGAGACCGACGAGGCGGTCGTGCGCGACGACCGGGATCGCCTGAAGGTTGTGCGGCAGGACGATGTCGCGGATCAGCTGCCCGATAGGGATCCCCGCCGGCGCGGAGCGGAAGTCGGTCGTCATGAGCTGGCCGATGCGAACGTTGCCGACCGCGGCGGTGACGCGCTCCTGCTGCAAGGACTGCGACGCGGCTCCGTACAAGAAGTACGCGATGAGACCCATCCAGAGGCCAGCCATCGCTTCGCCGTCGATCACGCGCGACGCCCCGTACACGACCATCAGACCGGCGACCAATTGACCGCCGCGTGCCGCGATACGCGTCGCTGCGACGCGATCGTGCCGCAGACCCCACACGATCGAGCGCAGGACGCGTCCGCCGTCGAGCGGGAAGCCGGGCACGAGATTGAAGATCGCGACGGCGATGTTGATGAAGCCGAGGTAGCGCGCGACACCCTCGACGGGCTGAAGCGACGGCACGCGGCCGATGTTGCCGGTGGCGAGCTGCTCCACAAGTAGCGCCAGCCCACCGATCCCGAGGCTGGTGAGCGGCCCGGCCGCGGCCATGAAGAACTCCGCCTTCGCGCTGGGCGGCTCTTTGGTCAGGTTCGCGACACCACCGAGGAGGAAGAGCGTGATCGAGGAGACCGACATCTTGAAGCGGAGCGCAACGATCGCGTGCGCCAGCTCGTGCAGGAGCACCGAGGTGAAGAAGAGGAGGGCGGCAATCGCGGACACGACGAACGTCTTCTCCTGGGACCACTGGGGGTACCAATCGGGGAACACCTGGTCGGCGAGCGACAGCAACACGAGCAAGAAGATCAGCAGCCAGGAGATGTGAATGCGGATGTCGATGCCAAGGACGCGAGCGACGCGGAACGATCCGGGCATTGAGCGAGCATAGCGGCGATGTCCGCGCAATACTTGAAGCGGATGAGGACGATGTTGGACGAGCGCCAGCGACGCCGCGAGGTTTGATGCAGGGGAAGGGACCCCTGTTAGCGAGCGGCAGCGAGCGCAACGCGACCGGGCACTTCGGCACGCTGGAGATCCACCCCGACATAGCGCGCGCGATCGACGAGCTCGGGTTCATGGCGCCGACGCCGGTGCAGCAGGAGGCCATCCCGGTGCTGCGAGCCGGTCGCGATCTATTCGCCCAGGCACAGACCGGCACCGGCAAGACAGCGGCATTCGCGATCCCGATCATCGAGCGCATCGACCCGGACGAGAAGCGGCCGCAGGCACTCGTCGTCGTACCGACGCGGGAGCTCGCCGTCCAGGTGACGCGCGAGTTCGGCACGCTGGGCAAGTACCGGCACACGCACGAGGTCGCGATCTACGGTGGCGTTCCGTACGGGCCGCAGGAGCGCGCGCTCAAACGCGGAGTGCCCATCGTTATCGGGACTCCCGGCCGCCTGCTCGATCACATCGACCGCGGCACGCTCCTGCTTGAGGGCATCCGCGTCGTCGTGCTCGATGAGGCCGACCGCCTGCTCGACATGGGTTTCGCGCCCGACGTGCGTAAGCTGCTGCGCCTCTGCCCGACGAAGCGCCAGACCGCGCTCTTTTCGGCGACTCTCTCGGGCGAGATCCGCGACCTCGCCCATCGCTTCACGAAGGATCCGGCGCAGATCGCGATCGACCCGGGTCAGCGCAACCTCGAGGCGATCGAGCAGGTCTACGTCGAGGTGCTCGATCAGGACAAGCCGAAGGCGCTCGCCGAGCTCTTGCGCCGGTGGGAGACCGACCAGGTGCTCGTGTTCCGCCACACCAAGCGCGGCGTGGACAAGCTCTTCGACGATGTCAAGCGGCGCGGCCAGAAGGTCGCCGCGATCCACGGCGATCTCTCGCAGCGCGAACGCGAGCGGACGCTCGACCAGTTCCGCAGCGGCGAGATCAAGGTCCTGATCGCCACCAACCTCGCGGCGCGCGGTCTGCATATCGAGGACATCAGCCACGTCATCAACTACGACCTGCCCGAGGACGCGGAGATCTTCACGCACCGCGTCGGCCGCACCGGCCGCGCTGGCGAGGCCGGGGTGGCGGTCACGTTCGTGGGCGAGTGGGACCTCGACGAATTCGAGCGCCTGCGCAGTAAGGCCGGGGTGCCGTTCCGCCGCGAGGTGCTCGAGCTGTACGGGCGGTAGCGTGGCGGACTGCATGTTCTGCGCGGTCGTCGCTGGCGCGGAGCATCTCTCGGTCTTTCGCGACGAGCACGTCGTCGCCTTCCTCGACCACGCCCCTGTCTTTCCCGGTCACACGCTCGTTGTGTCGGCGCGCCACTACGACACGCTCGAGGACATGCCGGAAAGCGACGTCGCTCCCCTCTTCGGGTTGGCGCGCCGCCTCTCCATCGCATTCCGGACCGCGCTGGGCGCGGACGGGTCTTTCATCGGGGTGAATACGCGCATCAGCCAGAGCGTGCCGCACGTCCACGTGCACGTCGTGCCACGGCGCAAAGGCGATGGACTCTTCTCACCAGGACGGGGCATGTGGATCCGGCAGCGGTACACGGCAGGTGAAGCGGAAGAGATCGCCGAGAAGCTGCGGAGCGCGCTCGCGGTCTAGCCGACGAACTCCCGCGCGGTCTGCTCCCAGAGCTCGCTCATGAGGCGCAGGGTCTCCTGATCCACGCGCTCGTCGTTGCCGTGGAACATCTTCGCGAACTGCCCGAACGGGATCTTGTCGCTCATCAGCCCATAGCCGTACGACACGACGCCCTTGCGGCGGAAGAAGCGCGCGTCGGTCGCACCCACGATGAGGAACGGCACCGTGGTCGAGTTCGGGATGAGCCGCTGCGTCACTCGCGTGAGCGCATCCCAGAGCGGCGTGCCGATCGCCGACGAGCTCGCGGGGTTGCTTCCTTCGTGCACGACCTCGACGTCCTTCCAGAGATCGCCGATCGCGTCGCGCAGCATCTTCCGCACGCCCTCGCCGTCGTCGCCAGGCAGGGTACGGATGTCGATGTCGACCTCCGCGCTGTCGGGGATCACGTTCACCTTCACGCCGCTGTGCGCGATGTTCGGAGAGAACGTGGTGCGCGTGGCCGCGTACAGCATCGGCTGCGTGCCCTCCGGCGCGCGCTCGAGCGCGACGTCGAACGCCGCGGGATTCGTGAGTGCCATTCGCTCGACCGTCCCGAGGTCGATGCCTTCGACGAACGCGCGCCACAGCTCCTGGAGATGCAGCGGCGCCTTGTACCGCGCTACGCGCGTGATGATCTCGGACGCCTTCACCAGCGCGTTGTCCGACTTGAATGGCATCGAACCGTGGCCCGGCGTTCCCTTGACGCGCAGGCGCGTCCATTGCGAGCCCTTCTCCGCCGTCATGATCGGGAGCTTCGCGCCCTTGCCCAGCGGGAAACGGGCGCCTCCGAACTCCGTGACCAGGGAGTCGCTCTTCACATCGTCCCACGCGTTCTCGGTCAGCCACTGCGCGCCGTAGGTGCCGAGCGCCTCCTCATCCGCGACGGCGGAGTAGATGAACGTGCCTTTGGGCCGGAACCCCCCGGTGACGAGACGGCGTACCGCAACCGCCATCGACGCCGTAACGTCGAGCATGTCGATCGCACCGCGGCCCCACACCTCGCCGTCGATGAGCTCGGCACCGAATGGGTCATGCCGCCAACCTGATCTGGTGACGGGGACGACGTCGGTATGTCCCATGAAGTGGAGCGACGGCGCCTTGGGGTCGCTGCCCTCGATGCGCAGGACGAGACTCCCGCGACCGGGCTGCGGCTCGTAGCGCTTGATCTCCACGCCCGGCGCTTGGAGGTAGCTCGCGAGGGTATCGGCGCTACGGATCTCGTGACCGGACGACGGGGTGCCGTCGTTCACGCATTCGTTGCGGATGAGGTGCTGGAGGAGGTCGGTCGTCTCCTCCATCGCGGTCGCCACGCCGAAGACTCTAGCGAGCTGTTACGCAGGCGTCGCGTGCCGCGCGAGCTCCTTGCGCACGAGCTTGGTCGCCTCGACGACGACGCGGCACTTTTCCTCGGACTCCTCGACGGTGCGCGTCTTCAGCCCGCAGTCGGGATGCGGCAAGAGGCGCTCCTTCGATACGTACCGCAGACCCTTGCGGATCCCTTCCGCCGCCGTCGCGACCGACTCCGTCTCATGCGAGTGGACATCGACGATGCCGATCGCCAGCTCCTTCGTGAACGGGTCCTTGTTGAAGAGCTCCAGCCACCGGTACCCGTAGTTCGCCATCGCGAGGTCGAGCTGGTCGACCGGAAGCTCGAGGACCTTCGGATAGATCGCGGCGAAGTCCCCGTAGCAGATGTGCGAGATCGTCTTCGCGTCGAGGTTTTGCGTCACCACGCCCATCGCCTCGATCGCGATGTCGATCTCCTCCGGGCGCGCGTGGATCGCGGGCTCGTCGATCTGGATGTAGCGCGCGCCGGCGGCCTGAAGGTCCTCCGCCTCTTGACGCACGACCTCCGCGAGCGCGAGCGCCGCATCGCGCCGCGTGCGGTAGGCCTCGTTGTACGACCAGTCGAGCATCGTGTACGGCCCCGTCAGCATCCCCTTCACGGGGCGGTCCGTTAGCGACTGCGCGTAGCGGAACCAATCGACGGTCATCGGCTTCGGACGCCGGACCGGCGACGCGATGATCGGCTTGTGGTAGTAACGGTTCCCATACGAGCGCACGAGGCCGCCGATACGGAAGCCCTCGAGACGCTCCGCGAAGTACGCGACCATGTCGCCCCGGTACATCTCGCCGTCGACAAGGATGTCGATGTCGAGGCGCTCCTGCCGGCGGATCCACTCTTCGGTCGCCTTGCGCTCGAGCTCGGTGAGCTCGGCCTCGCCGACCTTCCCGCGCGCGTTCGCGTTGCGCGCCTTCTGCAGATAGTCGGGCTTGCCGAACGAGCCGACGGTCGTCGTCAGCAGTACCTGATCGCTCATGCCGTCACCCCTCCCGTCGCGTGCGCCGCCGCGACAAGCGCCTTCAGCTTCTGTACCGCGACGTCGTGCGGCAGGTACTCGAGCCCCGTCGTGGGCGCGACCCACAGGTACTCCGCGGGGATCCGCTTCAGTGCCGCCTCGATGATGCCGACGAGCTCGCTCTCGGTCTCGACCCTCGTGTTGCGCGCGTCGACGATACCGAGGACGACGGTCTGACGAAGCGTGGTCAGCTTGTCGAGCGCGTGCGTTTCGCGGCTCCGGATGTCGATCCCGACCTGCGCGACCGGGAACGCCGCGAGCGCGTCCAGCAGCGGATCGGCTGGGAAGAAATAGGTCTGGAGCGCGAGCGGCACGCCGGCGGCGGCGAGCCGCTCGATGGCGGCGCGCGCGAGCGAGAAGTGCTCCGGATGCGCGACAAGCGCCGGCTCCTCGACATCGACGAGGGTCGCGCCTGCCGCCCCTAGCCCGCGGATCTCCGCCGCGATCGCGTCGGCCACCGCCAGCGTGCGGTCTTCCAGCGACCGGTAATGGCGGTCCTCGGCGAGGCTCGCGAACGTGAGTGGGCCGCAGACCGCCGCTTTGAGCTGACCGCGGGCGACGCCGCGCGCGAATTCGAAGTCGCGCACGAGCGTGGTCCCGTCGGTCGTGATCGGTCCGGTGATGACCGGCTGCCGGAAGTACGTGTTGTTGTCGTAGAAGCGCTCGAGCGGTCCGCGGTCGCACCCGTTCCAGGCGCGTGCGAATGGGGCGAGCAGATCGTCCCAGCGGATCTGGCCGTCGTTGATCACATCGACGCCGGCCCAGTTGAGCTCGCCGATCGCCCACCGGGTGCTGTCATCGAGGACGGCCGAGAGCCCGTCACCGTCGAGCTCTCCGCGGTCGTGGCGGTGAAGGGCCCGGCGCAGATCCTGATGCTCGTCCGAGATCTTTGGGTACGCGCCGACTACGGTCGTTTTCATGAGTTCGACTCCTTCACTTTCGGTCGTGGCAACAGACCCGCACGCTCCACGACCAGCGGGATCACTTCAGGCCACTCGATCGCGTAGATGTGCACGCCGTGAACGCCCGGGAGCGCGCGCAACGACTTCAGCATCTCGACGGCGATGGCGATCCCCTCCTGCTCCGCGTCGGCCGCCTTCTTGAGCCGGTCGACGACTTCCTGGCCGAGCGCGACGCCCGGCAGGCGTGCGAAGCGTTCGGCCTGCTCGGCGGAGCGAAGGACGAGGACCCCGGCGATGACCGAGGCCTGACGACCACCGCCAACGCGCCGCAGCTCGGCGAGCCACTGGCTGAAGGTCGCAAGGTCGAAGACCGGTTGTGTCTGCAGAAAGTCGGCGCCGGAATTGATCTTCTCCACGGTCCTCTCGAGATCCGCGGACATCGGCTTGGTGAACGGCGATGCGGTGGCCCCGATGAAGTATTCGGGCGCCTGCTTGATCTCGTCCCCGGACAGGAACTTGTGCTCGTCGCGCATGGTGACCGCCATCTTCACGAGACCGACGCCGTCGAGATCCTTGACGTGCACTGCGTCGGGGTGATTTCCGTGCTTCGGGTCGTCGCCGCTCATGAACAGGAAGTTGGCAAGGCCGAGCGCAGCCGCGCCGAGCAGGTCGGCCTGCAGCGCGATGCGGTTCCGGTCGCGTCCGGTGATCTGGACGACGGGCTCCACGCCGGCCTCGCGGACGAGCAGCGCGGCCGGGATCGCGGCCATCGCCACGACGCCGCGGTTGCTGTCGGTGACGTTGACGGCGTCGACGTTGCCCTTGAGCACGCCTGCCCGTCGCTTCACGACCGTTCCGGATGCGCTCTTGGGCGGATTGAGCTCGGCGGTCACGACGAACTCGCCCTGCCGGAGGAGCGCTGCCAGGTTGCTCAAATGAAAAACGACCTCTCCATCGTCAAGAGAAGTCGCCCTTTACGGGTCGACCCTCTCTCATCTTTCCCTGTTCGCCAGGGCCGGAGTTGGCACCGTAGCGGGCCTCCGCTGGTTGCCGAGGCGTCATCGGGCCGTTCCCTCAGCCTCTTCTGGATGAAAAAGGGATCGCGTCTGAACTTTCGCGGAATCGTAACACGTACACTCTCGCCGTTCCCATGACCGAACGGCTCGTCGACCGGACCTTGCGCGCGTTCAGCGACGATCTGTCCTCCGATGCTCCCGTTCCCGGTGGAGGCAGCGCCGCGGCGTACGCGGGCGCCCTCGGTGCGGCGCTCGCCGCGATGGTCGCGCGCATCGCCGCGCACAAGTCCGAAGACGGTTGGTTCGCGGATTACGTCGCGGAGATGGACAACCTGCGCGCGGACTTCCTCCGCCTGGTGGACGACGACAGCGCGGCTTATGGCGGCGTCATGCAGGCGATGAAGCTGCCGAAGTCGAACGACGATGAGAAGCGCGAGCGCACCGAACGCATCCAGTCGGCTCTGCTGGCGGCATCGCGCGTCCCGCTGGAGGTCGCGAAGACGAGCCGCCGGCTCCTCGACGCGTGCGAGCGCGGGATCGCGAAGGCAACGCCCGCAACGGCCAGTGACATCGGCGTCGGCGCGCTCATGGCCGAGGCGGCGCTGCGTGGCGCGTCGCTGAACGTGATGATCAACCTCGCCTCCGTCAAGGACCCTGCGCAGGTCAAGGCGCTCTCGGAGGACCTCGACCGCGCGCTCGACGGCGCCGAAGCGCAGCGCAAACGGATCACGGACTTCGTCGAGACGCGCATCGCGCGCTGATGCGACTGCTGCACGGGCGACCGCTCGCGGAGCGGTTGAACGCGCGCTCGCACCAGCGATCCGACGCACTGCACCGTCGCGGCATCCGACCCGCGCTGTCGGCGATCTCCGTCGGCATCGACCCTGCCGCGAACGTCTATCTGCAGCGACTGGTGCGCGGCGGCAAGGCGCTCGGCATCACGGTCCGCGACGTCTCGCTGAGTCGCGATGCGACCGAGCAGACGGTCATCGCCGAGCTGGATCGGGCGAGCCGCGACCCGGGGATCCACGGCGTCTTGCTCCTGACTCCGCTTCCGGGGAAGCTTGACGAGGGTCGTCTCGTCGATCGCATCGCGCCGCAGAAGGACGTCGAAGGCGTGAGCCCGTACAACGTCGGCTTGCTCTTCGGCGGCCGTCCGCGGTTCGTCCCGTCGACCGCCGAGGCCATCGTCGAGCTTCTGAAGTTCCACGAGATCCGGCTGGACGGCACGGACGTCGTTGTCGTCGGGCGCAGCACCGTCGTTGGCCGCCCCGCCGCGGCGTTGCTGTTGAACGAGGACGCGACGGTGACGGTCGCACACACGCGGACATCCGACGTGGCCGCGCTGACGCGTCGCGCGGCCGTGGTCGTGGTCGCGGTCGGGCGCGCCGGCTTCCTGACCGGCGACATGATCGCGCCGGGTACGACCGTCATCGACGCGGGCATCAACGTGACGCCGGCCGGGATCGCGGGGGACGTCGATGCCGACAGCGTGGCGAGCGTCGCGGGCGCGCTCAGCCCCGTGCCCGGCGGCGTGGGGACCGTGACGACCGCGCTGCTACTACGTAATGTGCTGACCGCCGCGGAGGCGCAGACCGCGGGCGGTTAGCAACATCCAGGCGGCGAGCCGCCGAGGATATCTAAGCTCGCGATCGCGTCTGACGACATCGCGAAAAGGGCGACCACCAGGATCAAGAGTCGCTTCACTTCTTCACCTCCACAAACGCACTAATCGAACGAGTCGCTTCAAAGGCTAGGGTCGCGAAACGCTCGGCCTCGGCGAGATCACCGCGAGCCTTCGCGGCTCGGCTCCGTCGCATGAGAACGTCGGCGAGCTCGGACTTCCAGCCAAGGCTGCGGTAGATGCCAGCCGCCTCATGGAGTTCGGCATTGGCCGAATCGCCTTCACCGCGATGCTCGAATACCTGTGAGAGCGCCACGTGAGCAGCGGCCACCGCATCTTGACTCCCCTCGGTCGTCCCAACCTCCAAAGACTCGCGCGCAACCCGCTCAGCGGTCGTCCAGTCGCCAAGTTTGGCGGCGCATTCGGCCTTGGTATTGAGGTAATGCGCGACGTACACGCTCGGCCCCGCCATCCGGCCAAGTTCGAGCGCGCGGTCGGCGTGCTCGTATGCGGCCCGCAGGCGTCCGCCATCAGCAGCCATCACCGCAAGCATGTTGTGGACGACCGCGGTTGCC
>JBGPZT010000224.1:0-3105 GCA_041493915.1 Candidatus Limnocylindria bacterium
AGCGACGCGACGCTCGTCCACGGCGTCATCACCCAAACGATCATCCAGGTCCTTGGGCAGGTCCTCACGCTGGCCGGGGGCGTCGCGGTCATCTTCCTGATGAACTGGCGGCTGGCCTTCCTCACGCTCGTCGTGGCGCCGCCGATCGCGATCCTCGGTCAGCGGATGGGCCGGCGGATCCGCGACATCTCGCGCGAGGCGCAGGACGCCCAGGGCGAGGCCGTCGGCGTGCTGCAGGAGGCGATCGCCGAAGTGCGTGTCGTCCAGGCGTTCACGCGCGAGGAGTACGAGGCCGCGCGCTTCCACGAGAAGCTTCTCTTCACGTTCAATAAGACGATCGAGCGGTCGCGCATCGCCGCGACCATGTTCCCGATCATCGGCTTCCTCGGCTTCATGTCGTCCATCGTCGTGCTCTGGTACGGCGGCCACGAGGTCGCCCGCGGCGAGATGACCCCGGGGATGCTCGTCGCGTTCCTCCTCTACATGAACATGGTCGCCGGGCCGGTCGGCATGCTCGCCAGCCAATGGACGCAGGTGCAGCAGGCGTTCGGCGCGGCGGACCGGATCTTCGCGCTTCTAGACACGACCCCGGAGATCCAGGACCGGCCTGGCGCCGCGGCGCTCCCGCCGGTGCGTGGCGAGATCCGCTTCGAGGAGGTCGGCTTCCGGTACGGCGCGGCCGGTCCCGAGCCCATGGTCCTCGACGGTGTCAGCACGACGTTCCAGTCCGGCGAGACGACCGCCCTCGTGGGTCCCTCGGGTGCCGGGAAGACGACGCTGGTGAACCTCGTCGGACGGTTCTACGACCCGGTGAGCGGGCGGATCGTCGTCGACGGCCACGACCTGCGCGATGTGACGATCCGCTCGCTGCGCGAGCAGATCGCCGTGGTGCCGCAGGAGCCGATCCTCTTCGCAGACACGATCCGCGAGAACATCCGCTACGGCCGGCTCGAGGCGACCGACGCTGAGATCGACGAGGCCGCGCGGTCCGCGAACGCGACCGAGTTCATCGCGCGACTCCCAAGCGGTCTGGCGACGATCGTCGGCGAGCGTGGCGTGCGCCTCTCGGTGGGCCAGCGCCAGCGCGTCGCGATCGCGCGCGCGCTGCTGCGCGACGCGCCGATCCTCCTCCTCGACGAGGCGACGTCGTCGCTCGACAACGAGAGCGAGTACCTCGTGCAGCAGGCTCTCGATCGGCTCATGCGCGGACGCACGACGATCGTCATCGCGCACCGCCTGTCGACGGTGGAGCGCGCGGACCGCATCCTCGTGCTCGACCACGGGCGCATCGTCGAGGAGGGCACGCACGGCGAGCTCCTCACGCTCGGCGGCCTGTACCACCGCCTCTACACGCGCCGTTTCGTCGACGAAGATTCGCTCCGCAGGTCCGAGCTCACGGAGGCCGGTCCGATCATCGCCGGCCTACCGGCCGCCGGCGAGCACCGGCGTCTGCGAGTGGTCCGCTAGGTCGTTACTTCACCAGCACCGTCGCCCTCATCGACGTGTGGATGTTGCAGAAGAATTCGTACGTGCCGGCGTCGGCGAACGTGAAGGTGAAGGTCTTGCCCGTGTCAAGGCGCTGATCGAACTTCCCGCTGGGCGTGCCAGGGACGCCGCTCGTCACCGTGTGCGTTGCGCTGTCGTCGTTCGTCCATGTCACCGTCGCGCCCTTCGTGACGCTGAGCTGCACGGGGTTGAACGCGAAGCCCTTGATGGATACGGCACCCGTGCTCACGGCGCCGGTCGCGGGAGCGGGGCTAGCTGCCGGGGTGGACGCGCAACCCACGGCAAGGACCGAGAAGAGGAGCGCGGGCCCGAGCAGGCGTATCGCAAGACGCATCAGGTGTTCCCTCCCTGTGGATAGAGATCTGGTCGCAGGAGCGGGGCGCAGGCCATCGCGACGAGGTCCGCGAAGGCGTCGGTGCGTGACACGAAGCCTTCCGTCAACAGTCCTACGGCTCCGCTGTGCTGTTTGGATGCGGTAACGCCGAAGAGATCGTCGATGACCGTGCCCAGCTCGTCGCCCCTGGCGAGACGAGCCGCGACCGCGGCCGGCAAGGGCATCCGCAACCCGCTCGCGTCGCCGGACCGCCCGTCGCGCGTGACCGTCGCCACCCAAGAGACCAGCCAAACGACCGGTGGCTCGTGGGCGACGCCGCCTTCGAGTCCGAATGCGACGTCCGCGTCGGTCAGCGCGAGCGCGGCCCGAGCCCGGTTCCGCGCGCCCTGGCGCGTCGCGTGGTCGCCCACGGGCTGATCCGCGACGCCGCTGGCCACATCGACTGCCTGGAGCGCGCAGCCAGGCGCCAGACGCGCCAGGGCACGCTTCACGGCCTCGATCTTGGCGGGATTGCGCGAGCCGATCGCGGCACGTGCGTACGAGAGCGGCATATCGGCCCGCGATGCTAGGCCGCGAAAGGCTGGCAGTCGCAGCGCCAAGGGCCTAGAATTCCGAGTGCAGTGCTCGGAAATCCACAGACGGCCTTCCATGTCTCCACGCGAGGGGAGTACGGCATGCGCCTGATGGTCGACCTCGCGCGGCACTGGCAGCAGGGGACCGTTTCGCTGCACACGGTCGCGGCGCGCGAGGACCTGCCCGAGGCGTACCTGGAGCAGCTCGTCGCGGTGCTGCGCAAAGCGGGACTGGTGAACGGCAAGCGGGGCGCCGGCGGCGGCTACATGCTGGCGCGCGATCCGTCCGCGATCACCGCGGGTGACATCGTGCGCGCGCTGGAGGGGCCCATCGAGCCGCAGATCTGCACCGCCGAGGGTGATCCGGTCGTCAACTGCATCCGCGAGCAGGACTGCGGGACCCGAGCGGTGTGGGTGAAGCTGCAGTCGACCATCGCGCAGGCGCTCGACGCCATGACGCTCGCCGACCTCGCGAAGGAGAAAGTGGCCATTGCCTGATCTCGTCGTCAAAGACCTCCGTGTGAACGTTGAAGGAAAAGAGATCCTGAAGGGGATCGACCTCGTCGTCCGCAGTGGGGAAGTGCACGCGATCATGGGTCCGAACGGCTCGGGGAAGAGCACGCTCGCGCTCACGGTCATGGGCCACCCGCGCTACAAGGTGACACGGGGCTCGGTCACCTTCGGCGGGCGCGA
>JBGPZT010000169.1:0-5205 GCA_041493915.1 Candidatus Limnocylindria bacterium
GTACGCGCCGAGCCACACGAGGTGGCCGGCGCTGCGCGACATCTCGTCGACGATGACCCGGATGAACTCCGCGCGACGGGGTACCTCGATGCCCCCGATCGCCTCAGCCGCGCCGCAGTACGCGTGCTCGCTCAGCATCGCGGCGACGTAGTCGGACTGGTCGGCGTACCGCGGACCCTGGTGGAACGTCCGCCACTCGAAGATCTTCTCGAGCCCACGGTGCAGGTACCCCATCACCGGAGTGCATTCGATGACCTTCTCGCCGGAGAGGCGGAGCACCAGGCGCAGCACGCCGTGCGTGGAGGGATGCTGTGGTCCCAAATTCAGGATCAGCTCCTCGGTCTCGAGGCCCTCGTCCTCGATGACCGGAAGCTCGACGCCGGCGCCTTCGCGGATCTGGCGAAGCTCGGTGTCGGTGGTGCTCAGCGCTAGCCGCCCTTCGCGATCTTTTCGCGCAGCCGGAGCACGCCCTCGGTCAGCGCTTCAGGACGCGGGGGGCAGCCTGGCACGTACACGTCGACGGGGACGACGGTGTCGACGCCCTGAAGCGTCGAGTAGCTGTCCCAGAACTCACCACCGGATGAGGCGCAGTTGCCCATCGCGATGACCCACTTGGGCTCCGGCATCTGCTCGTAGAGTCGGCGGAGCCGCGGCGCCATCTTGTGGGTCACGGTGCCCGCAACGATCATCACGTCCGCCTGGCGCGGGCTCGAACGGAACACCTCCGCGCCGAAGCGCGACAGGTCGTGGTGGGAGGCCGCGGTGGCCATCATCTCGATGGCGCAGCAGGCGAGTCCGTATCCCAGCGGCCATGGGCTGCGCGAGCGCGCCCAGTTCACGAGATTGTTGACCGTGGTGAAAACGATGTTGTCCTCGTCGGCGAGGATCCCTGCGCGCGTCGGGAATTCTTCGCTGCCGAGGCCGGCCTGCGTGGTCAGCGGACGTCGCTGGATGACGTCCTCTTCGAAGTTGATCGGTACTCCCGCCCGCTCGGCGGGACGTTCTTCCTGCACGGGCATCGAGGTCAAGTCTAGGGTGTTCTAGCCGGGTTGCACGGCATGCTTCAGCAGCGTGACGAGCGCATCGTGCACGCCGGGCGAGCTCGCGACGATGTGCGGATGGCCCGATCGCGCCTGCGGCAGCTCGGTCACGCGGCCGCCCGCCTCACGCACGATGAGCGCGCCGGCCATCCAGTCCCACGGCTTGTCGACGGATTCAAAATACGCGTCGAATCGTGCTGCGCCGACCCACGACAGATCGAGCGCGGCCGAGCCGTAGCGACGGAGATCGCGGACCTCACCGAGCACGCGCGTGAGGATGCGCGCCTGCTCTTCCCGGTCCTCCTTGACATATGCGAAACCCGTCGCGACGAGGGCGCTACCCAGGTCGGCGACTGCGGTGGTGCGCAGCGCGCGCGGCGACCCGCCGCGGCGCGAGACCCATGCGCCGGCGCCACGCTCCGCGCCGAAGAGCTCGTCGCGTACCGGGTCATAGACGACGCCCGCGAGCGCGCCGTCACCGTCGGCGAGGCAGATCACGACGGACCAGTGCGGCACCCCGTAGAGGTAGTTGATCGTGCCGTCGAGCGGGTCGATGTACCACGTGCGGCCTGAGCCGCCGCGCTCGAGCGAGCCCTCCTCCGCGACGATCGCGTCGCCCTGAAAGGCCCAGCGGATCGCGGACACGATCACGGTCTCCGACTCGCGATCGGCATCGGACACGAGATCGGTGTGGCTGGACTTCGCGTCGACGCCGGTGGCCTCGCCTCCAAAGCCCGCGAGCAACTGCCGGCCCGCGGCACGCGCGGCGTCGATCGCGACCGCAATCGGCTCCGGCATCAGCGGTGCTGCGACGCGAGCCGGATGCCGAACGCGACCAGCTCCGTGCTCATGCGGCGGCGTGCGCCTCCGTCGCCACTACGACGACGCGAGACGGCCCTCGACCCTGGGGCTCACCGGAGAATGTGCCGTGATGTACGCGGCGACGACGTCCACCTCCACATCACCGTAGATGACGTTCGTGCCCTTCGCGAAGCCGGTGTGGCCATCGCCGCCGAGAAGGAGGTAGTCGATCGTCGCGACGTGGTAGATGCGCGTCGCGGCAATCGGTGCGCCGCCGACGGTGATGCTCTTCACGCAGTTCGGCGCGCCGCCGTCGAAATGGAACGCCACGACGACGCCGGCCATGTGGAGCCGTCCGCTCACGCACCCGGCGCGGTCGATGATCGCGGCGAGGTCGGCGCCCGTCAGATCGACGTTGACCACCGTGTTCGAGAACGGGAGCGCCTCGTAGAGCTGGCCGAACGTGAGCTGCCCCGCGGGGAACGACGCGCGGACGCCCGCCATGTTGTAGAAGGCGACGTCCGTCTTCCATCCCTGCTGACGTCCGTATTCGACGAAGGCATCGGTGATGAGATTGCCGAAGGCGGTCTCCTCGCGCGCATTGGTGAGCGGCTCCGTGGTGCGTCCGACGATGCGCGAGGTGTATTTCTCGCCTTCGGCACGGCGCTCCTCGACGAGCTTTGCGATCTCCGGATCCGGCTTGACGCTCGGGTTGGCCGCGATCGGGGTCAACTCGCCGCCGCGGACGGCGTCCTTCATCCTCCGCGTCGTCCGGTCGACGACGATCTCCAGCCGGCCGAGGTATTGCGTATACGCGCCCGCATCGACGATCGTCGTCCGTCCCTCGACACGCGCCGTCTGGATCGGCAGGTGGTCGTGCGCGGCAACGATGACGTCGATCCCAGGAACGTCGCGCGCGAGCTGCACCGCGTCGGTCGTACCGATGTGGGCCGCGACGACGACGATGTCGGCCTGCTTCTGCACCTCCGCGATCAGCGGTCGGACTGACTCGGCGGCGGGCTGGAACCGCAGCCCGGCCACGCTCGTCGCTTTGACGATCGTCGCCGAGCCAGGGTTCGTGAGGCCGATGATCCCCACCTTCGCGATCCCGAGGTCCTTCACCTCGAACGGCTTCAGATAGGTCGGCGCTTTGCCGGTCTTGGTCTCGATGACGTTCGCCGCGAGGAACGGGAAGGCCGCGTCCTTCGCGCGCTCGGCGAGCACGTCCTGTCCCCAGTCGAAGTCATGATTCCCGACCGCGAGCGCGTCGTAGCGCATGAGGTTCATCGCTTTCGTGACGGCTTCGCCCTTGTTCGCGTTCGAGATGAACGTCCCCTGCCACGCGTCGCCGGCGTCGACGAGGAGCGTGCGCTGCGGAGCGCGCGCCCGGAACACCGCGACCTGCCCCGCGAGCTGGGCCATCCCGCCGGCGCGGAACGTCGAGCTCGCGCTCGCGCTCTGCACGATGTCGGCGTCGAGGTGGCCGTGGATGTCGTCGGTGTGCAGCAGCTGGATCCGGTCGTCCGCGAGCGCGCTCGACGTGGGTGGGGGCGTGACCGCGGGCGAGCATGCGCACGCGGCCGCCAGTACGAGGGCAAGAAAGAGGCGGGGCACGAGCGCGATGCTACTTCGGCGTGGGCGCAGCCTAAGCGCCAAGAAGATGAGAGCAGCGCGAACGCTGCTCGATTACCGTCCAGAGATGCTGCGTTGGCTGCTGGCGCTGATGCTCGTGTCCTGCAGCGCACCGGCGAGCGTCGGCGCGACGCTGTCGCCCGCGCCGAGCGCGACGTCGTCGGTCGGAGTGACGACGCGCGCGCCGACGGCGACGGTCAAGCCCTCGCCGACGCCGGAGCCGTCGGGTCTCGCGAAGTGCGCCGCGTCACAGCTGCAGACCGTCGCGGCCGGGGTCATGGCCACGGACTTCTTCGCCGGCGCTGTCTTCATCGCGAACCGCGGGACCGCGCCGTGCACGCTGCGCGGCAACCCGGAGGTCGTGCTGTTCGCGAGCGGCGGATCGCCGCTCGACGTGCGGAGCGCCAGCGTCACCGCGGGCACCCCAAAGCTCGTCGTCGTCCCGGTCAGCGAGTTCCGGCCGGATCCCGCGGGGGTCGCGGGCGTCGGTGCCAGCGCGCCGCTGCGGTGGGAGAACTACTGCCAGGACACGGTGCCGATGAGCTTCCGCTTGACGCTGCCCGAAGCCGCCGGAGTGATCGACGGCACCTTCGTCGATCTCGCTGGCCGGCCCGTCTCCACGTTCGGTGTGGCGCGCTGCGACGACGCGTCAGGACCCTCGACCTTTACGGTGTATCCATTCCAGGAGCCGGCGCAATAGGACGCGTCGTCAAGCGCTGGCGGCCTGCTCATGCGCGCGGTACTGGAGCTCGTAGAGACGGTGATAAACGCCGCGCTGCGCGAGCAGATCGCGGTGCGTGCCCATCTCCACCACGCGTCCCTTGTGCAGCACGATGATCCGGTCGACGTTCTGGATGGTCGAAAGACGGTGGGCGATGATGATGGAGGTCCGGCCTTGCATCAGCTTCTTGAGCGCGTCCTGGATGAGGTGCTCGGTCTCGGTGTCGACCGACGACGTCGCCTCGTCCAGCACCAGCAGGATCTCGGGGTTGAACGCGATGGCGCGCGCGAAGGCGAGGAGCTGCTTCTGACCGACGGACATCGTCGACCCGCGTTCGGTCACGACCGTCGCGTAGCCATCGGGCAGGCGGTCGATGAACTTGTCGGCGTTCACGAACCGCGCGGCGGCGCGCACCTGCTCGTCGCTGATCTTCGACTCGTTCAGGCGGATGTTCGAGGCGATCGTGCCGGCGAAGATGAACGGGTCCTGGAGGACGACGCCGACGTGCCGGCGCACGTCCGACTGGCGCATGTCGCGCAGGTCCACGCGGTCCAGGAGGATGCGGCCTTTCTGCACGTCGTAGAAGCGCGAGATGAGGCTGATGATCGAGGTCTTCCCCGCTCCGGTCGCGCCGACGATGGCGACGCTCTCGCCCGCGCTGATCGTCAGGTCGACGTCCCGCAGGACCCACTCGCCTTCGTTGTACGCGAACGAGACGTTGTCGAAGCGGATCTCGCCACGCACGTGAGGTAGCTCGACCGGGCTCGGCGGATCGACGATGGTCGGCGCCGTGTCGAGAAGCCGAAAGACGCGCTCGGATGACGCCATCGCCGCCTGCATGATGTTGTACTTCTCCGACAGATCGAGGATCGGCTGGAAGAACTGGTTCAGCAGCTGCCAGAACGCGACCAGCGTGCCGAGGCTCAGCTCGTTCTGCTTGATCCAGTACGCTCCGACGACGAACAGCGCGGCGGCCGTCGCCGCGCGTGTGAAGTTCACCGTCGGCTGGAA
>JBGPZT010000049.1:0-15694 GCA_041493915.1 Candidatus Limnocylindria bacterium
CAGATCGCGCAGTTCACGTCGATCGCGACGGTGCCGACGAACACCGCACGCTTCTGGGGTGGCACCCAGGACAACGGAACGCCGCGCAAGTCGACTGTCTCTAGCAGCTGGTTCGACGTGGACAGTGGCGATGGCGGACAGGTCCTCGTCGACCCGACGAACTCGAACTACGTCTATGGGACGTACTTCGGCATCACGCCGTACCGCTTCACCAACGGCGGCGCCTCGTTCTTCAGCAACCAGTTCATTCGACAGGGGATCAACCTTGGCGACCGTTCGGACTTCTACGTCCCGTTCGTCATGAACAAGATGAATCCGAACCAGCTTTTCCTCGGGACGTACCGCCTCTATCGCACCGACAACGCGAAGGCGTCGTCGGCTGGCGCCGTCCACTGGTCAGCGATCAGCCCTGACCTCACGTCCGGTTGCACCGGCACCGCGCCGAACGGCGCGCGCAACTGCACGCTCTCAGCGATCGGCGTCGGAGGCGGGCAAGCCGTCTACGTCGGCTCGCTAGACGGGCTTGTGTACCTCAGCACGGACGCGCAGACGAGCGCCACGCCGACCTGGAAGCGGGTCGATAACAAACTCCCGCGGCGGCCCGTGACGCAGATCGCCGTCGACCCGAGCAACTATCGCATCGCGTACATAGCCTACGCGGGTTTCAACGCCGCGACGCCGTCGCGCAGGGGTCACGTCTTCAAGACGACCAACGGCGGCAGCTCGTGGCAGGACATCAGCGATGATCTTCCGGACAGTCCGGTGAACTCGATCGTGCTGGACCCGGCATACACCGACACGCTCTACGTCGGTACCGACGTCGGGCCGTTCGTGTCGTACAACAATGGTGAGGACTGGAGGTCGCTCGGTAAGGGCTTCCCAGTCGTGACGATCTGGCAGCTCGACCTCGACCCGTCGCACCGCCTACTCGCCGCCGGCACGCACGGCCGCGGCGCTTTCAGCACGACTGACAAGGCCGCGAACGCGTCGGCGGCGCTCGTGCTCTCCAAGACGGACACCGGCAAACCGGTCGGACCGGGCAGCAACATCACCTACACCGTGACATTGCAGAACATCGGCAATGCGCCCGCGACAAACGTGACCATCACCGACCCTATTCCCGACAACACCACTTTCGTCTCGGCCGCTGACGGCGGGACATATTCCCGCGGCAAAGTGACCTGGACGGACGCGACCCTGCCGGCCGGCGGCACAGCCACCGTGCACTTCACTGTGAAGATCGACGCGACGCTTTCCAGCCGCACGACATCGATCGTCAACGACGGCATGAAGGCGACGTCGGCCGAGGGTCGGTTCACAACCGGATCGCCGTTCGTCACGCCGATCGCACCGGCCTACGCCGTGAAGCTCGCACCCGCGACGCAGACCGACGGCGGACGCAACGGGACGAACGTTGACTACAAGGTGACCCTGACCAACTTCGGCTTCAAGGACGACTCGTACGCGATGTCCGCGTCCGGCATGACGACCGGATGGACCGCGACCTTCCTCGACGCGACATGCACGACGGCTCTCACAACGACGGCGACGGTCGCTTCGGGCGCCTCGACGACCGTCTGCGTGAGGATCGGCGTCCCGGCTGGAGTGGCCAATGGGACCGTCAACACCGCGACGGTGAAGGCGACATCCACTGGCAATCCGGCCGTGAGCGCGACGGGCACGATCAAGACGATCGCCGTCGCGGTCGCGACGCTCCTCGTCGATAACGACGGCAACGGACCTGACGTGCAGGCCATCTACACGGCGGCACTAACCGGCGCCGGCGTGTCGTTCAGCACCTGGGACCTCAGCACCGATCCGAACCTCCCGACCCACTTCGTCAGTTCGTTCAGCAACGTCGTGTGGTTCAGCGGGAACAGCTATCCCGGACCGATCACACCGTACGAGCCACAGCTCAAGGCGTTCCTGGACGGCGGTGGACGCTTGTTCATGAACGGCCAGGACATCCTCGACCAGGGAGCCGGGACGACCGCATTCGTCCATGACTACCTGCACATCCTCTGGGACGGCTCGGAGACCCAGAACGACAAGGTGACAGCGATGGTCCACGGCGTCGCGACCAGCCCGGTGACGGGCGCTGCACCAGCGATCGGAGCGGTGCCGCTCGATCACAACGTGCTCGGCGCTGACTTCGAGGACCGGATCACGCCCATCAATGGAGCGCTGCCCGAGTTCACCGACGACACCAGCGCGGCCGACGCGCTCTCTTTCAGCGGGGCCTACAAAGTCGTGTTCCTCGCGTTCCCACTCGAGGCATACGGGACAGCAGCCCAAAAGATCGACCTCGTCAAGCGAGTGATGACCTTCTTCGGACCGTAGTCGCGACCGCGCACCGATGCGAACTGTCGGGGCCGGCCATGTGCCGGCCCCGACGGCGTTAGGCCCGGGCCTGTATCTCCGCGATCTTGGCGGCGAGCTCCTGCTCGAGGCGCTCGGACTCCGCGTGCGCCGCGGCGAGGTCCTCTTTCGCGGCCTTCACGTCCTGCTGCTGCTGCATCGCGCGCTGCGCACCACGGGCTGCCGTCGTCGCTCGGCCGACGGACGTGTAGCTGATGCGCTTGCGTCCGAGGAGCGCGGTGAGGATCGTCGCGCCGGTGGAGATCACGGTCTGGATCTGCGCGCCGCGGGCCTGGCCCTCCTCGCGCTGAACGATCTGCTCCGCGTTCCGGATGCGCTCTTCGAGCTTGTGCAGCTTCGGCGCGTACTGCGCGCGCAGCTTCTCCACCGCCGCGTCGCGCTGCTCGCGTGACTTCTGGTCTGACTCGGCCGCGGCGTCGCTGGTCGAGCCCGCCGTCCCAGTCTGCACTCGCGCTGCGCCGGTCGGGATCGCGGGTCGCTTGCCGTCCATCAGCTTCTTGATCTGGTCGCGTGTGAGCGGCCCGCGCAGATAGCTCATCGCCCAGCGCGACTCGAACACGACCGGAGCTTCCTCGTGCACGTTGTTCATCAAGAAGATGCGCTGCGAGAGCCCGGACAGGAGCGTGTCGATCTTGTGCTTGTCGAACTCGGCATGCGCAGCCGCGGACGCTCCCTCGAGGCCGTCGAGCACGCGGGCCTTGTCGCGCTCCGTCTGCAGGCGACCCAGGAACCACGTCCCGGTGTTCGCGAGTCCCTTGTAATCGAGGTCCACAGGATTCTGTGTCGTGAGCACGATCCCCAGGCCGAACGCCCGGGCCTGCTTCAGGAGCGTGAGGAGCGGTCGCTTCGACGGCGGCTCCGCGACGGGCGGGAAGTAGCCGAAGATCTCGTCCATGTAGAGGATCGCGCGCAGGCTCGTCGTCCCGGACTGTGCCCGCACCCAATCGAGGATTTGGTTGAGCAACAGCGAGACGAAGAACATGCGCTCGGCTTCCGAGAGATGCGCGATCGATACGATCGCGACGCGGGGCTTGCCGCTCTCGGACCGCAGCAGCTGTCCGGCATCGAGCGGAACACCCTCGAGCCAAGCGTTAAAGCCAGGCGAAGCGAGGAGGTTGTTCATCTTGACGGCCAGCTGAGCGCGATCCTTCGCCGGATAGAAGGACTCGAGGTCCAGCGCACCAACGCGCGCCATTGGTGGTTTCTGGATCTGTGCGATGAGCGCGTTCAGATCGAGCCCTTCGCCGGAGCTCCACGCCGCCGTGAAGAGGTTCGCAAGCAGGATGTGCTCGCGGCTCTGGAGCGGATCGGCGGCGATGCCGAGCAGACCGAGAAGGCTGCTCGCGGTCGTCGTCACTCGGTCACGAAGGAGCTCGCTGTCCTCCCGCACGGATGGCGCCGGCGCCGCGAACGACGCGACGATGGAGATAGGAATGCCTGCGCTCGAGCCCGGCGTGTAGATCGCGAAGTCCGCGGCATCCTTCAGCCGACGGATGCGCTCGCCGTCCTCGCCCCAGCTCGCCAGACCGTCCTTCCATAGCTGCGCCTGCTGCGCCGCGTAGTCGTCGGGCGAGAGCGACTTCGCTCGCGCATCGTCCTCGTTGACCCAGGGGCGAAAGTCCTGGGGCTGAAGATCGGGGAACGTGAGCATGAGATTCGTGAGATCGCCTTTCGGGTCGATCGCGATGGCAGGCACGCCGTCGAGCGCGGCCTCCTCGAGCAGCGCGATGCAGAGGCCCGTCTTGCCGCTGCCGGTCATGCCGACGCAGACGGCGTGCGTCACGAGGTCCTTGGAGTCGTACAGGATGAGACCCGGCTGTCCCGCTTTCTTGGCGGGGTCGTACGGCTGGCCGAGGTAGAACGCGCCGAGCTTCTCGAATTGCTCCGTGGCTGGAACCGTTTTTGTGTCGGCCATCTTGATAGACCTCCGAGATGCCTGTGCGAAGCGCCAGAGTCTAGAGTCTGGCGCGATGCGCAGGTTTGTCGCCGTCTTAGGAGTCGTTGTCGGGCTGTCGCTGCTGGCCGTGTCAGCCGGCGCGGCGACCGCGGTGCCGTCGAAGCTGCAGCTGAGAGGTCACCTACCCGAGCTGGGCGAGCGACCGACGATGCGCGTGTTCCAGACCCAAGCGGCGTACGACAGCTATCGCACGAGTCTCGGAGAAGCGAATGTGTTCCCGGCGTCGGCGAACATGTTCATGAGCTTCGACAAGGACATCCTCGCGCTGTACACACGTGGCAATGACGCGGGGGGTCGCTGCCTCCGCACCGGTCCGAACGCAACCCTCGACGGTGACACGGCGACGCTCGACCTGCTCTTCGAGTCAGGGACCTGTGGCGCGCCGAGCAGCGCGCACTACCCGTTCATCCTCGTGTCGCTATCGCGGACCGCGGCCGATGGAAGCTCGTGGGTAACGCCGGCGCGATCGGTGTGCGCCGCGGCGCCGGGTGTTACCGACTCACGAGCCTGCGCATCGTTTGGCACGAGCACGACGACGCCCTCGCCGGCGCCGACGGTGACTACTTCCGCGCTTCCAACAGCGACGCCGCCAGCCTCTGCGACCGCGACGCCGACGAGCACCGCGAGCGCGACCGCGTCGCGGAGCCCCACACCGACGACCGCCGCGCCCGCGAGCGTGGCGCCGTCGCCGACGCGATCGGTCGTTGCCGCCGCAAGCCCATCGGCGAGCGCGAGCGGATCGGCGCAACCCGCCGCGAGCGGCACACCGGACTTCCTGGTCCCGGCCGGACTCATCGCCCTTGGCGTGCTCATCGGCATCGTGATCATGTCCGCGCGCAGACCGCGCCGGTCGATACGCCGGATCCCCTAAAGGCGCTAGCCCGCCGGTAAGGGTCGGCCGCCGCGCTTCTCGAATCTCGCGGAGGCGACGACGGTGTCGCCGGACATCGCGGCGATCACGTACGTGCCCGGCGGATAGCGATCGGCGATCTCCGAGAACTGCGCGCCCTGCGGCGACACCGTGATCTCCTCGGTCTCCTCGATGCGGCGGCCGACGAGGCGCAGCGTGAGCTTCTCTTCGGGCGCGAACCCGTAGAGCAGATAGCCCAGGCCATGGTCGGGCTGCGGTCCGGGCGTCATGACGATGGCCGGACCGGCGGGCACGGCCTCCGCGAACCGCGAGGCGAGACCACTTGCGAATGAGTCGAAGGTCCGACCGGTGAGCGTCGCGTACGCTCGGGCGACATCCTCGCCACGCCGAAGGCGGTCGTAGAGCCGCGCCATCGGCTGCGTTCCGCCGATGTCCTCGCGCAGCAGCTCCGTCGCGCGCGCTGCCTCCTGGTACTTGTAGTAGCCACCCCAGCTCGTGATGGCGTTCCACTGCGCCTGCGACGCCAAGGTCGACAGCGGCATGAGGGTCTTCGTCTTGACCATCGACGCGGCCTCGTAGCGCACGCGGGCCAGACGCCATTCGCCACCGGGGATGGTCGCTTCCGCGAGCCGCGCCTGCCCCTCGTTGAGCCAGGCCGGCACGAGGTCGCAGCGCGGCGCGCAGGCCTCCAGCGTGACGAAGTGCGTCAGCTCGTGACGGATGGCGGCGATCGGACGCCGGTCGCGCACCGCTTCCCAGTTCACGACGATCGTGCGCAGGTCGGGCTCGAAGAACGCGACCGAGTTCTCGGTGACGAAAGCGGCGGTCGCACTGGAGTAGCCGAACACGTGGACCAGTCCCGTCGTGTAGCTCGCCGTCGTCGCGAACACATCGATCGTGGGCTGCCTGCGGAGCGTCCATCCGAATTCGTCCTGCACCACCGCGAGGTCCTCCACGATCTGGTCGAACAGCACATGTAGGTCGCCTGGTTCGCCGAACGAGGCTTCGACGAAGACGTTGGCGCCCGGGACGCACAGCGCGGTCATCGAGATGTCGGCGACGAGCTTCTGCGGCGAGGGGCACGGCGTGAAGGGTGTCGCGGTCGGTAGCGGCGCTGGCTGCGGCGTCGCGGGAGGCACGCTGGACACGGGCTCGGTCGTGCTTACCGTGGCCGCGGGTGACGGAGTGGATGTCGCGATGGGCGGCGCGCAAGCCTGCGCCGTGAGAACAGCGAGCGCCAGCGCGACCGCGGCGCGCACGTTAATCGACGGGTGTCGAGAGGAAGAGCGATGCGCCGAGGCGTCCGGAGTACTGCGGACGGAAGCGCTCGACGTTGTACTGGCGCGCGACATCCACTCGGCGCGGCCCGAGCGCCGGATCGGGCAGCGTCGTGTGCACGAAGTTGCCGCCCTGGATCGCGACCATCCGACCCGAGGCGCCGTCGCGGATCAGGTCGACCGCGATGTTCGCGAACGTGATCGCGACCGTTTGGTCGAGCGCGTCCGGGTCGCCGCTGCGCAGGTCGTAGGTGAGCTCGCTCGCGACCGTCTCCTCGCCGGAACGTCTGCGGATCTCGTCGGCGAGCGTCTCCGCGATGTTCGTCTTGCGGCGATGCCCGAAGGCATCCGCCGGCCCGTACTCCGGGATCGTGCCGCCCTTCCAGATCGCCCCCTCCGCCGCCACGACGAAGGCGTAGCGCGACGGGTTGTTGCGCTTGTCCTCGACCAGGACCTCGACCAGGCGATCGAGATCGAAAGGTGCCTCGGGGATGAGGCAACGCGCCGACGTCACGTAGGCGGCGTGCAACGCGCTGAAGCCGGCGTCGCGTCCGAAGATGCGGAAGACGCCGATGCGCTCGTGCGAGCCGAGCGTCGTGCGCTGCCTGTCGATGAGCTCCTTGGCGCGCGTGATCGCGGTGGAGAAGCCGATGCAGTACTCCGTGCCCTGGACGTCGTTGTCCATCGTCTTCGGGACGGCGATGAGTGGGATGCCCTGGCCCATCAGCACCGCTGAGTACGAGAGCGTGTCATCGCCCCCGATCGTGACGAGATAGTCGAGACCGAGCGACGCGATGTTGCGGAGCACGATCGGTGTGAGGTCGTAGACGCCGTCGCCGACGGCGAGACGCGCTCGCTCCTCTCTGTCGAGGAACGGTGGCAGACGTGCTTCGGTCATCTTGCGCGGATTCGTGCGCGAGGTGTGAAGGATGGTGCCGCCGGTGCGGTCGATCGCCCGCGTGTTGCCCCGGTCGAGCCGGCGGACGTACTCCGGGTCGGGTTCGGGGCCGGGCCGCATGTGCGTGAACCCCAGCCACCCGCGACGGATGCCGAGCACCTCGTACCCGAGCTCCGTCGAGCGGTACACGACGCTTTTGATGACGGGGTTCAGTCCGGGGACGTCACCCCCTCCGGTGAGGATGCCGATGCGGCGCTTCATCCGGCCAATCCTAGACATGGAACGGCGCGTCCCGGACGGGGACGCGCCGTTCACGTCGCGGGGAGGGAAGAGGAGCTAGCGGTACGTGGCGGCCTTCGTCCAGAACTCCGTTGGCGTGAGCTTGGACTCGGCGATCGCCTGGTTGCAGACCGAGTACGCCCGCTCGACCTGTTCACGACTTGACGTGGTCGAGAGCGCGGCGTGCAGCGCGAGGCAATACTTCGTCAGCTGGCTCAACTGGGTCGGTGGCGCGGTCGGAGTCGTGCGGGGCTTGGGCTCGGACTTCGGTGCCTGAGGCGTCCCGAACTTGGCCCAGAACTCGGTCGCGCTCAGTCCCGATGCCTCGATGGCGCGACGGCAGGCCTCGGACGCGGCGGTCCCTGCGGTCGCGCTGGTCTTCGCCGCGGCGTATTTGGTGAGGCAGTACTTCGCGAGCGCCTCGATGTTCGTCGCTGGGTCCGTCGAGGGCTTCACAGGCGCGGTGCTCGGCTGTGCTTTCAGGGCAAACCTTGTCCAGAACTCGGTCGACGTCAGGCCCGAGGCTTCGATGGCGCGACGGCAGGCCTCGGACGCGGCGGTCCCTGCGGTCGTGCTCGTCTTCGCGGCGGCGTATTTGGTGAGACAGTCCGTCACCAGCGCCTCGAGGTTCGGCGCGGGCTTCTGCGGCTGGGTCGTCGGTTCCGTCTTGGGCGCGAAGCGTGCCCAGAAGTCGCTGGACGTCAGGCTCGACGCTTCGATCGCGCGACGGCAAGCCTCGGACGCGGCGGTCCCTGCGGTCGTGCTGGTCTTCGCGGCGGCGTATTTGGTGAGACAGTCCTTGACGAGCGCCTCGATGTCGCTGGTCTTCGCCTCCGGCTTCGAACTCGTCTCAGGCGTCGCCGAGTTCGCGGTGACGGTGTGCGTCACCTCGGATTTCGCTGTGGGCTCCGGCCTGGTCGTCGGGGCGACCGATGTCATTGGAGCGGTCTGGTGTTGAGGCTGGATCGCGTTCTGGTCCACGGCGCCGGCGACCATCGTCGTCGCGGCGGCGCCGGCAACGAGCGTGAGGGCCACGGCATGCCGGGCCAGCGACAGTGCGCTGATGATGTACGAGAGCACGTTCGATTCCTTTCCACGGACCCCGGTCTGTGGTCCTTTTCAACCAGAACGGACCGTGCCCTCGGCCATGTCTCCCCCAGCCGTCCTCCCCCCACGTCAGCCCCCGGACATGGAACGGCGCGTTCTGGACGAGGACGCGCCGTTCACGTCGCGGGGAGGGGGAGAGGAATTAGCGGTACGCGGAGGCCTTCGACCAGAACTGCCCGGGCGTCAGCCGCGATTCGACGATCGCCTTCGGGCAGACGTAGTTGATCTTTTCGGCGAGCGCGGTGAGCTTGTCGACGGCCTTCTCGCCGCCCATCTCGGCGCGGAGGTCGACGCACGCCTTCATCGTGTCGGTCATGGCAGATGTGCCGCTCTTCTTGTCGGCGGTCGCCTGCTGCTCGCTCGCACGAGGCGCAGTGAGGCCGTCCGCGAGACGCGCGACCTCGTCGCCGCTTAGACCCGTCGCCTCGATGAAGTGGCGGCAGGCGTCGCTCTCCAGATCGCGTGTGCCTGCGCATTCCTTCATCAGCGCCCACGCGTCCGGCTTCTTCTCCGGCTTGGGCTGCTCAGCCAGCAGGTCCAGCTTGCGCATGAGCTTGTCGAAGAACTCGTCGGGACCGAGACCACTGAGCTCTTGCGCGCGATAACACTCGTCGCTGTTCGCGTCTTTCGTCTCGAGGCATGCGGCCCACGCTCGACCGAACTCGTCGGGTCCATTGGGGCTGGTCACAGCCGTCCCACCACCGACGGTCGCCGCGGATGCGCTCGCGACCAGGACCAACGCCAGGGCAAGGGTCGCCATCAGGAGTGTGCTAAGAGCCTTCATGGTCCTGAGAACGAAGATCGGGCGGCGACCTTACAGCCCTGTAAGTACCAGGACGGTACCGGCGCGTTCCCGTGCCCTAACGGCGGATCACTGCACCTTGAGCAAGACGATCCCAACGTCCAGGTACGTGCTCGAGATCGTCTTGGTGACGTACGCCCTGTAGGTCTTGGTGCCGTCCGCGCGCAGGAAGTACAGGGTCACTGATTGCCCGATCTTGCCGGAGAACGTCACTCTGAAGGTGGCCGACGTCGTCACTGTCGAACACGATGCGCCCGGGCTGAACAACGAGACGCAGACGTTCGTCGCGAGCGTCCCGTCCGGGTTCTTCACCGTCCCGGTGAACGTCACGGCCTGCGGCGTCGCCGCGGTCGTGGGCTTGGGCGTCGGCGTGGCGGTGGGCTTCAGCGTCGCCGTCGGTGCGGTCGTCGGCCGTGGCGTCGCGGGACGTTGTGTCGCCGTCGCGACGGGCGAGGGCGTCGGCGACGGAGTGGGTGACGGCGTCGGACTCGGCGACGGCGACTCGGTCGGCGCGGGCTCGACCACGTCGGGCGCGACCGGAAGGTTCTGCTGGACCATGCGCAGCGTCTGCCGCTCGATCTCGCGTGCCCGGCCGGCCGCGAGCGCGTTACCGGTCGCCTCGAGGCGGGCGGCTTCGGTGGTGCGCCGATCGAGTAGCGACACCAGGTACTCCGCGCGGTCTTCGGGATCGGTGTGCAGCGGGATCGCGAGATCCTCGATCGTCACACGCACCGAGTAGAGCGGGCTGTCGCCGGGCGCCGACATGGTCGTGGCGACAGAGCTCAGGACGAGCGCGGCCGTTGCGATGACCAGCACCGGCCGACGTAGCCGCCATCCGAGACCGCTCTGGCTCTCGCGTGCGGTCCAGGCGTTCTCGAGACGCGCGCGCAGCCCCTGGTCCGCGGTGCGCTCCATGCGCTCGGTGCGCAGTGCCGCGAGAAGGCCGACGAGACGGTCGTCGTTCACGAGCGTCGGCCCTTACGTGCCATGTCCCGCTGGGCATCGTCGAATTCCTTGCGAAGGCGCTCGAGCGCGCGGTGTTGCAGGGTGCGCACGGCGCCTTCGGTCTTGCCAAGCGCCGCGGCGACCTCGAGCGCGCTGTAGCCCTCGATGAAGCGCATGACGATCACGTCGCGATGCTCGGTCTTCAGCTTCGTGAGAGCCGCGAGCAGGATGCTGCGGTCTACCGCGAGCGTCGCGTCCGCTTCCACGTTCTGGCGCGACGCGGGCTCGGTCACGAGCTCGTCGACCGACAGCGGCTGCTTCAGCGTGCGCGATCGGTCGATCGCGGCGTTGCGGGCGATCCGGTAGAGGAACGCGACGAACGGAAGCCCGCGCTCCTGGTACCGGTCGATCGACTGCAGCGCCTTCACGAAGACGTCGGAGGTGAGGTCCTCGGCCTCGTGCGCGGTGCCCGTGCGCGACAGGCAATAGCGGTAGATCGCGTCGCGGTACCGCTCGTAGAGCTCGCCGAACGCGGTGGCATCGCCGGACTTAGCGGCACGAACGAGCGCTCCATCGGTCCCGGTCCCACCTCCTGTCAGGTCGGCAGGGCGCGCCCGGCCTACGGCCACGTCGGCATCGCCTTGCTTCACCTAACGAGAGGGCGCCGGAACCCGTTCACCAGCGTCACTGCTCGGACGCTAGGGGCGCCGTCCGGGGGGCGTAAGGCCCCCGAACGGGCTATTTGAGGCCCATTCCGAGGCGCTGTGCGGCTAGAGGAGCCTCTCCATGAGCAGGACGTCCACCCAGCCGCCATCCAGGAGGCCCTGCTCGCGGTAGACGCCGACCTCCCGAAAACCGAGCCGTCGATAAAGCGCAACGCTCGCGGCGTTGTGCGGGAAGCCCGCGAGCACCAGCTTGTGGAAGCCGATCTCACGGCCGAGCTCGACGAGACGTTCGAGCAGGGCCGTGCCGGCTCCCATCCCGCGTGAGGCGCGCGCGACGTACACGGAGACATCCGCGACATGGCGATACGCCTCGCGCGCGTTGAAGACATTGAGACTCGCCCACCCGACCACCACACCGTCATACTCAACAACGACGACCGGATGGCGCGCGTCGCGGGCTGCCAGCCATTTGCGACGCTCGTCGGGCGTGCGCGGCTCGGTCTCGAGCGTCGCGCGATCGGCGATCCCTTCGTTGTAGATCGCGCAGATCGCGTCGGCGTCATCCGCGCGCGCTGGGCGGACCGAAGAGTGGCGCACCACCACCGCTTGAGGTTAGACTGCCGGCGACAACTTCATATCGCGTTGCCGGCCAGAGGCGCGATCGTCAGAAGTACCGCTCGCGGAGGAACGAGCTTCCACCGAAGCGACGGGAACGGGGCGATCGCCGAAGTCGGTGATCGGTTTCGCGATCACCGGCTGGCTCGTCCACCGGAAGGAGACGGGCTGTCGGCCTGGGGGTGACCCCGGGTCGAAGCGCTACCGTGCGACCAAGCTTCATCTGAGGCTCGGTGTGCGCGTACGCGCTGCCGGGCTTCTTTGTTGGAGCCCGGCAACGCAGGCCGGCGCGTGGGGAAAGGGACGTGGCGATGCCGGTCGAGCGCTTCGCGATCATCGACTCGACGCTCCGCGAAGGCGAGCAGTTCTCCAACGCGCATTTCACGACCGCCGAGAAGGTGCAGGTCGCCAAGATGCTGGACGAGTTCGGTGTCGAGTACATCGAGCTCACGTCGCCGGTCGCTTCCCCGCAGTCGTGCGAAGACCTGAAGATCGTCGCCGGCCTGGGTCTGAACGCCAAGGTGCTCACGCACGTGCGCTGTCACATGGAGGACGCCCGAGTCGCGGTCAGCACGGGTGTCACCGGTATCGACATCCTCTTCGGGACGTCGTCGTACCTGCGCGAGTTCTCCCACGGGAAGAGCGTGGACGACATCATCCGCGAGGCCGGCACGGTGATCGAGTTCATCAAGGACCACGGCAAAGAGGTGCGCTTCTCGAGCGAGGACAGCTTCCGCTCCACCGAGGGCGACCTGCTCAGGGTCTACACCGCGGTCGACAAGTTGGGTGTGGACCGCGTCGGCGTGGCGGACACCGTCGGCATCGCGACGCCGCGTCAGTGTTACGCCCTCGCGACGGAGCTCCGCCATCACGTGCACTGCGACATCGAGTTCCACGGGCACAACGACGCCGGCTGCGCCATCGCGAATTCGTACAGCATCCTCGAGGGCGGCGCGACGCACATCGACACCAGCGTCCTCGGCATCGGTGAGCGCAACGGCATCACGCCGCTCGGCGGCTTCGTCGCCCGCATGTATGCCGACGACCCGGCCGCGATCAAGCGCAAGTATGACCTGCGCAAGCTGAAGGAGCTCGACGAGCTCGTCGCCTCGCTCGTGACGATCGAGATCCCGTACAACAACTTCGTGACGGGGAAGTACGCCTTCCACCACAAGGCCGGGATGCACACGAAGGCGATCTACGTCAACCCGAACAGCTACGAGATCCTCGATCCCGCGGACTTCGGCCTCACGCGCACGATGAACATCGCGCACCGGCTCACCGGCCACAACGCGGTCGGGCGCAGGGCCGAGGAGCTCGGGCTACAGTTCGGCAAGGACGAGCTCCGCGCGATCACGACCAGGATCAAGACCCTCGCCGACTCGGGCCCGCTCTCGATGGATCAGCTCGACGCGCTGCTGCGAGATTGGGTGGTGGCATGACGCGAACCCTCGCCGAGGTCATCCTGTCGCGTGTCTCGGGCCGCGACGTCCGCGCCGGCGATCTCGTCATCGTGCCCGTGTCGCGCGTCATGGTCCACGACTCCGTCATCGACGCGGTCATCGCGGGCCTGCGCGACCTCGGCCGGGACCGAGTCTGGGACACCTCGAAGGTCTGCGTTTTCGTCGACCACGCCGCGCCCGCACCGACACCCGTCGTGGCCGATTCCCATCGCGTGCTGCGCGAGTGGGTGCGCGAGCAGCGGATCCCGACGTTCTACGACGCCGGCGAGGGCGTCTGCCACCAGATCATGGTCGAGGAGGGCTACTGCGAGCCCGGCACCGTCATCGTCGGCAGCGACTCCCACTCGAACTCGTATGGGGCGGTCGGCGCGTTCGGCGCGGGCATGGGCGCGACGGACATCGCCGTGGCGCTCAGTCTCGGCCGGACCTGGCTGCGCGTGCCCGAGTCCATCAAGGTCGATTTCATGGGCCACCTCCGCAAGGGCATCACGATGAAGGACGCGATCATGCGTGTCGTTCGCGAGATCGGCACCGATGGCGCGCGCTACGCATGCGTCGAGTTCCATGGCGTGGGTGATCTCCCGCAGGGCGACCGCATCACGCTCGCGGGCATGACGACCGAGATGGGCGCGAAGGCCGGCGTCGTCGTAGGGACGCCCGAAGCTCCGGCGTGGCTGCGTCCCGATCAGGGCGCGCGGTACCTGCGCGAGGTGACGATCGATCTCGCGACGCTCGAGCCGCAGATCGCCGTGCCGCCGCGCGTCGACCAGGTGGTCGATGTCTCGGCCGCGATCGGCCAGCCGGTCGACATCGTTTTCCTCGGGTCATGTACCAACGGCCGGCTCGTCGACATGCAGCAGGCCGTGCGTGTACTGCGCGGCCGCCGCATCGCAAAATTCGTGCGCCTCGAGGTCGTTCCGTCGTCGCGCCGTCAGTTCGACCTTGCGATGCAGGACGGCACGATGCAGGCGCTGTCGGCGGCGGGCGCGGTCATCGGCTCCTCCGGCTGCGGCCCGTGTCTGGGACGCACCGGCGGCGTGCTGGCCGCGCAGGAGATCTGCCTTTCGACGGCGAATCGCAACTACAAGGGACGCATGGGCTCGCCGGACGCGTCGATCTACATCGGCTCGCCCTACGTGGCGGCCGTCGCCGCGCTCACCGGCGTCATCGACGATCCGCGCCCGTACCTCGAGGCGACGGACGAGGAGTTCGACGCGCTCGTCGCGCGGCGTCGCGGCGACCGGCCGGAGCGCGGTGCGGCATCATCGCGCTCGGGAGACCGTTCCCGGGAGCTCGTTATGGCGAGCGCGCGCAGCGGGCCGGTCCAGGAGATAGACGACTAGATGCCGCGCGCGTGGGTCTTCGGCGACGACCTCGACACCGACCAGATGGTGCCGGGCCGCTACGCGCCGTTCATGGTCGGCCAGGACAAGTTCCATACCTACGCGTTCTGCGACGCGCGTCCGGGATTCGCGAAGGAAGTGCGGCCGGGCGACATCCTCGTCGGCGGCGAGAACTTCGGCTGCGGCTCCTCGCGCGAGTACGCCGTGGCGGCGCTGAAGAAGCTCGGCGTCGGCGCCGTCGTCGCCAAGAGCTTCGCGCGCATCTTCTTCCGTAACTGCATCAACCTCGGCATCCCAGTCATCGAGTCGGCGGACGCGGTGGACATCGTCCGCGAGGGCGACGACGTCACGCTCGACGTGGCGGCCGGCGTGTTGCGTACGCCACACGGGACCGCGGCCTTGCGGCCGCTCGCCGCGTTCGCGCAACAGATCCTGTCCGCCGGTGGCGTCGTCGCCTATCTACGCGAGCACGGAGACTTCCCACGAGTCTCATGAGCGAGGCGATCGAGATCGTCGAGCTGCAGCCGCGGCGCGCGCTGACGGTCCGCCGGCTGATGCCGCAGAGCGGGCTGGGCGCCTTCTTCATGGAGCTCTTCCCAAGACTCCGCACCGCGCTGGTCGAACAGGGCGCGACACCGGCGGGCCCACCGTTCGCCCGCTACTACAACAGCGATCCGGCCGCGTTCGACACCGAGGCGGGCATCCCGTTCAGGGGAACGGTGAACGCCGTGAGCGGCGCGCGGATCACGAGCCTTCCTGGGGGCCGCGCGGCGAAGACCGTCCACGTCGGTCCGTACGAAACCCTCTCGCAGGAGTACCGCCGCATCGAGGCGTACCTCGAGGAGCATGGCCTGCGCGCTGGCGACGGTCCATGGGAGTCGTACATCGACGATGCGGCGACGACGCCGCGCGCCAAGCTGCGGACCGAGGTCTACTGGCCGCTGAAGCGCTAACGCGGCGTCGGGTTGATCCGATCGCTGACCCACGTGACGCCGTCGCTCAGGCGAGCGGGAAGCGCCTCGAGCTGGGGGTTGGCTAGGACGGCAGCGATGCACTCGGTCGAGCCGCCGACGTACGTCCAGTCGAAGTCGAC
>JBGPZT010000096.1:0-10563 GCA_041493915.1 Candidatus Limnocylindria bacterium
ACGCGGATCCCGCGCGCGAGCGCGCGCGTGACGCGCCGCGTGCCACCGATGCCCGCCGCGATCGCGAGGAACGGCACACCGAGACCGAGCGCGTAAGCGAGGAGCAGCACAGCGCCGGAGGCGAGGTCCTCGTTCAGGAGCAGGTCGAGGATGAGCGCGAGATACGGACCGACGCACGGCGTGAAGCCCACGCCGAACGCGAGGCCGATGAGGAATGAGCGCGGCAATCCCGTCGTGTTGCCCTCGAGGCGCAGGTCGAGCTCGCGCATGAGGAACGGGATCGTGATGAGGCCGACCATGTGCATCCCCAGCACGATGAGGAGGATGCCGCCGAGCCGCTGCAGCCAGTAAACGAGCTCGCCCGCGAGCGCGCCGACGAGCGCGATCGCGACCCACAGCAGCGTGAAGACGACGCTGAAGCCGAGGACGAACGCGAGCGCGTGCGCGACCGTGCGCGTGCGCTGCGTGCCGGCGAGCGCGGCCTCGCCGGCCATGTTGACCAGGAACGCGGGCACCAGCGGCAGAACGCATGGCGACAGGAACGAGAGGATGCCGGCGCCGAACGCGATCGCGACATTCACGCGGCTAGCGTATCGTCGCGCGAACTCGAGCTTGGAGGTGCGGGATGACAAAGGTCAGCGGCGACGGCACGAAAGCGAAGCCGTGGAAGCTCAAGACACCACCCGGAACGTCTGAATACCAGATGTACCGCGCGGAAGACGCTGATCCACCGGCCATCGTGTGCGTCGTCGGAACGACAGAGCTCCGCTATCACCTGCGCGCGATCGAGGATCTGCACGCGATGCTGAAGAAGCACGGAGACTGGATGCCGCTCGGCAGCGCGGATGAGCAGAAGCCCGCGGCCGATGGCACGGTCGAGGCGTGGGGACGATCGCCCAAGAATCCGGTCAAGGGCTGGTACGGACTGAAGAAGGGACTGCGCGGTCGCTTCGGCATGTACATGCCGCCCCTCCTCGAGGCGCTGGGCCTCGCCGAGGTCACGCATGACGCGAAGAACAACCGCATGAGGGCGATCTAGCCGCACCGGTCGCGCTTCGGTTTCTCCCTGTTCAGCAGGTCTACCCTTTAGCGAACCCGCTGGCGCACATGTCCGCCCTTGGACCAGTGGGTGGAGATGGGATGAGCCAGACCGCGGATGGCAGCAGCCAGCACGACGGAGAGGCGGCGCCAAGTGAAGGCGCTGTCAGCCCGCGTCGTCTGCTCGGCGCGCTGCGCGAGGTCGCGCTCGTGGCGATGCATGCCCACACGCCGTCAGAAGTCGCGCTCGTCGCCGCGACGCAGGTCTGCCGACTGCTTGAGTGCGACGAGGCAGTGGTGCGCTGGTGGAACGCCGACCGCGCGAGCCTCGAGCTTCTCGCCGACACCCGTCCCGGCCGCACCGGTCGCGCGGGCGATATCGCGAGCGGCGAAGGCGCGGTCGGTATCGCGTTCTCGACCGCCTCGCCGGTGACCGTCGAGGACTACGCGCGCTGGGAACACAAGGTGTCCTCGTCGATCGGCGTCGGCAGCGGCGTGGCGGTGCCGCTGGTGATACAGGACTCCCCGGTCGGAGCTCTCGCGATCTACTCCCGCGAGTCGCGCCGCTACAAGGAGACCGAGGTCCAGCTGTTGGCGCTCTTCGCGGACCAGGTCGCTCCGGTCATCGAGGCGGCACTCCTGCGCATCGCGTCGCAGCACGCGACGGACCGCGCAGACAAATCCGACCGCCAGCTGCGCGACATGCTCGACGCGGCCCTCGACGCGCACGTCGTGATGGACGCGGACGGGCGGATCACACGCTGGAACGCTCAGGCCGAGGCGTTGTTCGGCTGGCGCCACGACGAGATCGTCGGCAAGGAGCTGGCGGAGACGATCGTTCCCCCGGCCTTCCGCGACGCGCACCGCAGCGGGCTAAGCCATTACCTGAAGACCGGCGAGGGCACGATGCTGGGTCGCCGCGTCGAGCTCGAGGCCCTCCGGAAGAACGGCATGACCTTCCCCGTCGAGCTGACCGTCGCGCCGATCGGCACGGCCGACGGGCCGGCGTTCAGCGCGTTCCTCCGCGACATCAGCGAGCGCCGTCAGGTCGACCAGCAGCTGCGGCGTCTCGCGCTGCACGATGCGCTCACCGGTCTACCGAACCGCCTCCTCCTGTATGACCGCGCGGAGCAGGCTTTCGCCCTCGCAAAGCGCGCGAACTCGTCCGTCGCGCTGCTCCTCATGGACCTCGACGGCTTCAAGGACATCAACGATGCGTATGGCCATCACGTCGGCGACATCCTCTTGCAGGAGGTGTCGATACGCCTGCGCGACGGCCTGCGCGAGTCCGACACGGTGGCGCGGCTCGGCGGCGACGAGTTCGCGGTGCTGCTGCCGGAGACCGACCTCGCCGGCGCGTTCGTCGCGGCGAAGACGCTGCGCGGGTCGCTCGACGCTCCGATCACGATCGAGGGCGTGCGGATGCCGGTCGGTTCGAGCGTCGGCATCTCGCTGTTTCCTGCCCACGGCGATGATCCGCTGACGCTCCTCCGCCGCGCGGACATCGCGATGTATGCCGCGAAGCGCGGCGGGACGGGCGTCGCGCTCTACCAGGAGGGCAGCGACCTGGAGGGCGCGGCGCGGCTCGGTCTCGCGTCGGACCTGCGCGAGGCGCTCGATGGCGGCCAGCTGCACCTTCACTACCAGCCGGTGGTCGATCTCGCCACGGGGCGTGTCTGCATGATGGAGGCGCTCGCGCGCTGGGATCATCCGCGGCTCGGGCTCGTCGCGCCGACCGAGTTCATCGCCCTCGCGGAGCGTTCCGGGGTCATGCCGCAGCTCTCCTCGTGGGCACTGAGGGCCGCCCTCAGCAAGGCGCGCGATTGGCAGGCTCGCGGGATCGCGATCGCAGTCAACATGGCCGTCTCGGACCTGTCTGATCCCACGTTCCCCGATCGCGTGCGCGCGGCCGTCGAGGAGGCCGGCCTCCCGCCGGCGGTCCTGCACCTCGAGGTCACCGAGAGCGGCGTGATGAGCGAGCCTGAGCGGATCCTCGCCTGCCTCGAGCGCCTGCGCGATATCGGCGTGCAGCTCGCGATCGACGACTTCGGGACCGGCTCGTCGTCCCTCGCCTACCTACACCGGCTGCCGATCCAGGCATGCAAGATCGACCGCTCGTTCATCCACCGGCTGACGTCGGAGGCGTCGAGCGTCGCGATCGTGCGCGCCACCATCGAGCTCGCGCATGCGCTCGACCTTCGGGTGATCGCCGAGGGCGTCGAGGACGCCACGACGCTGGAGGTCCTGAAGGGCATGGGGTGCGATCTCGCGCAGGGCTACTTCATCGCCGAGCCCATCCCCGACCACGCCACCGAGACCTGGCTGGCGGGTTCATCCTGGGTGGGTACCGGCACCTAGGAGAGCATCCGCCGGACGCTGCTAGCCGATCGCGTCCGCCAGGTCCTCGATCAGGTCGTGCACGGTCTCGATACCGACCGACAAACGAACGAGCCCGGCCGGCGGCGCGAGCTTCGTCCCACGCACCGAGCCGTGGGTCATCGCGAGCGGCACCTCGATCAGCGATTCGACGCCGCCGAGCGACTCGGCGAGCGCGAAGATCTTCGTCCGCGCGGCCATGCGCGTGGCCGCGGCTTCTCCGCTCTTCAGCTCGAAGGACAGCATCCCGCCGAACGCGCGCATCTGGCGCTTCGCGAGGTCGTGCTGCGGATGCGAGCGCAGCCCCGGGTAGTTCACGCTCGAGACCTTGGGGTGCTCTGACAGCCATTCGGCGACCGCCTGGCCGTTGGCGGAATGGCGCTCCATCCGCACCCCGAGCGTCTTCGCGCCGCGCAGGACGAGCCAGGCGTCGAGCGGTCCGGGCACCCCGCCGACGGCGTTCTGAAGGAAAGCGAGCCGCTCCCGCAGCGCCGGATCGTTGCCGATGATGGCCCCACCGACCACGTCGGAGTGCCCGCCGATGTACTTCGTCGTCGAATGAAGTACGAGGTCCGCGCCGTGGGCGAGCGGGTTCTGGAGGTACGGGCTCGCGAAGGTGTTGTCGACCACCGCCACGGCCTGTCCCTTGTGCGCGATCTCGGCCAGGGCGCGGATGTCGAGCACTTTGAGCATCGGGTTGGTCGGCGACTCGATCCAGACCAGGCGGGTGTTCTTGCGCAGCGCCTTACGCACGCCGGCGTGCTGGCGCATGTCGACCGCCGTCGTCGCGATGCCGAGCTGCTCGAAGACGCGGACGAAGAGCCGGTAGGTCCCACCGTACACGTCGTCGCCCATCACGACGTGGTCGCCAGCCTTCAGGAGATGCGCGATGGCGTCGGTGGCCGCCATGCCCGAGCCGAAGGCCAGCGCCCAGCGCCCGTCCTCCAGCGCCGCGAGGCAGGTCTCGAGCGCCGTCCGGGTGGGGTTCCCCGTTCGCGCGTATTCGTAGCCTTTGTTCTTCCCGACCGCCTCCTGCGCGAAGGTGGACGTCTGGAAGATCGGCACCGTTACAGCGCCGGTGAGGCCCTCGGGCTCCTGGCCGGCGTGGATGGCGAGGGTATCGAAACCGGTCTTGCGCTTCCGCGTTGGCACGCGGTCGAGTATGCCGGGTAGCGTGTTGCCGTGATGGACGGGACGGACCAACGGCGGCGCGTGCTCGTCGTCGAAGACGACCCCGACATCGCGTCACTGCTCACCGACATCCTCGAGACGGAGGGTTACGCGCCGGTCGCGGTCAGCGACACGAGCGATCTCGACGTACAGCTCGACCCCCCGCCCGATCTCGTCGTGCTCGACCTGCGCCTCACCCGCGGCGGTGCGGAGCAGGTCCTGACCGCACTACGCGCGCGCGGCCTGGGCGACATACCCGTACTCCTGCTCAGCGCGGCGACCGATCTCGCGGAGCGCGCACGCGATCTCGGCGTCACGTCCTATCTCGGAAAGCCCTTCGAGCTTGAGGAGTTCCTCATCGTCGTACGTCGTCTGGTCTGACGGCCGCGGAGCGTCTAGCGAGCGCGCCGCCGTTGATGCGCGACGAACTCGAGCAGATCGGCCTTGGTGATGATCGAGACCGGCCGATCGTCAGACGCGGCCAACAGCGCCGGCACGCCCGAGGAGAGCTCCGCGTAGAGGCGCTCGATGTCCTCGTTCGCCTGCACGACCGGGAACGGCGCCTCCATCACGCGCTCGACGCGCTCGTCGACCAGCGCGGGCTCGCGGAACACGCGGTCGAGCATGGTCGTCTCCTGGACGCTGCCGACGATGTCCGAAACGAGCGCCGCCTCACCGTCCGCAACGACCGGGATCTGCGAGATGCCGTAGCGCTGCATCGTGTCGATGGCAGAACGCACGCTCTGGTCCTTCGAAACGACGATCAGACCGAGCGTGCCCATGCGGTCGCGCACGACGTCGAGCACGGTCGCCTGCACGGGATACCGCTCGAGGAAGCCGTTCTGGCGCATCCACTCGTCGTTGAAGATCTTCGAGAGGTACGACCGGCCGGAGTCGGCGAAGAGCACGACGATGAGCGCGCTCTCGTCCAGCTCCTTGGCGATCTCGAGCGCCGCGAACATCGCGGTGCCCGATGAGCCGCCGACGAGGATGCCCTCCTCGCGCGTGAGGCGGCGCGCGGTGAGGAACGAATTGCGGTCGGACACGCGCATCCACCGATCGACGATCTTCGGATCGAAGGTGCCGGGGTAGAAGTCCTCGCCGATGCCCTCGACCTTGTAGGGGTGGATGCCGCCGGTGTAGAGCGAGCCCTCCGGGTCGGCGCCGACGATCTGGACGGCGGCGTTGCGCTCCTTGAGGTACCGGCCCGCGCCGGTGACCGTGCCACCCGTGCCGATGCCGAGCACGACGTGCGTCACCTTTCCATCGGTCTGCTCCCAGATCTCCGGGCCCGTCGTCTTGTAGTGCGCCTCGGGATTCATCGGGTTGTAGTACTGATTCGGGAGGAAGCCGCCGGGGGTCTCCTTCGCGAGCCGCTCGGCCACCTTGTAATAGGACTCGGGCGAGTCGGGCGGCACCGCGGTGGGGCAGATGACGACCTCGGCGCCGAACGCGCGCAGCAGGTCGCGCTTCTCCTGGCTTTGCTTGTCCGCCATCGTGCAGATGACGCGGTACCCCTTGATCGCGGCGGCCATCGCGAGACCGACCCCGGTGTTGCCACTGGTCGGCTCGACGATCGTCCCGCCCGGTTTCAGGAGGCCGCGCCGCTCCGCATCCTCGATCATGCGCAGGCCGATGCGGTCTTTGATCGAGCCGCCGGGGTTCAGGTGCTCGAGCTTGCCGACGAGCGTCGGCTTCAGACCTCGACCGATGCGCGAGAGTCGCACCAGCGGCGTGTTCCCGACGAGCGCGAGGATGTCCGGCGCGAGATCCATCCGCAGTGGATGTTAGGCGCGCTACCGCTCGACGAGCATGTAGACGCCGACGGCGATGAGCACTATCGGCACGAAGAATGGCTGCATCTCCGGCGGTAGGTGCAGGCCGAACACGTCGGCGATCGCGACGATCGCCAGCAGTCCCGCGGGGACGAGAAGCCCGCGATGGTCGCGATATAGAAGGAACACGATCGCGAGCGCGACCGCGAGCGAGCCGAGGAAGATCGGCGCGGCCGCCTCGGCCAGCTGCGGCAGCCAGATCGGGATGACGAGACCGAGCCCGAAGCCGATGAGCACCGCAGCCGGGACCATGTAGACGTACTGCCGCGTGCCGACGGACCAGGCCGCGAGGAAGGCGGCGCCAAGAGCGAAGATGAGATACGCGCCCGCGTTCGGGATGTCCAGGTCGAAGTAAGGCGCAAGCGCCTGAAGGAGGAACGGCGCGCCGACGGCGATGAGGATCGCGCCGCCAAGGATGCCGCGCCGGACGCCCATCGGTCGGGTGGTCGCGCGCAATCTACGTCCTCCCGCTATGCATCCGGCAGCGCACCTGGCTCCAACTGCCGCGCAGCCTCACCCTGCAAGGACTCCGCGTACTTTAAGCCGCTGCCCGTGTTAAAGACGACGACGTTCTCGTCGCCCTTGATCCAGCCGTCGCGACGCAGCTTCGCGGCGGCGGCGATCGCGGCCGCGCCTTCGGGGCACACCAGCATCCCCTCCATCGCGCCGACCAGCCGCATCATGTCGCGCGTCTCATCGTCGGTCACCGCGAGCGCGATGCCCTCGCTCTCCCGTAGGGCGCGCAGGACGAGGAAGTCGCCCAGCGCCTTGGGCACGCGGATGCCGGCGGCGAAGGTCTGCGGGTCCGGCCACGACCGCGACTGCAGCGCGCCCTCCTCGAAAGCGCGGACGATCGGCGCGCAGCCGGTCGCCTGCGCCGCGACGAAGCGCGGCATGTCGTCGCGCGCGATCCAGCCGATCTCGCGCAGCTCCGCGAAGCCCTTCCACATCCCGATGAGGCCCACGCCGCCGCCCGTGGGGTAGACGATGACGTCGGGCAGCTTCCACTCGAGCTGTTCGGCGAGCTCGAACCCCATCGTCTTCTTTCCCTCGATGCGGTACGGCTCCTTCAGCGTCGACGCGTCGTACCAACCGCGTTCCGCGCACGCACGCTTGACGACCGCGCCCGCATCGGCGATCGACCCCGGCACCAGATACACCTCGGCGCCGTACGACGTGGTCTCACGCACGATCGTCTGCGGCGTCGTGTCCGGCATCACGACGACGACGCGGATGCCCGCGCGTGCTCCATACGCGGCCCACGCGGCGCCGGCGTTGCCCGCGGTCGGGAGCGCGAGCGTGCTCACGCCGAGCTCGAGAGCGCGCGTGACGCCGACCGCGGCACCGCGTGCCTTGAACGTCCCCGTTGGGAGCAGGCCCTCGTCCTTCACGCGCAGACCGGGGATGTCGAGCTCCTCCCCTATCCGTTGCGCGTCGAGGAGCGGCGTGTTCGGCTCGCCGAGCGTCACGACGCGCTCGGGATCCTCCACGGGAAGGAGCTCACGGTAGCGCCAGAGCGTCGCCGGTCGGCGCGCGAGCACCTCACGCGTCATGGTCTCGCGGACCCTCTCCAGGTCGTAGCGGACGAGGAGCGGGCCACCGTCGTTGACACAGGTCTGCTGCAGCGTGTCGATCTGGAAGTCCTCGCCGCCGCGCGAGCACTCGAGGTGCGTCGCCAAGGAAGTCACGCCGCGCGTTCGATCTTCGCGCCAAGCGCCCGGAGGCGGGTGTCGAGGTCCTCGTACCCGCGATCGATCTGCTCGACGTTGCTGATGACGCTCTGCCCCTTCGCGCACAGGGTCGCGGCAAGCAGCGCCATCCCGGCGCGGATGTCCGGGCTGCGGAGATCGGTGCCATAGAGCTGCGATCGGCCGACGACAACGACGCGGTGCGGGTCGCAGAGCACGAGTCGCGCGCCCATGCTCTCGAGCGAGCCGACCCAGTACATGCGCCCGGGGAACATCCATTCATGGATGAGCACTGTGCCTTCGGCCTGCGTCGCCATCGCCGTGGCGATGCTGGTGAGGTCCGACGGGAACCCTGGCCAGACCTGGGATTGCACTTTGGGGATCGCGCCGCCGAGATCCTCCTCGATCTCGTAGCGATCCTTCGTCTTGACGAGAAGGTCGTCGCCGCGCACCTCGGTGTCGACGCCGAGCCGCTTGAACACCATGCGCGTCATGCGCAGGTACTGCGGGACCGCATCCTTGATGGTGATCTCGCCGTGGGTCATCGCGGCCGCCCCGATGAGCGAGCCGACTTCCATGTGGTCGCTGAGGACCGTGTGTTCAAGACCACGCAGGCGTTCCGCGCCGTCGACCGTGATCGTGTTGGTGCCGATGCCGTCTATGTGTGCGCCCATCCTCAGGAGCGCAATGCCGAGCTGCTGCACGTGCGGCTCACTCGCCGCATTGCGGATGACCGTGCGCCCGTCTGCGAGCACTGCCGCCATGAGCGCGTTCTCGGTCGCGGTGACCGATGGCTCGTCGAGCAGCAGGTCCGCGCCCTTGAGGCCGGCGGTGTGCAGTCCATATCCGGACTGCGAGACGTCGAGCTCGGCGCCGAGGGCTCGCAGCGCGAGGAAATGCGTATCGTTCCGGCGCCGTCCGATGACGTCGCCGCCCGGGAGACCCAGCTTGACCTTCTTGTGACGCGCAAGCAGCGGCGCGGCGAACAGCAGCGACGTTCGGATCTCGCGGGCGAGCGCCTGCGGGACCTCGGTGCTCTTCAGCCCGGCGGCCGTGATGCGGACCGTGGTCGGATCGAGCTCCTCCACCTTCCCGCCGAGCGCGGCGACTATCTCGACCATGCCGCGGACGTCTCGGATGCGCGGGACGTTGTGGAGGGTGACCGGCTCGTCGGTCAGGAGAGCCGCCGCGATGAGCGGCAGCGCCTCGTTCTTGTTTCCGGCCGGACGGATCTCTCCGCGCAGCGGCGTGCCGCCCTCCACGATGAAACGTGCCACCTGGGCCTAGCCTAGCCCGATGGCGACCGCGGGCTTCAGCTGGTCGACGCCGCCGCGGAGCTCGCCGGTCTTGGGGTCGACGAGGATCGCGTTCGGTCGCGCGAACCACGCCGACATGAGCGTCTCTTCCTTCACATCGACCTCGTGTCCCAGCGCCGCGAGACCGGCGCGCACGTCGTCGGGGATCCGCGAGTCGACCAGCAGTCCCTCACCCTCGTCGTGCACGCGTGGGCGGTTCACCGCGTCCTGGGGTCCGTCGCCGAAGTCGACGACGTTCACGATCGTCTGCGTCACGGCGCTCATGATCTTGCGGCCACCGGGCGCGCCGACGGCGAGCAGCGGCGCGTCGCCACGTGCGACGAGCGTCGGGGCGCCCGCCCAGAGCACCCACTTGCCAGGCGCGATCGAGTTCGGATTCCCTGGAACTGGATCGAACCAGGTCATGCCGTCCACCAGGACGACGCCGGTCCCCTTCGGCACGAACCCCGACCCGAAGCCCTGGCCCAGCGTCTGCGTGAGCGCGACCATCGTGTGTTCCTTGTCGATCGCGTTGAGGTGCGTCGTGTGGTCGGCCAGCTGCGAAAAGCGATGGAGGAACGCCGCTCTCAGCGCCTCGGCCACCAGATGCAGGTGATCGACGCCGCCTTGCTCCCTCGCGCCGACAGGGAACGCGTCCAGCACAGTGAGGGCACGCGCGACCGTCGGCCCGCCCGACAGACCGTCGAGCGTGATCACGCGATGGCCGCGGTACATCGTTTGGAGCGGCGTCCCGACGCGCGCCTCGTACTTCGCGAGATCCTCGGTGGCAAGCACGCCGCCGTTCGCGCGCACGTCGGCCACGATCGCCTCGGCGACCTCGCCGCGATAGAGCACGTCGGGGCCGTCGCGCGCGATGCACTCGAGCGTCCGCGCGAGATCCGTTTGGACCACGCGGTCGGACGGCTCCGTGCCGATCGGGGGACGCAGCGGCGCGCCGCTCGGGCGGAAGAAGATGCGGCGCGCGTCGCCGGCCTTCCAGAGGCGCTCCGCGTACATCGCGAACGACAGCGCGACGTACCAGTCGATCTCGAAGCCATCGCGGGCGAGCCGGATCGCCGGCTCCATCACGCGCTCGCGCGGCAGCGAGCCGTAGCGCTCGAGGGCGACGCAGAGCGCCGCGGCCTGACCCGGAACGCTCAC
>JBGPZT010000067.1:0-13600 GCA_041493915.1 Candidatus Limnocylindria bacterium
GGACATCGCGAGTCTCGCGCATCGGCTCATCGTGGTCATGGCGCACGACAAGCGGCGCCTCCGGGAGCGCGTCGACTTCGTCACGTCGCCGGGCTACGGGGAAGGTGGCGACTGGCGCAAGCGCGTCGGATTGCCGCGCGGCGGTCCGGCGGTGCTCATCACGACGCTCGGCGTGTTCCGCTTCGTGGCCGGCGAGGCGGTGCTCGTGTCGTATCACCCGGCGAGCTCCGTCGACGAGATCGCGACGAACACCGGCTGGACGCTCACTGTCGCGAACGATGTGCGCGAAACGGATCCGCCGAGCGCGGCGGAGTTGCGCATCATCCGCGAGTACGACCCGCGGGGCTTCTGGACCCGCCGCGGGATCGACTGATGTCGGAGGGCACCACACGGGCGGTGTTCGCCGCGTTCGCGGGAAATCTGGCGATCGCGATCACCAAGGCCGTCGCCGCCGCGATGACCGGCTCGGGCGCGCTGCTCGCGGAGACAGCCCACTCGATCGCCGATTCGCTCAACCAGATCTTCCTGTACGTCGGTCTGCGTCGCAGCGCGCGCCCCGCGACGGAGCGCCATCCCCTCGGCCACGGCAAGGAGGGCTACTTCTGGGCGCTCGTCGTCGCGCTCTTCCTCTTCTTCGGTGGCGGCGTGTTCTCCATCGCCCAGGCCTACGAGCGGCTCGCGCATCCGCACGAGATCGGGCAGGCGGCCGTTGGGTTCGTTGTGCTCGGGCTCTCGACCGTCTTCGAGCTGTTCTCGCTGAGCGTCGCCATTCGCGAGCTGCGTCACGCCGCGCGCGAGGCGGGCGTGCCGGTGCGTCCCTTTCTCAGGCAGCTCCAGGATCCGGCGCTGCGGACGGTCCTCTACGAGGACAGCGCGGCCATCGTCGGCCTCGCGACGGCGATCATCGGGCTCGGGCTCACGGTCCTGACGGGCGACCATCTCTTCGACGCGGTCGCGAGCGGGGTCATCGGCGTGGTCCTGATCTACGTGGCCTACCAGCTCGCGTGGGGCGCGCGCGGCCTCATCGTCGGCCAAGCGCCGCCGGAGCGGGTGCGTGAGGCACTCGAGGCCACGATCGCGAGCGAACCCTACGTGGACAAGATCGTGGAGCTCGTCGCCGTCCAGATCGGCACGGACCAGCTCCTCGTCATGGCGCGCGTCTCGGTGCGCGACGAGATCCCCGCCGGCGAGGTGGAGCGCCTGATGGCAAGGCTCCGCGAACGTCTCCGGCGCCGGCATCCCGAGGTGACGGACTCCTACATCGAGCTCGCGCCCGGGTGAGCCTCGTCCTGTATCACCGGATCGAGGGCGGCAGCGCCACGCTCGCCGTGCTCGAAACGCTGCGGCGATAATCCGCGAGGTGGGGGAGCTGCGACTGCCAGACCTGGGCGACCGGTACAACGCGTCCGAGACCTACGTCGACGCCAACCGAGCGGAACGACCCGATAAGGTGGCGATCCGCTGCCAGGGCGCCTCGGTCACCTATGGCGAAATGGCGCGGAGCGTCGATCGCTGCGGCAACGCGCTCCGCGAGCTCGGCGTCGACATCGAGGACCGCGTCGTGATCCTGTGCCTTGACTCGCCGGCGTTCGTGTATGCGTTCTTCGGCGCGATCAAGCTGGGGGCGATCCCGGTCCCCACGAACACACTGCTCATCGCCCGGGACCTCGCCTACATCCTGCGCGACAGCCGTGCCGTCGCGATCGTCGTGAGCGCGCCGCTCCTACCCAAGGTGCTCGAGGTCCGCAAGGACTGCCCGCTCCTTCGGCACATCCTGGTGACGACGTCGGGCACGGCGCCGCTCGAGGGTCCGCTGCCCGTCGGGGTGTCATCGTTCGAAGAGGCGCTCGCCGCCGCCAAGGACGAGCTCGACCCGGCGGCAACGACGCCAGACGACATGTGCTTCTGGCTGTATTCCTCCGGCACCACCGGTTTCCCGAAGGGCGCGGTGCACCTGCAGCACGACATGATCTATTCGGCGGAGACGCTCGGGCGGCACGTCTTCGCCTGTACCGATGAGGACCGCTACTTCACGGTGTCGCCTCTCTTTCACGCGTACGGTCTCGGCAACGGCGTCTTCGTGCCGATGCGTTATGGCGCGTCCGTCGTATACAAGCCCGAGCGCGCCACACCCGATCTGGTCTACGGGCTCGTCACCACCGAGCGCCCGACGGTCATGTACACCGCGCCCACGTTCTACGCCGCGCTGCTCGCGTATCCCGAGGCGGACTTCAAGTACGACCTGTCGTCGCTACGCTTCTGCGTCTCCGCGGGAGAGTCGCTGCCGAAACCCCTGTTCGACGCGTGGAAGAAGCGCTTCGGCATTGAGATCCTCGACGGCATCGGCTCGACCGAGATGCTCCATATCTTCATCTGCAACCGGCCCGGACAGGCACGCGGCGGCACGAGCGGCACGGTCGTGCCTGGATACAAGGCGAAGATCGTCGACGACGACGGACGCGAGCTCGGCGCGGGCGAGATCGGGAACCTCTGGGTCTCGGGCGACTCCTGCTGCGCCTTCTACTGGAACAAACACGAGAAGTCGAAGGCGACGTTCCGCGGTGAATGGACCGTGACCGGCGACAAGTACCACCTCGACACCGACGGCTACTACACGTACGAAGGCCGCGCCGACGACATGCTGAAGGTCTCGGGCCAGTGGGTCTCGCCGGCGGAGGTCGAGGCCGCGCTCATGGAGCACGCGGCCGTGCTCGAGTGCGGCGTGGTCGGTGCGAAGGACAAGGACGAGCTCGTCAAGCCGCGGGCATTCGTGTTGCTGAAGAAGGGTCACCAGGGGAGCGACGCGCTGGCCGAGGAGCTGAAGCAGTTCGTGAAGAAACGGATCGCGCCGTACAAGTACCCGCGCTGGATCGAGTTCGTCGACGAGCTTCCTAAGACGGCGACCGGCAAGATCCAGCGCTTCAAGCTCAGGGAGCTGGGCGGCACGTAGGGGAGGACCACATGGGCGCGCTGCATCCCAAGGTCGCGGCGTGGAAGCGCGAGGCGACCGAGGATCCCGAGGCCTTCTGGGGACGTGCGGCCGAGGCCCTGCCGTGGTTCCGCAAGTGGGAGCGCGTGCTCGAATGGGAGCCGCCGACGTTCCGCTGGTATCGCGGTGGCCTCTCGAACCTCGCCTACAACTGCGTCGATCACCACGTGAAGGCCGGCTCCGGGTCGCGCATCGCCCTGATCACCGAGAACGAGCGCGGCGAGCAGCGCACGCACACGTACGCGCAGCTCCACGAGGACGTCAAACGGGCCGGCGCGGCGCTGCGCGGGCTCGGCATCAAGAAGGGCGACCGCGTCGCCATCTACATGCCGACATGCACTGAAGCGATCGTGCTGATGCTCGCCGCGATCCGCATCGGGGCGATCATCATCGTCATCTTCGCGGGCTTCGGCGCCGGTGCGCTCGGGGAGCGCATCCGTCTCGCAGGCGCGCGCGCCGTCTTCGCGACGGACATCACATACCGCAAGGGCAAGGACGTCCCGCTGAAGCAGATCGTGGACGACGCGGTCGCGGGCGCTCCGACGGTCGAGCGGGTCGTCGTGCTGACGCGCGGATCCGCCGTGGTCCCGATGACGGCCGGCCGCGACATCACCTGGGACGAGTTCCTACGTGGCGCCGCCGGCCAGGACGATTCGCACGTCGAGATGGAGGCGAACGAGCCCGCGTACATCCTCGCCACCTCAGGCACGACCGCTAAGCCGAAGCTCGCGGTGCACACCCACGGCGGATATCAGGTCTACGTCCACAGCATGGCGAAGTGGATGTTCGGGCTGCGATCGACCGACGTGTGGTGGTCGACCTCCGACATCGGCTGGGTCGTCGGTCATTCCTACATCGTCTTCGGGCCGCTGCTCATCGGATCCACCACGGTCGCGTACGAGGGCGCGCTCGACCATCCGGACGCAGAGACCTTCTACCGCATCATCGAGCGCCACCGCGTGACCGGCGTGTTCACCTCCCCGACCGCGGTGCGTCTGCTGATGCGCTACGGCAGCGCGCCGGCCAAGCAGCACGACCTCGGTTCTCTCGAGCGCGTCTTCTGCGCCGGGGAGGTCCTGAACGCACCAGCCTGGGAGTGGTTCCAGAAGGACGCCCTCGGCGACCGCATCCCCGTCGTCGACCACTACTGGCAGACCGAGACCGGCGGACCGGTGGTCGGCAACCCTTACGGCATCGCGCTGCTGCCGATCAAGCCCGGCTCCGGCGGCGTTCCGCTCGCCGGAATCGAAGCCGCGGTCGTCGACGGCGACGGCAACGAGGTGAAGGCCGGTGAGAAGGGGATCTTCGTCATCAAGCGTCCGTTCCCCGGTCTGACGGCGCGACTCTGGGCCGAGCCGGAGCGCTACGCGCAGGACTACTGGGAGAAGGTCCCTGGGAAGACCGTGTACTTCACCGGCGACTCGAGCGCGATCGACGAGGACGGTTACGTCTGGTTCAGCGGCCGAGCCGACGAGATCATCAAGATCGCCGATCACCGCATCGGCACCATCGAGGTCGAGACGGCGTTCCTGCGGAATGGGGCGGTCGCCGAGGCCGGCGTCACCGGTCGGCCCGACGAGCTGCGCGGAATGGTGATCTCCGCCTTCGTCGTGCTGAAGCAGGGCCAAACCCCATCCGATGCGTTGAAGAAGGAGCTGCTTGCGACGGTCCGCTCGGAGCTCGGACCGATCGCCGTGATCGGCGAGCTCAACTTCGTCGACATGCTGCCGAAGACGCGCAGCGGAAAGATCATGCGGCGTGTGCTGAAGGCGGTGATCCTCGGCAAGGATCCCGGCGACATCTCGACCATCGAGGACGAGGGCTCGGTCGAGGAAGCGCGCGAGGCGTGGGAGCAGATGCGGGCCAGTGTCACGACGGGGTCCTGAAGCCAAGCCACCCTGGTCCGCCGTTCCGCGGCAGATGAAGCATGAGGTCGCGCGCGTCCTGGGTTCGCCTGTGACGCGGGCAGCGCGGATCTACGGCGGCTTCGCGCCGTCGGCGACGTTCCGTCTCGTGCTCGCCGACGGGCGCCGCGCCTTCTTCAAAGGAGTGAGCGCGGCCTCGAACGAGTTCATGCGCGGCGCGCTCGTGCAGGAGGAGCGCGTCTATCGCGAGCTGTCGCAGCTCATCCGGCCGTGGGCTCCCGAGTTCTACGGCTCAGCGCATGTCGACGATTGGCACGCCTTGCTGCTCGAGGATCTCGGTCCCGCCGACGTCCCTCCGTGGACGTCCCGCAAGACTCGCGACGCCGCGCGCGCCTTCGCGGAGTTCCATCGGTCCACGATGGGTCGAGCGCTACCGGAGTGGGTGACCGCGGACCTGCTGCCCGGCGAGGTGGAGAACTGGGAACGCATCGCGGCCGACGACGGCGCGCTGGACGCGACCGCGTCGCTGGCGGGCGTGCGTGCGTCGGAGGCCCACGCGTGGCTCGACGCGCACCTGCCCCGACTCCGCGCTGCTTCGCGGGAGCTCCTGGCCGTGACGGAGCAGCACACGCTCCTTTATCTCGATGCGCGCGGGGATAACGTGCGCTGGAATCATGGGCAGCTCCGGATCTTCGACTGGAACTGGGTACAGCGCGGCCCTGTCGAGCCTGATGCCGCGGCGTTCGCCGAGGGCATCGCGGCAGAGGGCGGACCCGCGCCCGAAGTGTTCATGGCGGAGTACGGGCGCGCGATGGCGGTCCGCGCGGAGGCGCTGCGCGCGTCGGTCGCCGTGCTCGCCGGATTCTTCGCGCGGAGCGCACCGCGCCCACCGACCCCTGGCCTGCCGCGCATCCGCTCGATCCAGCGGCGCCAGCTGAAGGTTTGCCTCGCGTGGGCCGCCCGGCTGCTCGACCTGCCCGAGCCGCGCTGGCTCGCCGCGGTGGCCGACTAGTGCCGGAGTGGCCCGACCTTCACGTCCTCCGAGGCCGTCTCGCAACGGCATTCGTCGGTAAGCGCGTCACCGCGGTCCGCGTGCACGACCCGCTCGTGCTGCGCGCGACGCGGCCGCTGCCGGAGGCGCTGCTGGGGCGCGCGCTCGCGGAGGTCGTGCACCGCGGCCGCTTCTTGGTGTTCGTGTTCGACGACGACACGCGTCTGGTGATCAACCCGATGCTCTCCGGCCTCTTCGATATCGCCTCCACGGAAACCAAGCTCCGCGCCACGACAGCGTTCGCACTCACCTTTGACGGTATCGGCTCAGGCACACCGCTCAAAGACGCGCGCGACCTGCGCTACCGCGACGAGACGCGGATGGGCAAGGTCTACCTGCTTGACACGGGTGCGAGCTCGGAGAACGTGCCGGCGTTCGACGCCCAAGGGCCGGAAGCCGGCGCCCTGGCATGGAACGCCGATGACTTCGCGCGCCGCGCGAAAGCGACGCGGCGCGAGCTGCGCAACCTGCTCATGCATTCGGAGTTCATCGCCGGCATCGGCAACGCCTACGCCGACGAGATCCTCTGGGCCGCGAAGCTCCATCCGAAGCGCCGCGTCGCGTCGCTCGATGAGGGCGAGCTCGATCGGCTGCACGGCGCGCTGCGCGCGACGCTCGCGCGCGCGGTGGACATCGTCGAGGCCGAGCTGCCGCCGGAGCTCGGCACCAAGATCCGTACCCACATGAACATCCGCGGCCGCGCTGATGACCCATGCCCGCGCTGCGGCACGAAGATCGTTCGGACGCGTCACGGCCTGGACGAGATGTTCGTTTGCCCGAAGTGCCAGCCGCCACCGAAGGGGCAGTTACGCTGAATCAGCAACATCAGCCGCAGAAGGGTGTAACGGCGCTGATTTGGCAACATCAGCCGCCGAGGGTGGAACGGCGCTGATCAGTGGGCGATCGTCGCGACGGTCGCGATACCGGCCCGGCCGATCCACTCGGCCGTCTGATCCGCGGGCATCGGGCGTGCGATGAGGAATCCCTGGATCGCGTCGCAGCCGAGCGCGCTGAGACGCTGACGGGTCTCGGTGTTCTCGACACCTTCCGCGACCACCCCGTAGCCGAGCCCGTGTCCGAGGTCCACCGTGGCGCGCACGATCGTCGCGCTCGATTCGTCATCGATCATGCCCATCACGAAAGACCGGTCGATCTTGATCTCGTCGAGCGGTAGCCGGTTGAGATAAGCGAGCGACGAGTAGCCGATGCCGAAGTCGTCGAGAGCGATATGCACGCCCATCGCGCGCAGCGAGTCCATCGTCTGCAGCGCGCGCTGCGGGTCCGCGGCGAGCACGGTCTCGGTCATCTCGAGGCGCAGCAGATCCGGCCGCGCATCCCAGCGCTGCAGCAGCTGGGCGATCGTCTGCGGGAGCTGCGGGTCATGGATGTTGCGCATCGAGAGGTTCACGGCCACGGGGACGCGCAGCCCGGCGAGCTCCCACGCGCGCGCCTGCCGGATCGCTTCGGTCAATACGGTGCGCGTGAGCCGTTTGATGAGACCGGTCCGCTCCGCGAGCGGGATGAACTCGTCGGGACCGACGAGCCCCCGCTTCGGGTGCATCCAGCGGACGAGCGCTTCGACGCTCGAGATGGCGCCGGTCCGCAGATCGATCTGTGGCTGGTAATAGAGGACGAGCTCGCCCTCGTCGACCGCACGGCGGAGCTCGGACATCAGGGCAAGCCGCCCGGCGCCGTCACGCTCGTGCTCTGCGGAGAACACCTCGAGGCCCCTGAGCGATCCCTTCGCCGCGTACATCGCGACGTCGGCCCGCGACAGCAGCTGATCCGCCTGCGTCGCGTGCGCGGGGGCCACGGCGACGCCGACGCTCGCGCCGATGTCGAGCATCTCGCCCTCGAGCGGAAAGGCCTGCTCGAGCGCCGCGAGCATCTTCTGGGCGACGCGCGCCGCGCCGGTCTCGTCCGTGCCGGGCAGCAAGATCGCGAACTCGTCACCGCCAAGGCGCGCGACGGTGTCGGCGGCGCGAAGGCTCGCCGCGAGGCGCGGGCCCACCTGGCGGAGCAGGTCATCGCCCACGTCGTGGCCGAGACTGTCGTTCACCGCCTTGAAATCGGTCAGGTCCATCACCACCAGCGCGACGGATTCGCCGGTGCGTGCCTGGCGGAGGAGCTGCTGCTGCAGGCGCTCGATGAGCAACGCGCGGTTCGGCAGCCCGGTGAGAAGGTCGTGGAAGAGCTGGTACTCGCGCTGCTTGCGCAGCTCGAGCAGCTCGCGGATCGCGCCCGACATGATGAGAGCGGTCATGAGATAGAGCGACACCGCGAACGCCACGCGCTGGATCTCGATGTTGTAGCCGTACGTCGCCTGACGCCAGCCGACGATCACGAGGTACGCGACGGTGAGGATGATGGTCGAGCTGAGTGCGCCCAAGCGGCCGAATCGGAACGACGAGCCAATGATGATGAGCACGCCGACGACCCACGCGACCCATTGCGGATCCGCGGCGAAGACCCAGATCGCGTAGACGACGACGGACGAGTCGACAACGAAGCTGAAGCGCGCGACCCGTTCGTATGCCGCGTTGGTCCGCGCGCCCTCCACGAGGCGCGTGTTGATGAGCGTCCAGGCGAGGAGGCCCGCGCCGAGGACGAGGACGTGACCCGGGGCGAGGCTCGGGAAGAGGGGTCCGAGGGCGAAAACGAGGAGGGCGCCCGCAAGCCGCGCGACCTGGAGCGTGCGCTCCAGACGGCGATCCTCGAACAGCGCATCGTCTACGACAGCCACCCCGGACCGACGAGGCTAATGGGCAGACGTCCGCTTGGACCTCCGCTGTCGGGTGCCTGCGGTATCAAGCCGGTCGCGCATACTTGCGCCAGTTCCACGCGGGAGGTCAGCAGTGCCGAATACCGTCCTGGTGACGCGCGAGCCGCCGATCGCGGTCGTCCAGCTCAACCGGCCGGACGTCCTGAACGCCCTCAATGAAGAGGTATTAGGTGAGCTCGTCACCGCGCTTGAGGCGCTGGACGACGATGGGGAGATCCGCTGCATCGTCCTCACCGGCAACGAACGAGCGTTCGCCGCCGGCGCGGACATCAAGGAGAACTTCGTGACCGCGACGCCCGTGACGATGCTCGCGCAGGACCTGACCTCGCGCTGGGAAGCGATCCGCCGCGTGAAGACCCCGATCGTCGCGGCCGTCTCAGGCTTCGCGCTCGGCGGAGGCTGCGAGCTCGCGATGATCTGCGACATCATCGTCGCGTCCGAGACGGCGAAGTTCGGACAGCCCGAGATCAACCTTGGGATCATCCCGGGTGCCGGCGGTACACAGCGGCTCACGCGCGCGGTGGGGAAGTGGGTCGCGAACGAGATCATCCTCACGGGCCGGTTCGTCGGCGCGCAGGAGGCGAAGGCTATCGGCCTCGTCGCGCAGGTCTATCCCGCCGTGAGCTGGCTGCAGGACGCGAAGACGCTGGCGCGCACGATCGCCGAGAAGGCGCCGGTCGCGGCGCGGCTCGCGACAGAGGCCGTCGATCTCGCGTGGAATTCGACGCTCGACGCGGGTCTCGAATTCGAGCGCAAAGCGTTCTATCTGCTCTTCGCGACCGAGGACAAGAAGGAAGGCGTGGACGCCTTCGTCAACAAGCGCAAGCCCAGCTTCAAAGGCAAGTAGTGAGCGGGCCGCTCCGCCTCGAGCGCGACGGCGCGCTCGCCGTCATCACCCTCGACCGGCCCGAGGTGCTCAACGCGTTCGACGAAGCGCTCACGAGCGCGCTCGCGGTCGCGATCGACGCGGTCGCGACCGACGCCGCTGTGCGTGCGGTCGTCATCACCGGCGCCGGCCGTGCCTTCTCAGCCGGGCAGGATCTGCGCGACCGCTTCCTGAAAGTGGTCGCGGGCGAAGACCTCGCGCTGGGGAACGAGCTGCGACGCCGCTACCACCCGGCCATCGCGGCGCTGCGCGAGATGCGCAAGCCGGTCGTTGCCGCGGTCAATGGGGTCGCGGCCGGCGCGGGTCTCGGCATCGCCGTCGCGTGCGACGTGCGCGTCGCGTCGTCATCCGCGGTCTTCCGTGCGGCGTGGACCCGCGTCGGCCTGGTGCCGGACGCCGGATCCGCATACTTCCTCCCGCGCATCGTCGGATGGGGGCGCGCGACGGACATGATCCTGACCGGAGACGCGGTGAGCGCCGACGAAGCGCTTCGCATGGGTCTTGTGACGCGCGTGTGGCCGGACGCGGAGTTTTCCGACGCGTGGCGGAAGTACGCTCGCGCTCTGGCCGAGGGAGCGACCGAGGCGTACGCGCTCTCGAAGGAGGGACTCAACGCCGCATGGGACCGCAACTTTGCCTCGTTTCTCGAGCTGGAATCGTCGCTGCAGGATCGCGCCGGCCGCACGCGCGACTACGCCGAGGGCGTGCGTGCGTTCACCTCGAAGACTCCGGCGAAGTTCGAGGGAAGATAGAAGGATGAGCCGCCACCCGCGCGACGCGATCGTCCTCGGGTACGTGCGCACACCCATCGGCCGCTACGGCGGCGCGCTCGCAGCGGTCCGCCCGGACGATCTCGCCTCGCATGTCATCCGCGCAGTGCTCGAGCGCACCGACATCGGTGATGACCAGGTGGACGAGGTCGTGTTCGGCGCGGCGAATCAATCCGGTGAGGACAACCGGAACCTCGGCCGCATGGCCGCCCTCCTCGCCGGCCTGCCCGACTCGGTACCCGGCCTCACTGTGAATCGCCTGTGCGGTTCGGGCCTCGAGGCGGTGAACGACGCGGCGCGTCGGATCCAGTGCGGCGAGGCCGACGTCGTCATCGCCGGCGGCGTCGAGAGCATGACGCGCGCGCCGCAGGTCACGCTCAAGCCATCCGAAGCGTTCCCGCGTGGCGAGCGCGTGCTGTACGACACCACGCTCGGCTGGCGTCTGGTGAATCCGCGCATGGTCGATCTCGGCTATCACCCGATCTCTTTGGGTGAGACCGCGGAGAACGTCCGCGTGAAAGAGAAGGTGTCGCGCGCGGAACAGGACGAATACGCGGCGCGCAGCCAGCAGCGCTACGCGAAGGCGAAAGCGGACGGCTTCTTCACGGCGGAGATCGCCCCGGTCCACAACGGGACCGCGCTCGTGAGCGAAGACGAGCATCCGCGGCCCGATTCGAGCGTCGAAAAGCTTGCGAAGCTGAGGCCGGCGTTCAAGAAGGACGGGACCGTGACCGCCGGCAACTCATCGGGCATCAACGACGGCGCCGCGGCGCTCATCGTCGCGTCGCGCGAGAAGGCGGAGGAGTTGGGCCTGCGGGGACTCGGACGCGTCGTCGCCGCGGCCTCGGCCGGCGTTCATCCTGATTACATGGGCCTCGGCCCGATCCCCGCGGTGCGGAGGCTCGCGGAGCGGACCGGCGTCGCGCCCGACGAATGCGACGCGATCGAGCTGAACGAGGCATTCGCCGCGCAGGCGATCGCCTGCATCCGCGCGCTCCATCTGCCCGAGGAGCGCACCAACCCGAACGGCGGGGCGATCGCGATCGGCCATCCCATCGGGATGTCCGGCGCGCGGCTCGCCGGCACGGTGCTGCGCGAGCTCGAGCGGCGCGGCGGCCGCTACGGCATCGCGACGATGTGCATCGGCGTCGGGCAGGGCCTGGCTACGCTCTTCGAGCGCGAGTCGGCCTAGCCGGCGGCGGTCCCGCCGGCAGGCGGCCCGCATCCTGGAGCGCCCGGCGCAGCGCGAACTCGATCTGGGCGTTCACGCTGCGCAGCTCGTCGGCCGCCCATTTCTGCAGGGCCTCGTGCAGCGACGCGTCGAGGCGCAGAAGGTAGGCCTTCTTTTCTGCCACGACCCGGCTACGTGTACAGCGTGCCCGTGTTCACGACCGGCTGCGTGCTCTGCTCGCTGCAGAGGACGACGAGCAGGTTGCTCACCATCGCGGCCTTCCGCTCCTCGTCGAGCTCGACGACGCTTCGCTTGGACAGCTCCGCCAGCGCCATCTCGACCATGCCGACCGCACCTTCGACGATGGTGGTGCGCGCCGCGACGACTGCGCTTGCCTGTTGGCGGCGCAGCATCGCCTGCGCGATCTCGGGCGCGTACGCCAGGTGCGATAGGCGCGCTTCGATGACCTCGATGCCGGCCTTCGCGAGGCGGTCCTGCACTTCGCTGCGGAGGCGACCCGTGATCTCGTCGCTGGCCGTGCGCAGCGACAGCCGATCGGCCTGGTGCGAGTCGTATGCGTAGCTCGTCGCGAGGTTGCGGACGGCGGCCTCCGTCTGGACCTTGACGTAGTTCTCGTAGTCATCGACCTGGAATACCGCCTCGGCGGTGTCCGTGACGCGCCACACCACGATCGACGCGATCTCGATCGGGTTGCCGTCGTGATCGTTCACCTTGAGGTGCGTGCTTTCGAAGTTGCGCACGCGCTGCGAGACCTTACGACGGGGCATGGTGAACGGATTGGTCCACCAGAACCCCGGCTGGTTGACGGTGCCCGCGTAGTTGCCGAAGAGCTGGAGCACCTGCGCCTCGTTCGGGCTGACGATGAGGAATCCACCGAAGCAGATCCCGACCGCGGCGATCGCGATGGTGTCGAGGACGATCAGGAGCGCGGGCGCACGTCCGATGATGAGCGCGACGAGCGCCGCGATGGTGAGCAGCTCGAGCGTGACGAGGAACAGGAACGTGAGCAGACCGGGTGCGATGAATGCTGGCTTCTCGCGGATCATGTTGTGCCTCCCCCGTTGAGATACCGCTTTTGGTCAAGATAGCAATTCGTTATCTTAACGTCAACCGCCGCGTTTCGTGAACCTTGCTTGCGGCTGCGCGGTTCCCACGCGAGGCCGGCCGGTCGCGCTTGCCAGCCCGCAGGGCGATGGGTACTCTCGCCTGCGGTCAGACCACGACATATAGGGGGATCACATGGACGCGAACAAGGGCGCGGAGCGTCGCTCCTATCGCCTCACCAGACGGCAATTCCTCGCGGCGTCATCCGCGGCGGCGGCGCTCGCGGCGTGTGGTCCCGCCGCCACGCCGAGCCCGAGCGGCGCGGCCACCGCGTCGACGGCGCCGACCGCGTCACCCGGCCCTGCGCTCAAGATCGGCCAGCTGCTGCCGTTCACGAAGGTCTACGCGGAGCTGGGCAACTCGATGAAGCGCGCGACGGACCTCTACGTGAAGCAGAAGGGCGGCAAGCTCGTGAACCGTCCCGTGACGTTGATCTATGAGGACGAAGCGAACGACCCGGTGGTCGGCGCGCAGAAGACACAGAAGTTCATCGATTCAGATCGCGTTGACCTGATGATGGGCATCGTCGCCACTCCCATCGCCTACGCGATCCGCAATACGGTAGACGCGGCCAAGATGATCTTCATCGAGACCAACGCTGGCGGCAATGCCCTCACGCGCACGACGACGGACTGCAAGCCGGCGTGCAAGAGCAAGTACATCTTCCGGACCTCGTTCAGCTCGTACCAGATCAGCTACCCGATCGGCGAGTACTTCGCGACGCAGAAGGGCGTGAAGGAGGTCTTCACGTTCGTCGCCGACTACGGCTTCGGCACCGAGTCCGCGGCCGACTTCACGAGCGGCTTCACCAAGGGCGGCGGCAAGATCACCGGCTCGCTCAAGGCGCCACTGGGCAGCGCCGACTTCCTCCCGTTCGTCACGCAGATCAAGGCGCAGCAGACGAAGGACATCTACTCCTTCTTCTCCGGCACCGACGCGATCAACTACATCAAGGCCTGGA
>JBGPZT010000192.1:0-4329 GCA_041493915.1 Candidatus Limnocylindria bacterium
CCGGCGACCTTTTGGTCCCGAACCAAACGCGCTACCAAGCTGCGCTACACCCCGTGACGATCACGAGTCTACCGGTGCGTGACTGCGCACGGAACCATCGAGCACCGTAATTGACGCTACTCGGCGGGCGGCTCCGCCTTCGTGTCGTGGTACTCCATGATCTGCGCACGGATGCGCTCGCGTAGACCGGTCCACCACGCGCCTTCAGCCGACGGTGGCCACGCGTGTCGCTGGTCGGGCTGAGCCACAACGGAGACGATGACGGTCCATTCGTCCGAATCGCTGAGCTCGAGGCGAACGCGCGCGAGTTGCTTGGTGCGATCGGTCGGCTTGAGCCACTTCGGCGAGGTCATGACGACGGTCGATGCTGTGCCGCGCCCGCCGCGCGAGTCGCCCCAGCCATCCACCGATGCGTCGGGGTAGAGGCCGCGGTGTCGGAACGTCGGCAGTAGCTGCTCGAGCATCGCGCGCGCGTCGCGCTGGAAGCCATTGAGGATGCGGGTCGCCTCTTCGTCGGCCACCGGTGTCACGGCCACAGTGGCGGCTTTCGCTCGCGCTCCGTGCGGGCTGGTTCCGGGGTCTCGCCCATTGCCGCCGCGACGAGGTCGCCGCACGCCGCGCACGCACCAGCTGGGGCCAGCCCGACGGCGGCCTGCATCCTGATCCGCAGGTCTCGGCGGTCGTACGAATGCCCGCACAGCATCACCTGTCCGTCGGCGATGATCGGTGGGCGGGTGGCGTGAACGCTTCCATCTCGGGCCGTGATCCAGACGAAGGTCGGATTGATGGCGTACCTCAATTTGGCTTGGTTAGCACCCCTGCGCCCGCGCGTGGCGGAGGCACGTTGGCGAATAACTGTAAGGGTCGATCTCAGTGTGTCATGTCAGCATCCGCGAGTCGTTACGCTTTGGTCATCACGCCAAGCGGATGTGCCGCTCGGGGCTGTGTCTGCATCACTTGCCTCGCTCGCTTTGGCTCGCTCGGCAAAGACGCAGCAGCCCCACATGCGGCTACGCCGCATGTGGGGCTGTAGCTCAGTGGATAGAGCGCCGCCGTCCTAAGGCGGGCGTCGCCGGTTCGATTCCGGCCAGCCCCTCAGCGAGCGCTAGATGCGCTCCAACAGCACGACCGGGATCTTCCGCGTCGTCTTCTTCTCGTACTCAGCGAACGCGGGCATCTTCGCCGCGTGGCGGTCGTAGAGGCGCCGGCGCTCCGCGTCGTTGGTGACCGTCGCGCGGGCGCGGAACTTCTCCGGGCCGAGCTCCACGGTCACCACGGGATCGGCGCGGAGGTTGTGGTACCAAGCGGGGTGGGTCGGCGCGCCGCCCTTCGAGGCGACGATGACGAAGCGATCGCCGTCCCGCGTGTAGACCAGCGGGGCGGTCCGCTCCTCGCCGGTCTTCGCGCCCCTCGTGGTGAGCAACAGGAGCGAGCGACCGGCGAATGGTCCGCTCGTCATCTGGCCCGCGTTGGCTCGGAACTGCCCGATGATCGAGTCGTTGAAGCCCCCCGGGCGCGCGTTTGCCATCGCTGGCAGAACGCGCTTGGGAGGGGGTGGAATTCCCGGTCAGTTGAGGTTCGCGCGGGGCGGCTGCGAGGCGAAAACCTCGGCGGCGTCGGCGGCGTCGGCCACCCGGTAGAAGCGGCCCTGGTTGTCGGCGACGATGCGCGTTCGGCGGCCGGAGTCCTCGAGGCGCGTCGGCTTCCATTCGTACTGCACGAGCGCCTCGATGAGGTAGTTCGGCTCGCGTTGGGCGTCGAGGTCGGTCACGAGATCCATCGGTGGCTCCTCGACGGTGAAGCCATAGCCCCCGTCGGCGAGAAGCGCGGGCACGCCGCTCACCGCGATGACCTGGCCGTCACGGTCGACGACGCGCACGCGCGAGGGTCGATGTAGCGTGACGCCGGTCTCGAGCTCGAGGGTCGCCTTGGTCCCGTCGATGTGCAGGGCCCAACGGAACGGCACCTGACTCGGGTCCGGTCCGTCGAAAAGCTCCTCCGGCGGCGAAGCCGACGCGGGCTGCGGATAGTGGGCCAACTGCTCACGCAGCTCGAAGATCTGGCGCTCCAGCTTCTTGAGGTAGCGCTCGCGCTCGCGGGAGCGTTCCATGAGCGCGTCCGCGGCGCCCTGGGCGCGCTCGGCGTCGCGCTTGACCTTCACGACGTCGCTGACGGCCCACTCGAACTGCTTGATGACGCTCTGGACGCGCACGTCGGCGTCCTCCGACAGCGAGGTCAGCTCCCGGACGTGGGCGGCGCCGCGGTTGCGGCGAGCGGCCTGGAAGCTGACCCACGCGCACGCGATTCCAGCGAGGAGTCCGCTCACCGCGCCGACACCGAACCAGCGCTCGACACCCGCGCCCATCGCGGTGATCACCACCGCGGCGGTCACGACGACCGCCCAGGGGAGCAGATCGGTGCGCTGCTTGACGGGGCTCGCGGGCCCTTCGCTCTTGGGGTGCGGCGCGTTGCACAGGGAGCATTCGTCCGAACTGGCGGACGGACGGTCGGTGCGCAACGCGATGAGATTCATCCCAACACCCCGCAATGAATCTGGAGGTGCCGCCCGCCGGTCGCCATCACCCCCGTGGGGGACTGGGCTCTCACCCGAACACGGCTGATAGGTATGTGACACTTTTCACGTGACGGCAACGCCCTCGGGAGACCGGACGCGTCTGGGGCACTCACTTGTGCTCCTGCTGCCGGCTGTGCTCTTTGGCCTGCTCGTGAGCGTCCAGTGGCGGACGCAGGCTGAGCGCAACGAGTTGACGGTCCGGTACAACACGCCGCTGCTCGACGCTGCGAAGACGCTGCAGAACGAGCAGAGCGCGCTGAAGGTGCAGCTCGCCGACCTGCGCGCCGAGCTCGACCAGATCCAGGCCAATGCATCGACGCAGAGCGGCGCCGCCAAGGAGCTTCAGGCGGGCATCGACCAGCTGAAGCTGGTCGCCGGACTGAACGAGCGCACCGGCGACGGCGTCATGATCACGCTCGACGATGCGCGCGGCGCGTCCGCGGCAAAGGACGTCGAGAAGTCGATCGCTCACAACACCGACCTCACCGACATCGTCAATCAGGCCTGGCGCGGCGGCGCTGAGGCCATCGCCATCAATGACGAGCGCATCGTCGGCTCCTCGAGCATCTACTGCGTTGGCTCCACGATCATGGTGAACGGCACGCTCATGTCGCCGCCGTTCTCCGTCGTCGTCATCGGACCGCAGAACGAGCTGCTCGGGACGTATGACGATCCGACCCAGCTCCGGGACATCAAGCAGCGCCGCGATGTCTACGGTCTTGGCTTCCGCGTGAGCCGCGCGAGCGGCGTGCGCCTTCCGCCATATCGCGGCGCGCTCAATGTCCGGTACGCGACGCCGCGATGAGGTCGAACGCGGGCGTCATCGCCGTCACTGTGGTCGCTCTGTTCCTCGGTGTGCTCGCGGTGACGCAGATCCAGGCGCAGGACGTGTACTCGCGTAGCCTGCAGCTCGAGACGCCGGCATCGCTCACGACGCTGATCGCGAACCTCTCCGAGCGCAACAACGCGATCAAGGACGAGATCCTCGATCTCCGTCGTCGCACCGAAACGGCTCGCGACGCGATCGCGAGCGGCAAGGGATCGCTCACCGAAGCCGAGCGTCAGCTCAGCCAGCTCCGCGTGTTCGCAGGTATGAGCGCGGTGAGCGGCGCGGGGATCACCGTGCGGGTCGATGGGACGTTCGACGAGCGCGCGCTCTCCGATCTCGTGAACGAGCTCCGCAACGCTGGAGCGGAGGCGATCGCCATCAACACGGCTCGGGTCGGACCGCGCAGCTGGTTCGGCGCGACGCCCGATCGCGCGCTCACCGTGGACGCGGTCGCACTGCGTGGTCCGTGGCAGGTGCGCGCCGTCGGGTCGCCCGACGTCATGTACGTCGCGATGACGCGGACCGGCGGCATCATCGGTCAGTTCGAGCTGATCTATAAGGGGACGCGCTTCGACGTGAGCAAAGACGCGGCGCTCGATCTGCCGGCGCTTGCGACACCACTTCGATGATCGCGCAGCGTCCGCTGCGCTCATCTGCTTGGCGTGTAGGCCTCGCCCACGCCGCAATACTTCTCTAGACTCGCGCGAATGACCGAGACGCGCGTCGCGCCCGCGAAGGCAAAAGGACCGCTTCCGCTCTATCTCGACGACGTGGTCACGCTGCGCAAGGCGCATCCGTGCGGCGGGAATACCTGGCGCATCGTCCGGCTCGGCGCGGACATCGGCCTCCGCTGCACCACTTGCGAGCACCGCGTGCTCGTGGCGCGCTCGTCGCTCGAGCGCGACATCAAGCGGTTCGTCTCGCG
>JBGPZT010000204.1:0-3821 GCA_041493915.1 Candidatus Limnocylindria bacterium
GCGAACAGATCGGCATCGCCGTCCGCGCTCGTCTTCGTCACGGGGAGCGACTCCCCGGTGAGCGTGCTTTCGTCGACAACCAGCTCCGTTCCGGCCACGAGGCGAGCGTCCGCGGCGATGACATCCCCTTCGCGCACCACGCGCGCATCGCCGGGAACGACGTCGAGCGCGGGCACGTGCTGCTCGCTGCCGTCGCGTATGACGAGCGCGGTCGGCGCGGCGAGCCGCCGCAGGCTCGCGAGGGCGCGCTCGGCCCGCAGCTCGAGCACGACGGTCACCGCGGCGATGGGCAGCAGCGCGGCGAACGTGACCGCGGCGTCGACGCCGTCTCCGAGCGCCAGATAGGTGGCGCTCGCGATCACGAGCAGCACCGACATCGGATCGGTCAGCACCTGGACCAGAACGTGCCGTATCCCGCCGGACGAGGCCTCGGGGACGAGCGCGTTGGGACCGAACGTGACAAGACGGCGGCGAGCTTCGATCGCGGTCAGGCCGGCGGCGGAGATCACCGGCCCGGCTACGCCTCTCGGGTCGAGCTTCTCCGCCCCAAGCCGGCCTCACGCGTCGCGGTCTCGACCGCCTTTGCGATCGCGGGAACGACGTGCCGATCGAAGACGGAGGGAAGGATGTATTCAGCCGAGCGGACCTGAGCCGGTACGGTCGCGGCAAGCGCCGTTGCAGCTGCCAGCTCGACGGCGGGCGACACGCCCCGGGCGTGCGCGTCCAGGAGCCCGCGGAACACGCCGGGGAACGCGAGCACGTTGTTCACCTGGTTCGGGTAGTCGCTGCGGCCTGTCGCGAGGACGTCCACCTCGGGAGCGGCCTCGAGGGGATCGATCTCGGGATCAGGGTTCGCGAGCGCGAACACGATGCGCGGCCGTGCCATCGTCCGCAGCACGTCCACCGAGAGGATCCGTGGGCCGGAGACACCGATGAAGACGTTCGCACCGGCTACGGCGTCGGCCAGCGAGCCACGACGCTCGGTCGGGAACTGCCGCGCGATGTCCTGCTTTTCGGCGTTGAGGTCGTCGCGGCCCGCCTGCACGATCCCATGCCGATCGCACAGCACGATGTCGCGCACCCCCGCGACGCGCAGGAGGCGCGCGGTCGCGATGCCGGCGGCGCCGGCGCCCGCGATGACCACGCGCAGATCGGCGAGCGGCCGCTTCACGACGGCCGCCGCGTTCTGCAGGCCGGCGAGGACGACGATGGCCGTCCCGTGCTGGTCGTCGTGAAAGACCGGGATGTCGAGGCGCTCGCGCAGCTTGCGCTCGACGACGAAGCAGTTGGGCGCCGCGATGTCCTCGAGGTTGATGCCGCCGAAGACCGGCGCGACGTTCTCGACGGTGCGCACGATCTCGTCGGGATCCTGCGTCGCGAGGCACAGCGGGAAGGCGGTGATGTTCGCGAGGTCCGCGAATAGCAGCGCCTTGCCCTCCATCACCGGCAGCGCCGCCTCGGGCCCGATGTTGCCGAGGCCGAGCACCGCGGAACCGTCGGTCACGATGGCGACGCTGTTCTGCCGGATCGTCAGGCGCCAGACGCGGTCCGGGTCGTCGGCGATCGCGCGGCAGATGCGCGCGACGCCGGGCGTGTACACCAGCGAGAGATCGTCGCGCGTGCGCACGCTCACGCGGCCCTTGATCTCGATCTTCCCGCCGAGGTGCAGCAGGAACGCGCGATCGGACACGGCGCGGACGCGCACGCCCTCGATGCGGCGTAGGTCTTCGTGCAGCTGCTCGCCGGTGGCCTCGTCGGGACAGTCGACCGTCACGTCACGGACATGGATCTGTGGCGTCGCCTCGACGAGGTCGATCGCGCCCAGGCTGCAGCCGCGCTCGCCGATCACGATCGCTACGTGCGCGAACATTCCCGGCCGATTCGCGATCTCGAGGCGGAACACCAGCCGGAACGCGGGGCTCAGAACGGCGCGGGTCGCAGCATCCGACATCTCGGCAAGCCTACTAGCGGGCATCGCTCGCAGCGTAGGACCGCCGGCGGCGCGCTCCTTAGTGCCGTTCGTCGCGCCGGCGCGCGCCGTTCGGCCCTTGGCTCTCGCCCTGGGCGGCGCAGGCTGTGGCCGTGAAGGACATGCTGGAGAAACAGGCGGTTTCGCCACTGGACCAGATGGTCTTCTGCCCCCTCCGGTACCGCGAGGTGCCCCTCGACCGGTGCCTCGACTGCAGCCGCCTGGTCCGCGCCGACGACAACGATCCCCCGCGCTACATCGTCTGCGACGCACGGATGCTCGACCGCCGCTAGAGCGAAGAGCCGGGGCGCGCGGTAACAGCGCGACTCGCGCACAGTTGGTCACATCGTGCGGATGCTGCTGGCGCTCCTTCTTACCCTGTCCGTGGTACCGACGAGCCCGTCGGTCGGCGCGGCGTGCGTGAGCTCGGTGGGCCCCGGCATCCCCCCACCCGTGCGCGTCACCGCGGGCATCCCCGGATTCCACGCCGCGTGGTACGGACAGTCCGGCTACATGAGCCTCTGCCCAGGTGAGCGCGCGACCGCGACGGTGGCGTACTACAACACCGGATCGCGCGGCTGGGTCAGCGGCCGTATGGGCGAGGTCGCGTATCTCGGGACGTGGGATGCCGAGCCCGGCCAGGACCAGCCGAGCATCCTCGGAGGCGACGGGCAGCGCGGATCACCCGCCACGCTCTGGCCGCGCTTCGACCGCGTCGCCGTTCAGCCCGCCTCGTACGTGGGGCCGGGGCAGATCGCATGGTTCCAGTTCGCCGTCCAGGCCCCGTCCGTGCCCGGAACGTACCGGCTCGGCATCCGTCCGGTCGTCGAGGGCACGGCCTGGCTCGAGGACTACGGCGCGTTCTGGGTCGTCACCGTTCTGAGCGCGGACGGCACCACGCCGCGGCCCACACCACCGTCGCCCGCGGGCGTCACCTATGCCATCGGCGCGGGAGTGTTCGCGGGCGACATCGCCGAGGTCCACGAAGGCGTCGCGCGCGCCGGCGCGTATCTCGCGGCGAACCTCGGCGGCGACCGCGCTGACCGCGTCACGGTGAACGTTCGCGTCGGCGATGGGAGCGAGCGCTTCTGCTGCATCACCAGCGGTCCATCTTTCGACATCGTCACGAGCAACGCGGCGTGGTCAGCGCCGTCCGCGGCGGCGCCGGACACGTGGACGCCCTCGACCGAGCGGAAGGAGCTGGCCGCGCACGAGTACGTGCACCTGTGGCAGTACGCCGTCGGTGGCAACGCGTGCATGCTCGGCCCGCGCTGGATCTCCGAGGGCATGGCCGAGTCGCTCGCGTACCGTTCGCTCGTCGACGTGGGCCTTATCCCGGCCGCGAACATGGACGTGTTCACGAAGCGGCAGCTGCGCGGCGCTCGCTACGTGACGCTGCGATCGCTCGAGACGGCGTGGCCGTCCGACGCGAAGGGGTTCGCGGTCGGGTATCTCGCCGTCGATCGCATGCTCGCGGCGAACGGACCGTTGCCGCTGCGCACGTTCTGCGCGCGCGTCGGGGGCGGCGAGGATTGGCGCTCGGCGTTCACCGCCGCTTTCGGCCAGACGCCGGACGCCTTCTACGCGAGCTTCGAGGCGTTCCGGACGGCGTACATCCGCTAGCGCGATCGTCGACGCCGCGCTGTCAGTATCCGCGTTGGCCCTAGGCGACACTCGCGGAACAGATCGACCTTCAACGCGCGACAGCGATCGCGATCGACACGAGATCGGTGACTTCGCCGTCGCGTGGGCTCCGCAGGAACACCTCGATGTTCGCGGTCTCCGGCGGGATGTCGGCGAGCGTGAGCTCGAACGCGCCCCAGATCGGGCTCGTGCCGAACGACGCCGTGCC
>JBGPZT010000109.1:0-8805 GCA_041493915.1 Candidatus Limnocylindria bacterium
CCGCGCCTCCGGCGGTCACCATGACCTTGCCGTTCTGCTCGGACACGACGGCTGCGGACTTCACCAGGCCGCTCGAGTACGGCGACAGGAGGAAGTCGACCTTGTCGTCGTTGATCAGCTTCGTGTACAGCGCTTGGACGCGGTCGGTCTTCGACTCGTCGTCGTAGAACTTGATCTCGGGCATGAGGACCGTGTTATTGGCGATCTTGATGCCGCCGGCCTTCGTCAGGTCGTCGACCCAGAGCTGGATGCCCTCGGTCTGCTTCTTCGAAGCGACGTTCTGCGCGCCGGTCTGGGACGCGGTGAAGCCGATGACCAGCTTCTGGATGGTCGCCGCCGCCGACGCCTGCGTGGTGGCGGTAGGCGAGGCCGCGGGTGTGGTCGTTCCGCCGCAGGCCGCCGCGATCAGGCCGACCAGGGCGACAAGTACGGCACTCGGACGGATGAGCTTCATACGTGGGACCCTCCTTGGTATCTCAGCAGTATGCGTCGCACCCGGCCGTTGGCGGGGTGCCGCTTGAAAGGCCACCTTTACGTCTCCCAGCGGAGGAAGGGCCGAACGGCACGTCCCCCGCCGCCGTTGGTCGCCCGGTCACTGTCCGTGGCGGGCGTGCGCGGTCGCCATCCATTCGCGCGCGGTCGCGTGCAGCGGCGCGTACGCGTCCCAGGTGGATCGCGCCCACCGGCGCAGGACATCTCCGTAGCGAAGCGGATCGTCGGCGTCGACGAGCTCGCGGATCGTGAGTGCGCCGTAGCCATGCGGAACCGGAGGCTTCTCGATCGGCGAGGGTCCGCTCAGCCAGCGCTGCACCGCGGTGTTGACGGTCAGCGCTTCGGCTTCGTTGTCGAGCCACGCACACAAGCCGGTGAGGTGCGCGGCGAACGACTTCGCCGAGCGGCCGTAGCGTTCGGGATGCTGCATCGCGTAGACGTCGACGACGATCCGGTGGTAGCGCCCGAAGCGCATGTCCTCGTACTCGCGCAGACCGATCGACTCGAAGAGACGCTGACATCCCTCCGTGCCGCCCGCGACGGCCACGCCGCAGCCGCCGCAGACCTCGGTCACCGCCGCGTCGTCCACCGCTCGCGGACGACGCGCACCGCCTCCGCGAGCCCGCCGTCCCACGATGGTCCATGGCCTGTCAGGACGAGGCGCGCGTCAACGCGCTCGAGCCGCGCGAGCGACGCATAGGCCTCTTCGTTGTCGGCGTTGAAGTTCGGAAAGAGCTGTGGGCCAGTTGCGCCGGTGATGACGTTGCGCGTAACGAACGCGTCGCCGACGCAGATCGTGTTCCGCTGCGCGAAGTGCAGCGCGGCGCTCCCCGCTGTGTGACCCGGGACATGGATGACGCGTGGCGCGCCGGGAACGTCGAGCGTCGCGCCGTCGCCGAACGTCGCCACCTCGAGGATCGGAGGTACGCGCAGTAGGCCATTGCGCAGGCCGAAGAGGAGAAACCCGAGCAGCGGGGCGAGCTTGAACTTACCGAGGCCGCTCGGCCCAGGGACCTGCCCTTTCGCGCGCAGCGCGTCGAGCTCGTGCACGCGGATCGGCACGCCGCGCTCGGTCCGGATGCGCTCCGCGAAACCGATGTGATCGGTATGCGCGTGGGTCAGCACGACGGCGCGCACATCTCCGAGCGAACGACCCATTGCGGCGAGCTCGTTCGCAAGCTCGCGCCAGTAGCCCGGCACGCCCGCGTCGACGATGGTCACCGCGCCGGCCTCCTCGAAGAGGTAGACGTTGACCAGGCCCGACCCGATGCGGCGGATGCCCGGTGTGACTTCCACGCCTTGTGCCGACGCCTTTCAGCGCGCCGCGGCTGCGGCCTTCTCTCTTTCGGCCAGCTCGCGCCGGAGGATCTTCCCCGACGCCGTGCGCGGCACCTTGTCGATGAACTCGACCTCGCGCACGCGCTTGTAGTCGGCGATGCGCTCCTTCACGAAGTCCATCAGCTCGTCGGCCGTGACGCTCGCACCCGCGCGAAGCTGCACGAACGCTTTCGGGATCTCGCCGGCCGCTTCATCCGGCTTGCCGATGACGCCGGCGTCGGCGACGGCCGGATGCTCGCAGAGCACCGCCTCGACCTCCGCAGGGCCGACGCCGAAGCCCTTGTACTTGATGAACTCCTTCTTGCGGTCGACGATGAAGACGTACCCTTTCTCGTCCCGCTTGCCGACGTCACCGGTGTACAACCATCCGTCGCGCAGGACCGCTGCGGTGTCGTCCGGCTTCCGCCAGTACCCGCGCATGACCTGCGGCCCCCGCACCGCGATCTCGCCCACTTCACCCGGCGGGAGGTCGCGCGTCCCGGTCTCGAGATCGACGATCCGGTGCTCCGTCCCGGGGACGAGCAGTCCGATCGACTCCAGGATCGCCGCGTCCATCGGGTTCGCGTGCGTCACCGGGGACGTTTCGGTAAGTCCGTAGCCCTGGATGATCGGGATGTGCGTGCGCGCGACGACGCGGCGCGCCGGCTCGGGCGCGAGCGGCGCCGCTCCGGTGAAGAAGAAGCGCACCGACGAAAGATCGTGACGATCCACCTCGGGATGGGCGGCCAGCCCGAGAACGATGGGCGGAACGATGAAGCAGACCGTCGCCTTGTACCGCTCGATGAGCGTCAGGTACTCGACCATGTCGAATCGGGACATGACGATCTGGGTCGCGCCGAGGCTGACCGCGCCCGTCATGAGCAGATTCAGCGCGTAGATGTGGAAGTACGGCAGCACGTTCAGGAAGACGTCCTCCCGGCGCACCGGCACCGCCGCGAAGAACTGTTGCTGATTCGCGGTGAGGTTGCGGTGCGTGAGCATCACGCCCTTCGGGAAGCCGGTGGTCCCGCTCGTGTATGGAAGGGCCGCGAGCTCGTCGAGATCGGCGCGAAGCGCGGGCGCCTCGCCCGGCTCGGCCACGAGGTCATCGAAGCGTGTGACGCCGTCACCTGACGCGCCGCCGGTCCGCGCGAGCAAACGTCCGGCACGCAGCTGCGCGCGGATCGGCTCGACCACCGGCCAGAGCGCTTCGTGAACGAGGACCGCTTTCGCTCCCGAGTCGTCGACCTGGAAGCGCACCTCGCGCTCCTTTGACTGCGCGTTGATGGGATTCACGACGCCGCCTGCCTTCAGCGCCGCGTAGAAGGCGATGACGAACTCGATCGAGTTCGGCATGAAGAGCGTGACGCGGTCGCCGCGGACGATGCCCCGCCGCGCCAGCGCGCCCGCCAGACGATCGCTCGCGGCGTCGAGCTCCGCGAAGGTCATGACGCGGTCGCCGTGCACCAAAGCCGGCTTCGCGCCGACCTCCCGCGCGACCTCGCGGAGGCGGTCATGCAGGGCGATCTCGCGATACGTGAAGGCAGTCGCTTCCCGTGTGGTCAGCGTCATTTCGTTCCTCCCCAACAGCACCCGCGCACGGGCACGGCGTGATTGTGACGAAGTACCGGCGGCCTCGAAAGGCCGCTGTTACGTCAGACTGGCGCGGTCCGCGGCGCGCCTTGGGTCCTCCGGGTCTGGTCCTCCTTGGCGCGCCACGGGGTTCCGAGGAGCGGCATGAGGAAGCGGTCGAGTCCGATGTAGCCCGCCGTCTTCCAGGCGAGTACGAGGAGGAAGCCCATCAGCAGCATGACCGGGTTCGTGCTGGAGCTGCCGGCGAGCATGAAGTTCAGGTTCATGAACGCGCCGGCGACGGCGGCGACGCCGACGAAGGCACCGAGGATGAGTCCGAGGCCGACCGCGGTCTCACCGAACGCGATCACCTTGCCCATCACATTCTGAGCGTGGCCGTCGATGAGGAACTGGATGAATCCGCGGTACCAGTCGTAGGTGATGACCGGCTTGGCCGGCGCGGCGGGGATCGCCGCGATCCGGGTCCAGAAGGCGAGGATGCCGGCGCCATCGATGATGTAGTTCGTCGTCGCGCCGACGTCCTGGACCTTGTGCCATCCAGCCTCGAGCCAGGCCCAGCCCACGTAGATGCGGAGCAGCAGCCAGACCGGGGCCATGCGCGTGTCCGAGAACAGGAACCGAGCGAGTGGGGGGTCAGCGACAACAGTCCTATTGGTGATGCTGTTCGCCACGAGGCTTTTCCTTTCGTCCTAAGAGCGTTTCGGTTCGTCCGCGAGCGGCAACGCTAGAACGAAGACGCTACCGGCGCTACTGCTCGACTCCAACCACAACCGACCGCGGTGCTGCTCAGCGATCCGCCGGCTGATGTGAAGGCCGAGCCCCGTGCCGGAGGTGTCACGCGTCCGTGTGGAGCGGAAGAAGGGTGCGAAGAGCATGCCGCGCTCTTCGTCGGGCACACCGACGCCCTGGTCGGTCACGCGGAGCTCAGCTTCGGCGCCGACGACCGCCAGCGCGACCTCGATGGCCGACCCCGGCGGGCTGTACTTGACCGCATTGTCGAGGAGGTTGCTGAGGATCTGCGCGAAGCGGTCGGGGTCGCCGCGGACGCGCACCGGTTCCGGCGTCCCCCGGAAGGTGATGCGCGGGATGTCCTCATACTCGTGCAGACCGATGGTGATCGCGGTCGCGACGCCCAGATCGAACGTCACGACAGCGAGGCTGAGCGCGCCGCCGCCAACGCGGGCGTGATCGAGCAGGTCGCCGATCAGCCGGTTCATGCGCTTGCTCTGCTCACGGATGACATCCAGCGCCTCGGCCGCACGTGCGGGATCGTTCGCGACGAGCCGCTGAGCGCGCTGGGCCTGACCCTCGATCGACGTCAGTGGCGTGCGCAGCTCATGCACCGCCATGCTGAAGAAGTCGGCGACGGCCCAGTTGGCCGAAGCCGGGCCGGCCAGATCGGGAAACACGCTGATCGCCTCGGCAGAGATCCCCTTGCCATCCCGCGGCGTGGCCGTCTGCCTTGCGTCAACGGCGTGTCTCAGCGTGGCGAGGAACTCGACGATCAGGAACGGCTTGTCGATCACCCCCGCGTAGCCCGCGGCCTTGCTCCGGACGCTGGTGCCGGCCCGTACCTCGGCCATCGCCGCCGGGTCGGCTGTGAACATGAGCACCGGCAGGTCGGGATGAGCACGGCGGATCGCTGCCGCGTCTGCCCACGAGCGCTGGTGACCCTTGGACCCCGGATCGCTGTCGAGGATGATGCACCGCGGCCGCCAGCGAACGATCGCGCTAGCGATCTGTTCGTGATCGGCGATGGACACGTGCTCGTAGCCGGCCTCGTCGAGGAGCTTGCCCACGAGCTTGCTCACGGACGGCTCGTCCTCGACGAGCAGCACCCACGGCTTGTTCACTTGATCGTTGATGCGTGTCGTTTCCTGTTGTGTGGCCATCGCGCCTCCAGCCAGCCCTGACGGCTGGCCGCCTCTACGACGCGATGGTCGCGCTGCGCGTTCGCGGAGTCATGACCGCTTCGTCATCCGGCGCTCTTCACCACAGGAGACGAGAGCAGACACCATTTGAACTGCGAAAGGGCGAAAGCAATTTCCGGCGACGAATCCTCGGAGCTCTCCTTACTCGATGACGAGCCGCGCCACCATCCCTGAAGCTGCATGTCCGGGCACGCTGCAGTAGGCGTCGTAGCGCCCGGGTGATAGGCCGTGCAGGCCGATCGTGCGCGTCTCGCCTGGGTTCGCGACGACGTGGATACCGAGCGCTGGGACCGTGAAGTCATGCGGGACGCCGTTCCCAGCAGGATTGAAGAGCGTGAGATTGACGTCGGAGTTCTTCGGGAGGTGCACTTCGCTCGGGGAGAACCCGAAGTTGAAGGCGTCGACGCGGATCTCAGTTGCACCTGGGATCGGCGAAGCGGCTGGGCCGCTGCCGCCAAAGCCCATCATGCCCGGGCCCATCGGGTATCCACCCATCATCCCTGGTCCCATGGGAAAGCCTGTCGCCGGAGACGCCGAAAGCGCTGTGAGGACGATGCTCCCGATGAGGAGCGCGCCGGATGCAATGGCGATCCAGCCCGCGATCGCTCGCAAGCTCAATGCCTCGTCTCCTCGAGAGCGGCCCGTCGCGCCTTGAACTCCTCGATGTCGATCTCGCCGCGTGCCAGGCGCTCCTGGAGGATCCGGAACGCCGTGTCGTCACCACTCGGTGGCCGCGACTGCGAACGGGCGAGGGTGAGGACGAGCCAGACCGTACCCGCGATGACGAAGACCCAGAACAGGAGCATGAAGATCGCGCCGGATCCAAATCCGTAACCCATCATCGGCATACACATACCTCCCGCGGCAGCCAGACTCGTCCCACTAGAACGTGATCACCCGGTCGGCCCACAGCGCCCAGTCCGCGAGCTCATCCATTGACGAGCGGTGCGCGCCCTCCACGCGCGCGTCCTCCGTGAGGGCGCGTGCGTCCGAGCAGCTGCCGCAGCAGCCGACCTTTCCACCGCGCTGCGTGACCGAGCGCACCATCCGCTCGATGTTGTAGTAGCCGTCGGCGGTCTTCTGCCCGCGGACGGCGCAGCCAACAGCGTCGCCCATGAGGAAGACGCGGGCCTCCTGGCCCTCGCGCTTCATCAGCGACATGGCGAGGCGGAGTCCGTTGTAGGAGCGCTCGGAGCCGTACGGCCCGTCGTTGAGGATGAAGAGCGTCTTCATGTCAGTACCTCACGATCCGGATGCGATCGGAAGGCCGGCCGCGCGCCACTCGGGCAGGCCACCTTCGAGCCGCCGGGCGCGGAAACCGCGAGCACGCAGCAGCGCGAGCGCCTGCGGCGCGAGGACGCAGTACGGCCCGCGGCAGTACGCGACGATGAGCGCGCTCTTCGGCAGCTCGCGCAGGCGGCGCTTCAAGTCCGCAAGCGGCATCGAAACGGCGCCGCGAATGTGAGCGAGCTGGTACTCGTCTGCCGGCCGAACGTCGATCACGACGATGTCGCGCCGCGAGAGCCGACGAAGCAGCTCCTGGCGTGTGACCGGTTCGAGTTCCTCAGGCGCCTCGAGGTAGTCGCGCGCGAGGCGCTCCACCTCGACGAGCCGGGCACGCGCGACGGCACCGAGCTCTGAGATCAAGCCACAGACCCGCTCGTCCGCGGCGCGGTAGTGGATCCGCGTCCCCTCACGTCGAGTCTCGACGAGGCCCGCCGCCTTGAGCACTTGGAGGTGCTGGGACGCGTTCGTCACACCCATACGCGTCGCCTGCGCCAGCGAGTCCACGCTGCGCTCGCCCTGGCACAACAGCTCGAGAAGCTCGATCCGTTTGGGCGAAGCGACCGCCTTCCCGATCCGCGCGAATTGCACGTGCAGCGCGGCGCGAACATCTGCTGGCGTGTGGCTCACCCTCCCGACTATATTCCAGTCTTCCAGACAACGCTGGAGGATGGAGGCACCACCGGTATGGCGGGACGGACGGCGATCGTTCTCGGCGGCGGAGTGGGTGGCCTCACGGCGGCGAACGAGCTGCGAAGACTGCTCTCATCTGAGCATCGGGTCGTCCTCGTCGAACGCGAACGCGATCACCTGTTCGCCCCGTCGCTCCTCTGGCTCATGGTCGGCGACCGCCGCCGCGAGCAAGTGACGCGACCGCTGCGCGCCCTCTTGCACCGCCGTGTCGAGCTCGTGCACGGCGATGTGACGCGCATCGACCCCGAGCGAAGGACGATCACCGCTGGCGAGCGCGAGCTGGCATACGACACGCTCGTCGTCGCACTCGGCGCGGAGCTTGCACCTGCGACGTTCCCCGGCTACGCCGAAGCGGCCTATGACTTCTTCGACCTGGAAGGTGCCGCGCGGCTCGCCGACGCCCTGCGTGCGTACCCCGGCGGCCGCACGGTCGTCGCGGTCACGAAGCTGCCATACAAGTGTCCCGCGGCGCCGTACGAGGCGGCGCTCCTCATCGAGGACGCGCTGCGCCGCCGTGGCGTACGCGGGAAGTCCGAGGTCGTGGTCTTCACGCCGGAGCCGCAGCCCATGCCGGTCGCGGGTCCCGTGCTCGGCGCGGCTGTGTCGCAGCTCCTCGCCGAGCGCGGCATCGCGCTCCACACGAACCGATCGCTGGCGTCGATCGATCCGGCCGCGCGCGAGCTCGTCTTCGCCGACGGCGCGCGCGAGCGCTTCGACCTGCTCGCGGCGGTGCCGCCGCACCGCTCGCCAGATGTCGTGCGACGCTCGCTGCTCGCCAACGAGAACGGCTGGATCCCCGTCGACGCGCGCACCCTGCGCACGCCCTTCGAGGGCGTCTACGCCGTCGGCGACGTGACGACGATCACGCTCGCGAATGGCAAGCCGCTTCCGAAGGCGGGCGTGTTCGCGCATGGCGAGGCGCGCGTCGTCGCGCGCGAGATCGCCGCGTCCTTCGGTGGTGCGCAGGTCCCGACCTTCGACGGCAAGGGGTACTGCTGGGTCGAGCTCGGCGGCGGACGTGCCGCGTTCGCCGAAGGAGACTTCTACGCCTCGCCGGCGCCGGCGATCCGATTGCGAGCGCCCGGCGCGCGCTGGCACTTGGGGAAGGTGCTCTTCGAGCGTTCGTGGATCGGCGCCGGTCTCGAGCGCGCTTTCGCGCTCGCAGCGCTCCGCATCGGTGCGAGGGCAACAGGCGTCGAAACACCTCTCTGAGCCCGAACCGGACTCGAACGGGTGTTATCGGCCCCTGAGCATGCAGCACCTGACCGCCGCAACCGTAAAGAACACGATTGCTCGTCGAAAGGTGCTGCGTCCTTAGCGCCCCGCGAGCACGAAGTAGGTGGTCAGCGGCCCGCGGCCGCGAACGTCGATCGCACCGCGCTCCTCGCACACGAAGTCGTCCTTCACGAGCGCGTACGTCGCCTGGCTCACCTGGACGCGACCCGCGATGCCCTGGGACTCCATCCGACTGGCCGTGTTCACGGTGTCGCTCCAG
>JBGPZT010000040.1:0-17670 GCA_041493915.1 Candidatus Limnocylindria bacterium
CGATGTCACAGCTGCGGTCGCCGTCGCTGTTGGCGTTGGGCTCGCCGTCGGCGCCGCCGTGGGCACGGACGTCGGCCCGACCGTCGGCGCGACCGTCGGCGCGACCGTCGGCGCTGCCGGCGGTGACAGCGTCGCCGCGGCGCGCACGATGACGGAGCCGGACATGCTGACTCCGTGGATACCGCAGACGTAGTTGAACGTTCCCGCAGTCGTGAAGATCAGCGATCCGCTCTGACCTTTGCTCAGGGCCGGCGTTCGCGGGCCGCCACCGACAAAGGCCGCGCTGTGCTGCGCGTCGTCGTGATTCGTCCAGGTCACGGTGTCGCCGGCGTTGATCGTCACGGGGGTCGGGCTGAAGGCGAATCCCTCGACCTCGACCTTTTCGGTCGCCGCCGCCGCGGTCGACGCGAGCGCGATGAACAGGAGCAGACCCGCGAGCGCCGCAAGCCGCGCGGCTTTCAGCCTCATCGGCGGCGGACCAGCGCGCCGCCGCGCACGACGATGTAGACGGCGAGCGCACCGATACCGGCGAACACCGCGACGCGACCCGCGTCGATGCTCGTGCTCGTGGCCTCCTCGGGCAGTACCGGCCCCTCATCGGCGCCACGCACAACGACGCCGGCGCTGGGGACCGGGGTCAGGGTCGGCGGCACGAACGTCGGCGCGCCACCCGACACGACGGCGATCGGGTTTTCCGCGGCGCCCACCACGATCGTTCCCGACATGCTCTGGCCATGCAAGCCGCAGATGTACTTGTACGTGCCCGGCGCGATGAACCGCAGCGACGAGCTCTGGCCGAGGCCGAAGTTCTCCGTCTGACCGAGGCCGGTCAGGAAGACGATGCTGTGCTGCGCGCTGTCGCGATTCGTCCAGGTCACGGTGTCGCCCGCGGTGATGAATACCATGTCAGGCCGGAACGCGAAACCGGAGATGTCGATCGTGAGCGTCGCGGCGGACGCGCTCGACGCAAGCGCGAAGAACAGCAGCGTGCACGCGAACGCGGCGAAGCGAGCCGCTCTCATCCTCACGCACGTACGATACCGGCGTGCCCGTCGCCTCGCCTCCGTTCGCCGCGCTCGCGGGCGAAGCGGCGCGGCTCGGCCTCACCTTGTCGCCCGAGCAGATCGCGGTCTGCGAGCGCTTCGCGAACGAGCTCATCGAACGCAATACGTCCGTGAACCTCACAGCGATCACTGAGCCGCAGGACATCGCCCGCAAGCACTTCCTCGATTCCTTCACGGCGTTCGCCGTCCGCCGTTGGACCGGTCGCGAACGCGTCATCGACGTGGGCAGTGGTGCGGGCTTCCCCGGCCTCGCGCTGCGGATCGCCCTGCCGCAGATCCGCGTGACGCTCGTCGAATCGGTGGGGAAGAAGGTCCGCTTTCTCGAGGACGTCTGCGCCATCCTCGGACTGACTGACGTCGAGATCCGCAACGAGCGCGCGGAGGCGCTGGGTCGCGAGCGTCGCGATCGGTACGACGTTGGTACCGCTCGCGCCGTGGGGACGCTCGGGCAGGTCAGCGAGTACCTCCTCCCCTTCCTGCGTGTCGGCGGCGACGCGATCGTGTGGAAGGGACGGGTCGATGCCGAGCTACCGGGAGCGCAGAAGGCCTGCGCGGCGCTGGGCGGCGAGATCGTGTCCATCGTGCCGACCGCTTCGCTCGGCGTCGGCGACGTGTTGCCGGGTCGCAACCTCGTCGTCGTACGGAAGACCCGCGCCACTCCGCTGCGCTATCCGCGCACGTCGGCGGAGGCGCGTCGCCGCCCGTGGTGATCGTCCCGTCAGTCGACGTTCGCGCTGGACGCGTCGCGTATCGCGGCGGCGCAGGCGCGGACACCCTACCGAGCGACCTCGCCTCGCGCTACATCCGCGAGGGCGCGGACGAGCTGCACCTGGTGGACCTGGATGGAGCGGAGCGCGGCGAGTACGCGAACGCGGAGATCCTCGCGGGCATCGCGCGCGCCGCCGCGGTGCCGTGCCGCCTCGCGGGTGGAGTCTCCTCGATCGCGAAGGCGGAGGACGCGATCGCGGCGGGTTTCGCGGGCGTGCTCTTCTCGAGCGCTGTGTTCGGCGACGACACGCTGCTGCGGCGCATCGCCCAGCTCGGCGACCGCGCGATCGTCGAGATCGAGGCGGCTGGCGGCGTGCTCGCGCCCCGCGGTGGCGACGCGGATCTGGCTCGGCGCGCCTCGGGTCGCGACGCGACGGGGGCCGCGGAGATCGCGGCGCTGCGCGGCATCCGCGCGCTGTACGTCGTCGAGACGAGCGCCGATGGCCGGCTCGGTGGGCCGCCGCTGGTCCTCATGGAGCGCCTGCGCGCGAAGGCCGGCGGAGACATCGCCTTCCACACCGGTGGTGGCGTACGGGATGTCGAGGACGTGCGCGCGCTCGCGCGCTGGGGCGCCGCGTCGGTGGTGATCGGGCGTGCGTTCCTTGACCATCGCTTCACCCTGGCCGAGGCGAAGGCCGCGTGCGCGTAGGACTTCTCTCCGACATCCACGCCAACCTCGTCGCGCTCGAAGCCGTGCTCGCGGCGCTCGGGAAGGTGGATGCGCTGTGGGTGACCGGCGATACCGTGGGATACGGACCGGAACCTGAGGACACGCTCGCGCTGCTGCGTGAGCGGCGCGCGCTGCTCGTCCAGGGGAACCACGATCGCGCGGTCGCGACCGGCGAGGGCCTCGAGTTCTTCCACGATCGGGCCGCGGAGGCCGCACTGTTACATCAGCGGTGGCTGTCGTCCGCGGATCGCGACGCGCTCGAGGCGCTGCCCCCGGTCGCGAAAGTGGACCGCTTCACGCTCTGCCACGGCAGCCTCCGCGATCCCCTGTGGGAATACGTGACCACGACACGCGCGGCGGGCGCCACGCTCGAGCTCGCGGAGACTGACCACTGCTGCAACGGTCACACGCACGTCCCGGCGTTCTTCCACCTCGCCGCCGGCGGCGCGAAGGCGACGCACGTAGTGGAGGGCACGGCCTACCGCCTCGAGGAGCGCTCGCTCATCAACGCCGGCAGCGTCGGACAGCCACGCGACGGCGACCCGCGCGCGGCATACGCGGTGCTCGACACCGACGCGGGAACCGTCACCTTCTATCGTTCGTCCTACGAAGTGGATGAGACCCAACGACGTATCCATGCGCGCGGCCTTCCGGAGATGTTCGCCGATCGCCTGGCGTTCGGCGTCTAGTGCCGCGCTCGGGCTTGTCCTGCTCGCGTCGTGTGGCAGCGGCGCAGGCAGCAGCGGAGCGGTGAGTCCGACGGCATCAACGCGTTCGGTGGCGTTCACGGAGGTCGCCACGACGTCGCAGGCGCGACAGGATTCCGGCGCGGCGCTCGTCGTCGTCGGCACGAGCGACGCCTCGCGCGCGACGATCGCGCGCCTCGTCCCCAACGCAGCGGCACCCGACGGCCGCGTGCTCGTCGCGGTGTTCCAGGGCCAGAAGACCACTGGCGGCTATTCGATCCACGTCATCGCGATCGAGCGGAGCGGCGATCAGCTCCTGGTGCGCGCGACCTTCATGACTCCCGGGCCCGGCGCGATCGTGACGCAGGTCCTCACGTCGCCCGCGCACGTCGTGTCCATCGCGTCCGCTGAGGCGACCGGTCTGCGCGAGGCCGTGCTGCTCGACCAGACCGCTACCGAGCGAGCTCGCACGAACACCACCTAAACAACTTCTCAACGCGCCTGCGTCCCTAGACTCCGCGACGTTGAGGGACCCCTGAGCGACGACCGCGATCCGACCGCCGCGCCCGACTCAGGGCGAACGGGTCTCGAACGGCGAGAGGAGCGGCGCGGGCAGCGGCCCGGGGATCGCATCGTGCGGATCGTCCGCCCGCGGGAGTTCAAGCGCACCAGCGGTGGTTTCGTCGCGACCGAAGAAGCGCTCGCGTCGAAGGGCGGCGTCGGACGCGCGTGGACGAGTGTGCGCCGCGTCCTCATCGGCCGGCGGTTGGCGACCGCAGAGGAACACTCCGAACGCGTCTCGAAGAAGATCGGTCTCGCGATCTTCGCGTCGGACAACATCTCCTCGTCGGCGTACGCCACCGAGGAAGCGATGCGGATCCTCGCGCTCGCGGGCATCAGCGCGGTCGCCGCGCTCACGCTGCCTCTCACCGTCGCGATCGTGGTCATCCTGGCGATCGTCGTCCTTTCCTATGTGCAGGTCATCAAGGCCTACCCCAATGGCGGTGGCAGCTACGTCGTCGCGAAGGAGAACCTCGGCGTGGTGCCCGGCCTGGTCGCCGGAAGTGCGCTGCTGGTCGACTACTTCCTCACCGTGTCCGTGTCGGTGGCGGCGGGAGTTGCCGCGATCACGAGCGCGTTCCCGGATCTCCACCCCGGACGCGTCACCATCTCCGTAGCCCTCGTCGCGCTTCTCACGATCGGAAACCTGCGCGGCATACGTGAGGCCGGGAACATCTTTGCCGCGCCCACCTACGTTTACGTCGTCGCGATCTTCGGACTCATCGCGGTTGGCCTCTCGCGGGCCGCGGCCGGCGACCTCCCGATCGCGCCACCGCCGATCCAGCCGTTCCTGCCGGAAGGGACGCAGCCGCTCACGCTGTTGCTGCTCCTTCGTGCGTTCGCCTCTGGCTCCGTCGCGCTCACCGGGACCGAGGCCGTCGCCAATGGAGTCCAGGCGTTCAAGACGCCCGAGCCTCGCAACGCCCAGATCGTCCTCATCGTCATGGGCTCGCTCTTCGGCACGATCTTCCTGTCGATCAGCTTCCTCGCGACGTCAATCGGCATCCAGCCGGACCAGAGCGAGACGGAAACGGTGCTCAGTCTCTTGGCGCGCTCGCTGGTCGGAACGAGCCCCTACTTCTACCTCGTCCAGTTCTCGACCGCTGTGTTGCTCGTCCTCGCGGCGAACACGGCCTTCAACGGCTTCCCGCGTCTCGCTTCGATCATGGCTGTCGATCGCTTCATGCCCCGGCAGTTCGCGCAGCGCGGTGATCGTCTCGCGTTCAGCACGGGCATCGTGGCGCTCGCGCTCGTGTCCTCGTTCCTGATCGTCGCCTACGACGCCAGCGTCACCGGACTGATCCCGCTCTACACGGTGGGCGTGTTCATCGCCTTCACGCTGTCGCAGGGCGGCATGGTCCGGAAATGGCTGCGGGACCGAAGCCGCGGCTGGCAGGTCGGTGCGGTCATCAACGGCGTCGGCGCCGTCGCGACCGGCGTCGTCGCGGTCGTCGTCGGCGTCAGCAAGTTCCAGGTGGGCGCGTGGATGGTCATCGCCATACTGCCGGTCCTGGTGGCGATGCTCTACGCGATCAACCGCCACTACCGCTCGATCGAGGACCGCCTGCTCATCGCCGCCACTGTGCCGGTCCGCGTGCAAGCCACGGTTCCGCGCATCGTCGTGCCGATCAGCCGCATCGACCGCGCTTCGCTGCGCGCGCTCAGCGTCGCGCGCGGCCTTGGCGGTGAGTTCCACGCGGTCCACATCTCGTACGACGCCGACGGCGCGAAGGCCTTCAAACGCCGCTGGGAGGGCGTCGTGGGCGAGGCGTTCGCGCTCGATACCATAATCTCGCCGTACCGTGCGCTCATGCCGCCTCTCCTCAAGTACCTCGACGAGATCGACCGGGGTGGCCCCGGACGGCCCATCATCGTCGTCCTCGCGGAGTTCGTGCCGCGGCACTGGTGGGAGGCCCTGCTCCACAACCAGACCGCGTTCCTGCTGAAGCTACGGCTATTCGTACGGCGCAACACGTCCGTGCTCGACGTCCCCTATCACCTCGACGATCCCGAGCCGCTGGACCCGGAGGATGAGCGACCGAAGGGATGACGGAGGCCGGGAGGGTCCGGACGCGCCCTCACTCGAGGAGCGCGCCACCCACGCCGGCTCGAAGATCGGCGATCGCCGCGTTCGCATCGTGCGTCCCGCGGTGGGCGAGTTCCGTCGACGGGGCGGTCACTACATCGCGACGCCGCGCGTAGATGCTGCGCACGGCGGGCTCGGTCGCGTGTATGAGGGCGCGCGCCGCGTCCTGTTCGGCGCGCGTCTCACGTCCGAGGAGGAGGCCGGCGAGCGGCTCTCGAAGAAGACCGGGCTCGCGATCATGGCCTCGGACAACATCTCGTCGTCCGCGTACGCGACCGAAGAGGCGATGCGCGTCCTCGCGATCGCCGGCGGAGCGGCCCTGGCGCTCACGATGCCGATCGCGATCGCGGTCTGCGTGGTCCTCGCGGTGGTCATCCTGTCCGAGTCGCGCGTCATCCGCGCCTATCCGAACGGCGGCGGCAGCTACCTCGTCGCCAAGGACAACCACGGCGTCGTGCCCGGGCTGGTCGCCGCCTCCGCGCTGCTCATCGACTACGTCCTGACGGTCGCGGTGTCGTCGGCGGCCGGCGTGGCCGCGATCTCCAGCTTCGTGCCGGCGGTGCACGACCATCGCGTGCTGTGGTCTCTCGGCCTCATCGCGCTGCTCACGATCGGCAACCTGCGCGGGATCCGCGAGGCCGGCGTGATCTTCGCCGCGCCGACCTACGTCTACATCGTCTCGCTCCTTGGTCTCATCGCCTACGGCGCGTTCCGCATCGCCACCGGCGACATGCCGGCCGCCGTGCTGCCGCGCGACGCCTTCGAGGTCCAGGGCCTCGAGCTGCTGACGCCCCTCATCGTGCTGCGCGCCTTCGCGTCCGGCTCAGTTGGTCTCACCGGTAGCGAGGCGATCGCCAACGGCGTTCCGAACTTCAAGCCGCCCGAGTCGCGGAACGCCGTCATCACGCTGGTATGGATGGGCGCGATCTTCGGTGTGCTGTTCCTGGGGATCACGTATCTGGCGACGCGTATCGGCATCGCGCCCGATCAGTTCGAGTTCGAGACGGTGAACAGCATGCTCACGCGGTCGCTGGTCGGAGACCGCACGCTTTTCTACTACGTCGTCCAAGTCTCGACGGCGATCATCCTGCTGCTCGCCGCGAATACCGGCTTCTCGGGCTTCCCGCGGCTCGCCTCGGTGCTCGCCGACGACCGCTTCATGCCGCGGCAATTCGCATTCCGCGGCGAGCGTCTCGCGTTCTCGTTCGGGATCATCGCGCTGGCGCTCATGTCGGCGGCGGTGCTGGCCGCGTTCCACGGCAGCGTCACCGAGCTCGTTCCGCTCTACACGATCGGCGTGTTCGTCGCGTTCACCCTCTCGCAGAGCGGATTGGTGCGACGCTGGTGGCGTCTGCGCGATCCCGGGTGGCGACTCAGCATGGTCATCAACACCTTCGGAACGGTGGTGACGGGGACCGTCCTCGTCGTGGTCGCGGTCACGAAGTTCGCGTACGGCGCGTGGATGGTGCTCGTGGTGATGCCGATCCTGGTCGGCCTCCTCTTCGCGATCAACCGCCACTACCGCACGGTGCACGACGCGCTCACGCTCGATCGGCCGGACGAGCCCATCCCGGTGCTGAAGCCCCCGGTCGTCATCATCCCCGTCGCGCGGCTCGACCGCGCGACGCTGCAGGCGGTCGCGTTCGCGCGCTCCATCTCGCCGACCGTTCGCGCCGTGCACATCGCGACGACCGCCGAGAGCGCCGAGGAATTCGCGCGTCGCTGGCGGCGCTGGACGACCGAGGTGCCGCTCGACGTCATCGAGTCGCCGTACCGTTCGCTCCTGCAGCCGCTGCTGCGGTACATCGGGCGCATCGACGAGCGCGACGATCGTCCGATCACCGTCGTGCTCGCGGAGTTCGTGCCGCGCAACTGGTGGGAATGGATCCTTCACAGCCAGACCGCGCTCCGGCTGAAGCTCTCGCTGCTCTTCCGTCCGAACACGATCGTCATCGACGTTCCGTATCACTCGGACGACACCGGCCACGGCGTCACACCGCGCGGGCCCGAGGATCCATCGCAGTAGACTCCCGCGAGCCATGCAGTTGAAGCGCATCCTCGTGCCGCTCGCGGGCACGAGCGTGGACCCCGAGGTCATCCGCGTGGCGGTCGCCCTCGGGAAGCCCGCGAAGGCCGAGATCGTGGCCATCTACGTGATCGAGGTGCGGTGGAACCTTCCGCTCGACGCGATCCTCGAGCCGGAGAGCGAGCGGGGCGAGGGCGTTCTCGATGACGCGGTGAAGGTGGCGGAGAAGGCCGGCACACACCTCGAGACGGAGCTCGTGCAGGCGCGCGAGGCCGCCGCGGCGATTATCGACACGGCCCGCGACCGCAAGGCCGACCTCATCGTACTCGGCATGCCGTTCCGTAAGCGTTTGGGCCGGGTCTACGTCGGCAAGACGGTCCAGAGCGTGTACGTCGGAGCGCACTGCGCGGTGCTCGCGTATCGTCAGGAAGAGACACGTTGAACATCGTCATCGTCGGATGCGGCCGGGTCGGCGCGTTCCTGGCGGGTCAGCTTGACAAGGCTGGTCACGCGGTCACGATCGTCGACCTCGACCGTGGTTCGTTCGCACACCTACCACAGGCTTTCGGTGGTACGACGCTGCTTGGCAACGGCACCGACCTGGAGGTCCTGCGCACCGCGGGCATCGACAAGGCCGACGCGGTCTTCACCCTCACGCAGGGCGACAACCGTAACCTCATGGCCGCGCAGATCGCGCGCCAGATCTTCGGCGTGAAGCGCGTCATCGCGAAGGTCAACGATCCGATCCGTGCCGCGCTCTACCGCGAGCACGACATCAGCACCGTGTCGCGCACCACGATCCTCGGCACGCTCCTCGAGGCGATGCTCATGGGCGACGCCGAGGTGGGGAAGGTGCTCCTCGAGAAGTCGAGGCAGGCGGAGGCCACGATGGCCGGGGAGCTCGGCTAGTTGTATTTCGTCATCGCCGGCGGCGGCGAGGTCGGCTTCCATCTTGCCAAGGCGCTCCTCGAGGCGTCGCACGAGGTCATCCTTCTCGAGAGCGACCGTCGCCGCGCGCAGGTCATCGGGGAACAGCTCGGGTCCGTCGTCCTCAACGCGCCAGCGGACGAGGGCCGCTATCAGCTCGAGGCCGGATGCCAGCGAGCGGATGCCGTCATCGCGGTCACCGGGGACGATCCGGTCAACCTCATCATCTGCCAGCTCGCGAAGTGGAAATGCAACGTGCCGCGCGTCATCGCGCGCGTCAACGACCCGAAGAACGAGATCGTGTTCAAGGCGCTCGGCATCGACGAGACGATCTCGTCGACGCGCGTGATCATGAACGTGATCGAGCAGGAGCTGCCCTCGGGCGGATTCCTGCCCCTCATGCCGCTCACCGGATCGCACCTCGAGCTCATCGAGGCCGAGATCGCCGCAGGGACGCCGTCCGCGGGCAAGTCGATCGGCTCGCTGGGCCTGCCCGAGGGCGCGGCGGTCGGTGGCATCGTGCGCAAGGGCAGCGTCGTGCATGCGGACGATGACACGAAGCTCCAGATCGGCGACCGCATCGTGGTGTTGTCGCCGACGAAGGACGAGGCCGGCGTGCGGAAGGCGCTCTTCGGCTAGGCCTCGGCGCCGTCGCGCGAGCCGTCGCCAGCGAGGTGGTACGGGACGTCGACAACGACCGTGTTCGGCCGGAAGAAGAGGCGGAGCTTGAGCCGGAGCGCGGTCTGGTTGTGGAGCAGGTATTCCCAGAAGTGATGGGGGACGAACTCCGCGAGCACGATCGTGATCGGGCGGTCCGGGTCCTGCCGCGCTCGCGCGTCGAGATATGCCAGCAGTGGCGGGATGAGCGCCCGATACGGCGATTCGATCACGACCAGGGCGATGCCGTCGTCGCGCGCGCGCCAGCGCTCCCGCATGCGCTCGGCGCCGCCGGCGTCATCCGCGACATGGACCGCTGTCACGTCGGACGAGATCGAGCGCGCGAACGCGAGCGCCTGTAGCACGGCCCGATCGAGCCGGGCGACAGGCACGATCACGTGCGGCACCGCCATCCGCGGTAGCGGCGTGTCCGGCCGTTCGAGCGTCAATGCGTCGCCGACCGTGCGGTAGTGGCGCGAGATCGCCCACATGAGCGCGATGAGCGCCGGGATGAGCACCGCGATCATCCACGCGCCGAGGGCGAACTTCGCCACGGCGACCTCGACGCTCACGATCGCCGTCGTCACCGCGCCGATGCCGTTGATCGCCGCCCGCATGCGCCAGCGCCGTTCCGTTGCCCGCAGGCGCCACCAATGCTTGACCATGCCGCTTTGGCTGAGCGTGAAGGCGATGAAGACGCCGATCGTGTAGAGCGGGATGAGGTTGGTGACGCTGCCGGCGAACGCGACGATGAGCAAAGCGGCCACGAGCGAGAGGAGCACGATGCCGCCCGAGAACGCCAGGCGGTCGCCGCGGAACTGGAAGATGCGCGGCAGGAAACGGTCGCGTGCGAGGATGCTCGCGAGGCGCGGGAAATCGGCGAACGCGGTGTTCGCGGCGAGCACCAAGAGCAGCGCGGTCGCGATCTGCACGAGGTAGTGGTACGGCGTGCCGTTCCCGACGATGGTCCGAGTGAGCTGGCTCACGACTGTCTCCTGCTCGCTGGGGTCGGGCACGATCCCGAGTTGGCCGGCCAGGAAGCTGACGCCGAGGAAGATCGAACCGAAGCACAGCCCCATCAGGATCAACACGCGCTGCGCGCGGCGCGGTTCGGGCGGCGCGAACGCCGGCACGCCGTTCGAGACGGCCTCGGTCCCCGTGAGCGCGACGGAGCCGGCGGCGAAGGCGCGCAGGAGCAGGACCAGCCCGAGCCCCTCACCGGTCCCGGAAGGGATCCAGTCCGCCGGCGGCACGTAGCTCGGTAGGCCACCTGTGCCGGCGAGGAAGATGCCGTAACCGAGCAGTCCGAACATCGCGCCGAGATAGACGTAGGTGGGAGCCGCGAAGATGGTCGCGCTCTCGCGGATGCCGCGGAGGTTCCCGAGGCAGAGCAGTGCGACGAAGAGCACGCCGACCGTGACGCGCAGGTCGAAGAGACCGGGAAAGATCGAGGTGAGCGCGGCGACGCCGGCGGCGATCGAGACGGCGACAGTGAGCACGTAATCGGTGAGCAGCGCTCCCGCTGCGACGAGTCCGGACACGGGTCCGAGGTTGTCGCTCGCGACGATGTAGGAGCCGCCGCCACTCGGATAGGCCCGGATCGTCTGCTGGTAGCTCGTCACGACGATCGCGAGCACGACGACGATGCCGATGGTGATCGGCATGGTGAGGGCGAGGGCACCGGCGCCCGCAAGGAGGAGCACGCGCATGATCTCCTCGGTCGCGTACGCCGCCGATGAGATGTTGTCGGACGCGAAGACCGCGAGACCCTTGAAGGTGCCGACGCGCTCCTCGATCTCCTGTTCGGACCGGAGCCGTCGCCCGATGAGCAGCGTGCGCAGCGATCCGAGCACACGTCCCGCCGGGCCACCGCCCTCGAGCAAGCGCTCCTCAGCGACGAGGTACCCGGGCCCGCGGTGACGGAAATCGCCACCTTTGGGTGTGACGATGCGGACGTAGCGCGATCCCGGGAGGCGACCGCGCACGACGTGCCGCTGCACGAGATCGGGCGAGTGTTGTGTGGCCGGGATGTCCTCGGCCGCGGTCTCCTCTGGTGTCGCGATGGATCAAGCGTGCCGCGCGGCTGCTCAACGCCGGGTCATTGGAATGGGCCGCAGGCTCAAGGTTCGCTCAATACCTGTGGCTCGGCGGGTCAGGCCTCCTCGGTGAGGAGCCGGTAGCCGACACCTGGCTCGGTCGCGATGTAACGGGGCTTCTGTGGATCGCGCTCGAGCTTCTTGCGAAGACGAGCGACGTAGACATGCAGGTAGTGGTCCTCGTCACCGTATTCCGGTCCCCAGACCTCGTGCAGCAACATCGAGTCGGTCACGACCCGGTCCGCGTGGCGCACGAGCGCCGTGAGGAGCGCGTACTCCGTCGGCGTGAGATGCAGCTCTTCGCCGTCGATCGTGACGCGTCGGTGCTCGACGTCGACCGTGAGACCGCGCGTGCGGAATACGGGCTCGTCCGTCCCCGATCGGAGCGTGTGCCTCAGGGCGACGCGGATGCGCGCGAGCAGCTCCTCGACGCCGAACGGCTTAGTTAGGTAGTCGTCGGCGCCGAGATCGAGCGCGCGCACTTTGTCCCGCTCCGCGCCGCGAGCCGACAGGACGATGATCGGTGCCCGCCCGCGGCCGCGGAGGGCACGGATGAGATCGAGACCATCCACGTCGGGAAGACCGAGGTCGAGCAGGATGAGGTCCGGGTGCAAGTCAGCCCTTTCGAGCGCCTCGCGGCCGGACTCCGCGACGTCCACGCGGAATCCGCGGCTTCCGAGATTGGCCCGGACCGCCCGCACGATCGCAGGCTCGTCGTCGACGAGCAGGATGCGTGCCCCGGCGGCCGGACTCATGACCGCGTCGCGCCAGCGCGCGTTCTCGCGGGCTGCTCGATCGGAAGCGTGAAACGGAACACCGCGCCGCCCTCCGGGCGGTTGCGGACCGAGATATGGCCGCCGTGGGCTTCGACGAGTCCGCGCGCCACGGCCAGTCCGAGACCGGTGCCGCGGGGCGTTCCGCCGGAGGGTCCCCGGAAGAACGGCTCGAAGACCCGATCGAGCGCATCCTTCGGCACCCCCGGTCCGTCGTCTGACACTTCGACGATCGCTTCTCCACCCTCGACCGACGCGCTGACCACGATCGACGTCCCCGGACGTGTGTGTCGCGCGGCATTCTCGATCAGGTTCGAAAGGACCTGATCGATCTCGACGTAGTCCAGAGACACCGGCGGGAGGTCCTCGGGCACGCGCACCTCGACGTGATGATCTTGCGTAAGAGGTCGCAGCCGTCCGACGACGTCATCGATGAGCGCGGCGAGGTCGTACCAGGTGCGTTCCGGGTGCAAGGTCCCGGACTCCATCCGCGAGAGATCGAGCAGGTTGCTGACGATGCGGCTGAGCCGACGCGCCTCGTGCTCGATGTCGGAAAGGAAGCTCTCGCGCTCGGCATCCGTCCAGCGCACGTCCGTCTGCCGCAGGCTGCCCGCCGACGCGACGATCGATGCGAGCGGTGTACGAAGGTCGTGCGACACAGCGCCGAGCAGGGCGTTCTTCAGCTCGTCGGCACGTCGCAGGATCTCTGCGTCCGTGGCGCGTTGACGCAGCCGTGAACGATCGATCGCACCCGCGAGCTGGGTCGCGACCGACGTCAGGATGCGATCGTCCGCCGACCGCGGGCGAGGCGACGCGCGGACGATCGCCAGCGCGCCGATGCGCCGTCCGCCTGCCTGAAGCGGGACAGCGTGCACGCGCTCGTCGCGCTTCGAGGTGCCGGAGCCGTGCGGGTTCATCACTCTGATCCAGCGCGCCCCGGCTCCGGTCGCCGAGCGAGGGGAGGGGATCCATGCTGCTAGCGAGCCAATGTCCGCACCTTGGACGGCCGTGGCGTCACCTGCGATCGTCCGACGAGGGACACCATCGTCTTCGAGCTCGACGATCACGCCGGAGACGCCCAGGCCCTGGCGCAGGCGCTCGGTCACCGCGGCAACGGCTGCGTCGATATCCGGCTCGCCGAGAACGCGAGCGACCTCGAACATGAGTGTCGCATCACGCGCCCGATCCGTGGCTTCGCGCGCCCTATCGCGCTGGTCCGCCGCGAGCTGGCTCGTGACCGCCGCCGTGATGAGGAAGAGCACCAGGGCGAGCCACTCCTTCGGGTCGCCGACGCTGAGCGTGTGGATCGGCTCGACGAAGAACCAGTTGAAAGCGAGGAACGACGCGATCGACGCGGTGATCGCTGGGCCGCGACCGAGGAGGGTGGCAGCCCCGAGCACCGCCATCAGATAGAGCATCGAGATGTTCGCCACCTGAGTCCGTGCCTGGATCGCACCGATGACCACTGTGACAAGAGACACGGCCGCGAGCGCTGCGGCGTATCCACGAAAAAGAGCTAAACGCCGCATGTCTTCGAGCATACGCGGCGTCAAGACGCGAGCACGGCCTCCTCGACGCCCGGCATCGCGAGACCGGCGGCGACGCTCGTGAACGCCGCGGCGTCACGCACGCGCGCGCTCGGGAAGCGCCGCGCGAGAAGCGCGCGGAAGGCTGGGATCGCGCTCGACCCACCGGTGGTCACGACCTCGGCGATGTCCGCTGAGCTCACGGTCGCCCGCACGAGCACGTCGGTGATGAGCGCGTCGGTGTCCGTGAGCAGGTTGTCGATAAGGCGTTCGAAGCGGCCGCGCGTCATGCGCGCATCGACGTCGACCGCGGCGTGGTGATAGGAGAGGATCGCCGCGGGAGCGCTCGAGAGCGCGCACTTCGTGATGTCCGCCGTCATGAAGATCTCGTAGCCGAGCTGCAGTTCGATCGCGCTCCGCAGCGCGGCGAGCTCGCGCTTCGGCGCGCCCTGGTGCACGAGATCGTCGAGCGCTTCGAGCAGCGGTTTCTCGTTCAGCGCCGAGAGGGCGTGCCAGTCGTGGAGCGCGTTGACGATGAACGCGGGAAGGCGAAGGCGCTTCGGACCCCAGGTCGCGCGGGAGCCGAGCTGTGGCGCGACGGCATCGTCGATCAGCCGCTCGGTGCAGCGGTCGCCGCCGATGTCGCGACCCGCCGTCGCGAGGACATCGAGAGTGCCGCGTTCGCGCCGGACCTCGCGTCGGGCCTCGCGTCGCACGATCGCGAGATCCAGCGTGCCGCCGCCGAAGTCGAAGACGAGCGTGAGACCTGGCACGACGTTCGCCGCGTGCGCGGCGCCCACGGGCTCGAACACGAAGCGGACCTCTCCGAAGCCGGCAAGCTCCGCCGCCCGACGCATGCGCGACACCGCGCGCGCCTCGGCCGCCGCGCCACCGACGTACTCGACCGGCCGGCCGATCGTCATCTCGAGTGGCACCTCGCCAACGATCGCCTGCACACGCTCTCGCACGTGGCCGAGGACGACCGCGATCAGGTCTTCGAGTCCGCGCGCCTCGCCGAAGACGTTCGTGCGCACGTCGAGCGGGGCGCCCAGGAACGTCTTCAGCGCCTGGAACAGCCGGCCGGGGGACGACGTATCGGCGTAGATCTGCGCCTCGACCGTCTTCTGCCGCGGGTTCGAGGACTCCAGGCGGACACCGAGCGGCTTGAACTCACGCGTGATCGGGCCGCGCTGGCGGTTGTCCGCCAGGTACGCCTCGATAGCGGTCCGCCCGACCACGCTCGACCCGTCCCGCCGGACGTAGAGCACGGTGGGCATCGCTTCGCCGGCCAGCGGGTCGATCGGGAGCACCGTCGAGCGCTGGCCATCCCAGACGGCGACAGAGGTGTTCGAGGTGCCGAAGTCGAGACCAAAGCGCACGGCGCGCGATTGTCCCACCGGACTACCCGCCGGCGCGTCTCCGCGCGAAGCGCCGGAGCGCGACCGCGCCCCAGATCGCCTCGATCAGGGTGAAGGGCCAGGTTCCCGCCAGCCAGGCATAGGCGGCGGCCGCCCAGCAGGCCAGCGCGAACGCGAGCACGAAATAGGGCGACCTTTCCTCCAGCGCGTAGCACGCGAGCATCGAGCCGACGCTGACGAGACCGAAGAGGGTGAGCGGATCCACGCCGTCCACACTCGCATGTCGGTCTCCAGGACCCCGTTCGCCGTGCGAGCCGTGGTATCCAGGACCCTCGCGGTCCCACGGCGACGGTCTCCACGACCCCCTCCTTGGCGGCCAGCAAACCAGTCGCTAAAGTGGTAAGAAGCTTGACAACGCCATTGGTAGGTTTTATACAAAAGCAAATGGCAGGTGGGCACCGACCCGTCTACGTCATCTCCATCGCGGCCGGCCTCGCGGGCTGCCATCCGCGCACGCTGCGGATCTACGAAGAGGAAGGCCTGCTCGAACCGGTCAGGACCGAGACGAACATCCGCCTCTACTCGGACGACGATCTGCAGCGCGTACGCGTGATCCGGTACCTGACACAGGTGCGTGGCGTGAACCTCGCCGGTGTGAAGCTGCTCCTTCACATGCGCGACGCCAACGATCTGATGGAGGACCTGGTGCGGGAGCTCGCGGGCCTCGGCGCCGATGACGAGGATACGGACGGCGAGGCGAACACTGCCGAAGCGAGACCAAAGCGCGACCGGAACCAAGGCACACGCTTCTAAAGAAACAGAGGACCAAAATGAGCGAAGAAACGAAGACGACCACACCAGAGAACGCGTACCCGAGCGACCTACCCGTCGTTCCTCTGCGCGAAGCTGTCGTTTTCCCGAAGCTGGTCGTCCCGCTCGGTGTCGGCCGGGAGAAGTCCGTCGCTGCGATCAACGCGGCGATGGCGGAGGAGCGTCACCTCATCGTGCTCGTCGCTCAGCGCGACGCCGAGATCGATGATGTTCAACCCGAACAGATCCACAACGTGGGCACCGTGGCCGAGATCGTGCGCCTGCTCCGGATCCCCGACGGCAGCGCGCAGATCATCGTGCAGGGCGCTCAGCGCGTGCGCATCACCGGATACCAGCCGGAGTCGCGCTTCTTCCGCGTCACGTTCGAGCCGATCGAAGAGGAGCTCGGTGACCCGGTAGAGCGCGAGGCGCAGCTGCGCAACGTGAAGGCGCTCTTCGAGCGCTACGTCGACAACGGCGGATCGATCCTGCCCGAGCTAGCGATGACCGCGAAGAACACCGATGACCCGGCGCACTTCTCGGACCTCGTCGCGTCGAGCCCGGACCTCACGCTGGAGCAGCGCCAGCACCTGCTCGAGACGCGCAACGTCATCGAGCGGCTGCGCTACCTGAGCGTGTTCCTCGCGAAGCAGAACGAGATCCTCGAGCTGAAGCAGAAGATCCAGAGCGAGGTCCAGCAGACGCTCGACAAGACCCAGCGCGAATACATCCTGCGCGAGCAGATGAAGGCGATCCAGAAGGAGCTCGGCGACGACGACCAGGGCTCCGAAGTTCGCGAGCTGCGCGAGAAGATCGAAGCGGCCGGCATGCCCGATCCCGTGAAGGAGAAGGCGCTCAAGGAGCTCGGCCGTCTCGAGAAGATCCCGCAGGCCTCGCCAGAGACGGGCGTCATCCGTACCTACGTCGACTGGCTGGTGTCGTTGCCCTGGAAAGTGGCCGCGAACGACGACTGGGACATCGCGCAAGCGGCGAAGATCCTCGACGAAGATCACTACGGCCTGCCGAAGGTGAAGGACCGGATCATCGAGTACATGGCGGTGCGCAAGCTCTCGCACAACCTGCGCGCCCCCATCCTGTGCTTCGTCGGCCCGCCCGGCGTCGGCAAGACGAGCCTTGGCAAGTCGATCGCGCGCGCGATGGGCCGCAAGTTCATCCGCATGTCGCTCGGCGGCATCCGTGACGAGGCCGAGATCCGCGGGCACCGCCGCACCTACGTGGGCGCGCTCCCCGGCCGGATCCTGCAGAACATGAAGACCGCCGGTGAAGTGAACCCCGTGTTCATGCTCGACGAGATCGACAAGGTCGGCGCGGACTTCCGCGGCGACCCGAGCTCGGCGCTGCTCGAGGTGCTCGACCCCGAGCAGAACAACACGTTCTCAGACCACTACCTCGAGGTGCCCTACGACCTCTCGAAGGTCATCTTCATCACGACGGCGAACGTCGAGGACACGATCATCGCGCCGCTTCGCGACCGCATGGAGATCATCCGTCTCCCCGGCTACACCGAGGACGAGAAGCTCCATATCGCGACCGGCTATCTGGTGCCGCGCCAGCTGAAGCAGCATGGGCTCGAGGATGGCCGTCTCGTGCTCGGCGACGAGGTGCTCCGCGAGCTCGTCCGCCGCTACACACGAGAGGCCG
>JBGPZT010000250.1:0-2258 GCA_041493915.1 Candidatus Limnocylindria bacterium
CCTCAAGCCGATCGCGCGCATCGTCTCCGGCGGCGTGTGCGGCGTCGACCCCGACATCATGGGCATCGGTCCCGCGCCATCGTCGCGTCAGGCGCTCGGGCGCGCGGGCCTCAAGGTCAGCGATATGGACCTGGTCGAGATCAACGAAGCGTTCGCGACGCAGTACCTCGCCGTCGAGAAGGACCTCGGCCTCGATCGCGACAAGACCAACGTGAACGGTGGCGCGATCGCGCTCGGGCACCCGCTCGGCGCCTCCGGCGCGCGCCTCGCGCTCACGCTCGCATACGAGCTGCGCGAGCGCGGCGGGAAGTACGGGCTCGCCTCGCTGTGCATCGGCGGCGGCCAGGGGATCGCGGCGATCATCGAGCGCGTGTAGAAGCCGAGGCTCCGAATGCTGAGCCTCTTCGTCAACGTCGTCCTGCCCGTGTTCATCGTCGCGGCCATCGGCTTCGTCCTTGAGCGGCGTCTGCACCCGCCGATCGCACCACTGAACCAGGTCGCCCTGTACGCGCTCATGCCGTGCCTGGTGTTCACGTCGCTGCTCACGATCGACTTCCGCAGCGAAGCGCCGGTCAAGATCACGCTGTTCGCAGTCCTGCTCGCTTTCGCGATGCTCGCGGTGGCCCTTGTTATCAGTCACCTCGCCCGCCTGGATCGCGTGACGAGCAGAGCCTTCATGCTCACCGCGGCCTTCCCAAACCTCGGCAACTACGGGCTCTCGGTGGTGCTCTTCGCCTACGGTCGTGAGGGCGTCGCGTTCGGTGTCGTCCTGCTCGCCGTGCAGTCGCTCTACGGGATCACTCTCGCGATCTTCCTCGCGTCGAGCAGTAGTGCGACGCTGCTGCGATCGCTGGGCGAGGTGTTCCGCCAGCCGATGATCTACGCGGTCCTCGCCGCCCTCGTCTTCAATCTCACGCGGATCCCGCTCCCAGGTTTCGTGGGCTCGGCGCTCGTGCTTCCCTCGCAGGCGGCGATCCCTCTCATGCTCCTCGTCCTCGGCATGCAGTTCGCCGGCACGTCGCGCATCGAGCAGCGCCGGCTGGTGTCGGCCGCGGTGGTCACACGCCTCGTGATCGGCGCACTCGTCGGATGGGCGCTGACGATCGCGCTGGGCATCGACGGCGTCGCGCGGGACGTGATGATCGTCGGCGCCGCGATGCCGACGGCCGTGTTCACCATCCTCACTACCACACAGTTCAATGCGCGCCCGCGATTCGTGAGCGACGTCGTCGTCGTGAGCACGCTCGCGAGCATCGTGACCGTCACCGCCGTGCTCGCGCTGCTCTCCGGCACGCTCAGTCTGATCTAGCGGCGCACTCTCGCCGGATCGCCCATCGGCGGTGGCCAGGGATCGCCGCGGTCATCGAGCGCGTCGCGTAGTCGTTAACTCTCTGTAAGGCGGCCGAGAATGGGCTACTGCCGCGGCCAGATGCGTCGTTACTCCGGAAAACAACACCGGAGGCAATGACATGGCGAACCTGACGAAGCGGATCACCCTCTTCCTCGCGACCGCGTTACTCGGCACCGCGCTCATGGGCTCTGCCGCATACGCCGCGTTGCCGGCATCGGACCTGGCCACGATCACCGCCGTCCCGACGGATGCCACGCGGACCGTCACCGTGGACGGAACGCGCCCGGACGGCGACCATCACCGCCGCTTCTGCGTGAAGCTCAACGCCTTGCTCACGCGTCTCGTGGACAACGGCGTCATCACCCGCGAGCAGAAGCTTCGGATCATGGACGCGTTCAAGTGCGTGCCCGAAGACGCGCCGAGCACCGACCGCCCCTCGACCACGCGACCGACCGCAGTGCGTCCGACCGCCTCGAACTAACCAGCTGAGAGTGATCGCGCAGGCTCACTGCGCGATCACTCTGCGTCATCATGCCGTTCGTTCCCCGTCAGCCCTAGGAGGGCACGGTGCTCACCTTCGGCGGATCGCCGCGAGCCCCGCGATGAGCGGTCCGGGATCGGCCGCCCGCATCAGCGCTGTCCCCACGAGGACCGCGTCGACGCGGGGAGGGAGGCGACGCGCGTCTTCGACGCTGGCGATGCCCGATTCCGCGACGAGGATCTGATCGTTGCGAGCCAGCGCCTGAAGCTTGCCCACGCGGTCAAGGTCGATCTCGCTCGGTTCGCGCAGGTTGCGCGCGTTGATGCCGACGACCCGCGCGCCGGCGCGCGCCACGAAGTCGACGGCCCGCTCGAAGGCGGCTGGCTCGTGCGCCTCGACCAGCACGCCCACGTCGAGCTCCGCCGC
>JBGPZT010000234.1:0-2815 GCA_041493915.1 Candidatus Limnocylindria bacterium
CCCCTATCTCCGCAGCGTCCCGTCGCCGGGCGACGAGCTCGCGAAGGACAGCGGCTGGGGCAAGACGAGCTGGGAGTGGAACCGCGAGTTCACCGCGCCGCAGCTCGGCGACTACCTGCGCTCGCGGGGTATCAACGTCGGGGTGCCGCAGCGCATCGATCTCGTCCGCGTCACGGCCGCGGGCCGCGTCATGCTCGCGCGCATCGTCGGCACCGTGGGGTCACGCGACATCGGCAAGGACCTGACGCGCTACTACTTCGGTCTCAAGAGCAGCCTTTTCACCGTCCAGCTGACGGAGGGCGGCGAAGCGGAGTGGGTCTCGTGGCGCGACACGGCGCGGCTTGTCGACATGGGCATACTCGGGTCGGAGCTGCTGGGGACGACGTACGAGCGCAGCCTGAACGAGGACCGTGAGCTGACGTCCATCCGCATCACGGGCTACGTGTACAAGCTCCCGCCGCGCTTCATCTTCTACGGGCGCGGCTTCGGCCACGGCGTTGGCCTGTCGCAGTGGGGCGCGCAGGGCATGGCCCTGAACGGCGCGAACTACGAGCAGATCCTGAAGCACTACTACCAGGGCATCGCGCTCACGAACATCGGCGGAGCGTGAAACTGCGGCGTCGAACGCCTCGCTAGCGGCTCATTCCCCGACGAACTTCTGCGCGTTCCCCATGTGCGGATAGACGCGCGACTGCGCAACGGCGAGGACCTGCTTCGTGTGGTTGCGGTCGTGATGGATCCACTCGTGAAGGAGATCATTCACGTGGAGCCGGCCGACCATGGGGTGCTCGCCGCCCTTCTCGAGCTGGGAGGACGTCAGCGAACGGACCAAGGCGATGCTGTCGTGCCGTAGACCCATGAACTCCATCCAGAGGCTCTGCGACATCCGGGCGCAGTCGTTCCGCTCGCGCGCGACCTGCTCCTGATCCCAGGCATGCAGCGGCCGACCGGCGATGATGTCGCGGATCCGCCCGGCGAAGCCACGTCTCTCGGCCTCGATGAGATGCCCGACGCATTCGTTCACGCACCATTCGCCCGGCGCGGGATGCCACGATGCGCCCTCGTCGCCCAGCGCCGTCACCTCGCCCTCGATAAGCGCGCACGTCGATTCGAGGAGCGCGGCTACCTGCGCAGGCGTGAGGGCGACGGCCACGGCGGTCGATATTACGCGGCCTTCAGATGCCGATCAGGGGTCGCGCGACGGTCCAGAATCGCACGGTGCGCCTCCTGCTCGCGCTGGTCGTCGCGCTGATCGCGTTCGTCGTCGGCTCACTCTCGGGGGCGATCGATGTGCAGGCTCACGACTTCGTCGCGATCTATGCGGCCGCGCGCCTGGTCGCGCTCGGGCGCGGCGCGGAGATCCTCGATCCCGACGCGATCCTGAGGATGGAGCACGCGGTGCAGCCCACGCGCGACCTGCTTCTTCCGTGGGTCCATCCACCCGCGGTCGCGCTGCTGCTCGCGCCGCTCGGAGCGCTGCCGATCCTCCCCGCGTTCGCGGTGATGACGGCGATCGGCACCGCGGCGCTCGCGATCGCTGCCTTCCGCCTCGCGCCGCTCGCCGCGCCGGGGCAGCGGCACCGCCTGTACCCGTTCGCGCTCCTCGCGCCGCCGTCGACCATCGCACTCGCGCAGGGGCAGACGACGCCGGAAGTGTTGTTGCTCGTAGCGACCGCGATCGGCGCGCGACCGTTCATCGCCGGTCTCCTCCTCGGCCTGACGGCGATCCGTCCGCAGACGCTGCCGCTGTTCGGCATCGCGGTGATCGGTGATCGCGCGAGGCTTGCCGGTTTCGCGACTGGCGTCGCTCTCATCGCGTTCCTGTCTCTGGTCGTGGTCGGCCCGGACGGCCTCGGGCGGTACGCGAGCCAACTCCTGACCGCCGGGTCATGGGCGGGGACCGGCGAGTACGGGGTGGGCGCCGCGATCGGCTGGATCGGACCCGCGCTCGCGTTCAGGCTCCCGCTGATCGGCCTCGCCCTGGCCGGGTTGTCGCTCGTGATCGGCGCGGCAGTGGTCTGGCGCGGGCCACTGCGCATCGAGCAGGCCGCACTCTGGTCGCTGCTCGCGAGTCCACACACGCTGTTGCACGACGGCGTGCTCGCGTATCCCGCGATCGCCGCCTGCGCTCGTTCTACGCAGCGCACCGTCGTGCTCGTCGCGGCCGGCGTCGTCGCCGCGCTACTGCACCAGTGGGGCGCGCCGGTCGGCCCCTTCTATCTCGCGGGCGCAGCGATCCTCACGAGCGCAGAGGCCGCCCGAGCTCGCGCCAGAGCCGCGGCAGTGGGAACTGGCGAAGGTTGACGCCCGCGCCGGCGGTGCGATTCAGGAGATGAGCTGTGGTGCGCTCCGGATGGGGACATGGACGTTGAGCACGACCGTGCCGTCGGGCCGCGTCTCGTGCTGCGATTCCCCGTGCAGGAGATCGAGACGCTCGCTGCGGCGCAGGCCGGACTGCAGCTCGCCGTCCGGTGGCAGCTCCTTGCCGTCGCTCTGCAGCAGGATCTCGAGCTTGTCGTCCTTCCAGGTCATGCCCAGGACGAGATCCTTGGCGGTGGCCTTGTCGATGCGCTCGACCAGCGAGTCCTGGATGAGCCGGAAGATCGCGACCTCGTCGTCGGACGGAAGGCGCCGATCGCGGCCGGTGCTGGAGAAGTCGATGCGGATGCCGTGCTTGTCGATGAGCGTCTGGACATACCGGCGCATCGTCGGCACGAGACCCAGATCGTCGAGGATCATCGGTCGGAGCTCGAAGATGAACCCGCGCAGCTCCTGCAGGGTCTTGTTCACCATCTGGCGGAGCGCGGCGAGCTCG
>JBGPZT010000046.1:0-16366 GCA_041493915.1 Candidatus Limnocylindria bacterium
CTGTCCGCCATCGCCACTGTCCACGTCGAACCAGCTGCTAGAGACAGTCGACTTGCGCGGCGTTCCGTTGTCCTGGGTGCCACCCCAGAAGCGTGCGGTGTTCGTCGGCACCGTCGCGATCGACGTGAACTGCGCGATCTGTAGATGAGTGCGGCCAGCATCGTCAACGGCACCCGAGATACGGTCGATCTGGCCGTTGAGGCTTTGCCAGGTAACCGCATCGAGCGGATCCGATGCCTTCGGGCGACCACCGCGGTCGGCGCTGTACCAGACGCCTCCGTCCGAGCCGATCAGGATGTGAGCGGGATTCTTGGTGTCGAACGCTAGTGCGTGAAAGTCGGGGTGCTGATCCCAACCCAGGTTCTTCCAGGTCGTACCGCCGTCGTCCGAGCGGAAGATGCCGCCCGATCCGATGCCGTAGTCGAACTGGCCCGCGGCGTAAACGATGTTGGTGTTGCCAGGATCGACCTCGATGACGTTGTCGTACCAGCATTGCCCGCCGCAGTAGTCCTCGACCTTGTCGTCACCGGTTCCGGCGGGAAGCATCGTCCAGAGTGCTCCCTCGTTCGTCGACTTGAAGACGCGCGCCGGGTGGTCGACGCCCTTCGCGTCGACCCAGTCAAAGCCCGCGTAGAGCACGGCACCCTTGCCCGCTGGGTGCGAGATCGCGATCGAGAAACGAGAAGGAAGAGCAGCAAAGTCGGCGCCGGCCGGCAGCCCGTTCATGATCGGCGCCCAGTGATCGCCTCCGTCGGTGCTCTTGTAGATGGCGTCGCCCCAGAACGAGGCGTACAGGTTCCGCGGGTTGCGCGGATCGATCGCGATGTCGGTCGCACCGTTTGACTCGAGCTTGGCCTCCTTGAGGAGCTTCCACTTCTCGCCGCCGTTGCGCGACTCCCAGATACCGAACCGCGAGTGGTCGGTCGGTGTCGTACGGCGTGCGCCGCCGCGGCCGCGGAGCACCGACACGTACAGGTGATTGGCATCGCTCGGGTCGACGACCAGGGCCGAGATGGAGACGGCCTCGAAGTAGTCGTCGGAGACGTGCTTCCACGTCTCGCCACCGTCGGTCGACCTCAGGATGCCGTTGCCGAAGTAGCTGTCTCCTGACAGCGCGCCCTCGCCCGTCCCGGCGTAGACGATCTTGTCATTGGATGGGGCGATCGCGAGTGCGCCGATCGAAAGCGACGGGAGGTTGTCGGTCTTCGGCGACCAGGTGCCTGTGACGGCGTCGAATAGCCAGATGCCGCCTTGGGCGCCACCGAGGATGAACTTCCCATTACTCGGACGGATGGCGAGAGCGCCGATCCGGCCGCTCATCGTCGTGAAGCCGCCACCGTCGGGCGTGCGGGAGATCTGGACGATGGGGTCCGGCCCGAGCGGCGACCAGCCTGACTGGAACGTGATCGGGCCTGGCAGATCCTGGTGGCCCTGCTGGCCTTGCTTTCCCTGCTCGCCTTCCTGGCGCTTCACGTCCCCGGCTCGAGCCGCGCTCGCGCGGGAATGCCCAGCGTCTTCGTTGCTGAGCGGGACATCGCCCGCGGTGCGACGTGTCGAGAATGCGATGTCGCGCTGCAGCAGCTCTTCCTCACCGAGTTTCTCGGCGTTGATCGGCTGCGTGCCGGGCGTCCACGTGGGAGCATCGGGATCGATGAAGGGCGCCGCGCTCGCGCGTCCCATGACCACACTCGCGAAGAGAAGCGAGAACACGACCGCGAAGGTGCCGGCACGCATCACGCGCGCAAGCGATGGCAGAAACCGCATTTGGTCGCCCTCCCTCAAGTCACCCGAAGCGCATTCCAACGGCGCGCGAACGGTGCCGGCGAATGGTCGAGCGACGGGAAACCCCTGTCAAGGTTGAGAAGTGGTGGAGCGATACTCGCTTCTTGGGCGCTCGGAAAACGTGCGACGGTCGCGGCGCGCACGACCGGACGCGCATGAACGTCAGGTGAACGATCGGAAGTTTGGTGCGCGACCGCACAAGATCGCGAACCGAACGGTCGCCGGAGTCCGGCGTTAGTGTTGACGCATGCGCACGCGAACTGCGGGCATCTCGGTGGACCTGGGCTTGGTGGCCGCGCTGGCCGTCTTGGCTCTCGGGCTTTGGGTCGCGATAGCGGCGGCTAGCGGTCGCGCGCTGGCCCCGTCATTTCCCGGCATCGCGCCTGTCCAGGAGATCCCCACGACGCAGCCGGCACCAACGAACGCTGCGCCGCTCCCGTCAGCGGCCCCAGCTAATACGAACGAACAACTACCGACGGCCCCTGCCGCGCCAGACCCGGCACGGGGCGGCTCGGGCACACAGCCGGCTGACCCCGGCCAAGTCGACCCCGCGCAGGCCGATCCCTATCCGCCAAAGCCGAGGTTCGACGAGCCGATCGACCCACCTAACACCAACGTCAAGCCGATCTTCATCGGCGAGGGCAAATAGCCGCTCTCGGAGCCTGAGCGCTCTGTGCTGTCACTCGTCGAGGAACGGGATCACCGCGGCCGACAGCGCCGGAGCAGTGGCGATCGTGTAGTGCGTTAGCCCCGGGAGGAGATCGCGAGCCGCGACTTTGGGCGCCCTGAGCCATCCCACCCCGGATCTCTCTGACCGCCGCCGCGGAGTCCGAAGACTTCCACCGCGTGCGCAGGCGGAAGATATCGGCGTCGCCCGCGACGATCAGCGTGGTCGCGTGAGCTTGGCGACTTCCTTCGACATGTCGAAGTCCTTCTTCATCGCCTCTGCCGCCGCGGCAGTCACCTGCCCTTGCTGAGCGAGGACGTCGGGATAGAACGCGTCGCGCTTGATCGCTGTCGAGACCGCGACGAGCTTGCCCACGAGCTCTGGATGTCGGATGGCGGTCAGGACGGCAACGCCGCCGCCGAGCGAGAAGCCCATGAGGTCCGGCCGTTCGAGCTTCAGGTGCAGCCGGCGACCCGTTCCGTGCGTTTCGTAGTTGAGCTTGATCCCATTCACGTCTGCGTAAGACATTCCCGTGTCTCCCTCTCCGTATTGCGCTTAGGGCTGAATCTTCACGTCGAACAAACCCTGAACGAAACCGAAAATTTCCGATTTCCCAGCCGCACCGGAACCCCAGCAGGCACCTGTCGTGAGAGCGCTTCCTTCGTGGCTGCAACAACAGGCATTGACAGGCCAGCTTAGACCGCATAGCGTGCCGCCTTGTTGTGAGAGCGCTCTCATCCCGCCACGGGCGGGCATCTGACTCGAGAAGGGCCGAGGCGAAGACGCTTGAGGCCGTTGCGCTAGCGGCGGGCGTTTCCCGCGCGACGGTGTCCCGCGTGGTGAACGGGAGCAGCAGGGTGACACCCGAGACGCGAAGGGTCGTCGAAAAGGCGATCCGTCGACTCGCCTACGTCCCCAATCGCGCCGCGCGCAGCCTCGTCACGAGGCGGACCGATTCCGTCGGCCTCGTGATCCCTGAGCCGACGACCAAGCTCTTCGGTGACCCGTTCTTTCCTCGGCTCATCCGCGGGATCAACGCAGTGCTCGGCGAGGCCGACCAGCTTCTCGTCCTCCTCACACCACAGTCGGCGCACGATGAGGAGCAGCTCGGACGCTATCTCCTGTCCGGCCACCTCGACGGCGCCCTGCTCGTCTCGCTGCACGGCGCCGACCCCCTTCCCGGGCTCCTGGCCGAGCGCGGCATCCCCGTCGTGGTTGGCGGGCGGCCGACGCGCGGCATTTCTGTCGATGTCGTCGACGTCGACAACGTCCAGGGCGCGCTGCAGGCGGTACGGCATCTCATCGCGCTCGGACGTCGGCGCATCGTCACCGTGACGGGTCCGCTCGACATGACTCCAGCTCAGGATCGGCTCACCGGCTACCGGAGCGCGCTCGAAGAAGCGGGTATCGACCACGATCCCACTCTCGAGCTCGCCGGAGACTTCGAGCAGACGGCCGCGCGCGAGGCCGTCGAGCGGTTCATCGCAGCGGGAGGAAGGTTCGACGCAGTCTTCGCCGCCTCCGACGCGATGGCGCTCGGCGCGCTCTCCGCGATCCGTCGCGCTGACCTGCGCGTCCCGCAGGACATCGCTGTCGTTGGCTACGACGATTCCGCGCTTGCGCTGTCGTCGGACCCGCCTCTCTCCAGCGTGCGCCAGCCGATCGAGGAGATGGGACGAGAGATGGCGCGAGCGATCTTGGCGCAACTGGGCGCACCACGACAGGTAGCGCGAAGCGTCGTGCTCGCGACCGAGCTCATCGTGCGCGGCTCGAGTGGGGGGTGATGCCACTGACACATCGAACGATCGACAGACGGCTCGACATGAATGGGAGGAGGCAACACATGGAACGGAACAATTGGCAAAAACGGGTCGCGCTTGGCATCGCGGCCCTTCTGGTCGCGGGCGCCTGCACGCAGCAGGCCGCCGCGCCTTCCCCGACCGTCGCAACCCCGAGACCGACCGGAGCGCTCGTCACGGCCCAGCCGTCCAGCGCGGGCGGACTCACCTCGGACGGGAAGATGCTCGTCCGTTGGTTCGTTGGTCTGGGCACGGGCGGGAACCCTGAGCAGCTCGGCGCAGAGAGCGCCGCGGTCGCGAAGTGCAACGCCGCGGACGGAGCCTGCACGAAGGCGAACATCAAGCTCGCCCTCGAGGTCTACCAGAACGACGCCGCGTACGACACGCTCGCGACGCAGATCGCCACCCACAACGCACCGGACATCATCTGACCGATCGGTGTCCGCGCGCTGAACGGATTCGGGGACCAGCTGCTCGACCTCTCCAAGTACGTTCAGGCGAAGACCCTCGACACGACGGGGATCGAGAAGAACCTTGTCGACACGTACATCGTGAACGGCAAGCAGATCGGGATCCCGTACGCCGTGTATCCCTCGTACATGTATTACAACAAGGCCCTCTTCAAGGAGGCGGGTCTCAAGGAGCCGCCGCACAAGGTCGGCGACAAATACACGATGCCGAACGGCAGCCAGGTCGACTGGAACTGGGACACCGTCGCGCAGGTCGCGAAGATCCTGACAGTCGACAGCAAGGGCAATGACGCCACGAAGGCGGGCTTCGACCCGAAGAACATCACGCAATTCGGCTTCGACTTCCAGTGGACGGACCCGCGCGGTTGGGCCACCGTCATCGGTGGCTCAGGCTCGGCCGTCGCGGCCGACGGCAAGACCGCGCAATGGCCGGACAACTGGAAGAAGGCGATGCAGTGGTACTACGACCGGCTGTGGAAGGACCACACCGCGCCGACGCAGGACTACATCACGGCCCTTGCCGGCGGCAACACGTTCCAATCCGGCAAGGTCGCGATGGACTTCGTCCACACGTGGTACACGTGCTGCGTCTACCCCGGCGACAACACCACCCCGGTGAAGGACTGGGACATCGCCGTCGCCCCGATCTCGCTCGACGGCAAGGTCACCGCGAAGCTGCATGCGGACACGATGGGGATCCTGACGTCGACCGTGCACGCTGATGCGGCCGTCCTCGCGATGAACTTCATCATGACCCAGCCGGACATCGTCGTGACCTACGGCGCGATGCCGGCGAAGGCGGCCGACCGGAAGGCGTTCTTCAGCGCGCTCGACAAGAAGTTCGAGAAGCTGGATCCGACGAAGATCGACTGGCAGGTCGCATCGTCGATGCTCAGCTACACGGAGTCGGTCAACCACGAAGCCAACATGCCCAACTTCCTCAAGTCGGACGCGGCGATCAAAGCTCTGCAATCCGACATGCTCACGAACGCGACTCTCAACATCGACACCCGGCTGGGTGACCTCGTGAAGACGCTTCAGGGGACATTCGGCGGGAGCTAGGTCATCGTATGGTGGCGCCCGGTCCGCACGGGCGGCCGGGCGCCACCCGCCTCTCGACGAACGGTGCTGATATGAAAGGGTCCCGCTGATGATGCTCACCCTCGCCCGTCGCGAATCGCTCTGGGGCTTGGCCTTCATCGCACCGTGGATCCTCGGCGCCCTCGTCTTCACGCTCCTCCCGATGGGCGCTTCGTTCGTCATCTCGCTCACGAATTTCGATCCCCGCTATCCCGACGCGGTCCAATCCGTCGGTCTCGCCAACTACCAACGAATGTTCAGCGACCCGCTCGTGCTCCAGTCGCTCGCGGTCACGGTCAAGTTCGCAGCCCTGATGCTGCCCCTCACCCTCGGGGTCTCCCTCGGCCTGGCGATGCTCGTGAACAACCCGAAGCTGCTCGGTCGCAACGTCTTCCGCACGCTCTTCTACATGCCGACGCAGATCCCGATCGTCGCGACAACGCTCATCTGGCAGGGCGTCCTCAACCTGCACACCGGCTGGGTCAACTACGTCCTCGGCGCATTCGGCATCGCCGGACCTGACTGGCTCAACAGCACGGTCTGGGTCTACCCCGGACTCTCGCTGATCTCGCTCTGGGGCACGGGCACCATGATGCTCATCGCCCTCGCCGGGCTACAGAGCATCCCGACCGAGCTCTACGAGGCCGCGAGGATCGACGGCGCCGGCAAGTGGGCACAGTTCCGCAACGTGACGCTCCCCATGGTGTCGCCGGTCCTCTTCTACAACCTCATCATCGCCCTCATCGGCACGTTCCAGTACTTCACGCAGGCGTACGTGCTGACGAACGGCCGCGGCGATCCCGACAACGCCACCCTCTTCTTCAACCTCAACCTCTACCGCGAGGGTTGGCGGTACTACGACATGGGCTACGCCGCCACCCTCGCGTGGCTGCTCTTCGTCATCGTGCTGGCGCTGACGGTGATCCTGTTCCGTACGCGGAGCCGGTGGGTCTACGAGGGCGCCGCCCGATGACGCTCGCCGCCGCGCGACCGCTTCCCCACGTCGGCCTGCGCGGCGTCTTCGGCCGACGCCTCCGCACGTGGACCGCGATCTCGGGCGTCACGTTCCTCGGCCTCGTGGTCGTGAGCGCGTATCTCATGCCGCTCGGCTACATGGCCGCGACCTCACTGAAGGACGCCGCCCAGATGTCCGAAGCGGGCGCGCCGCTCTACCCCGCGAAACCCTCGACGTTCACGTGGCAGGGGCAGGACTACGCGGTCTACAAGGTTCCGACCGCCGACGGCGTGCACCATTGGGCGCTCGTCGATCCACGCCGTGAGGACGCCACGTTCGTGGATCCCGCGCATCCCGAGAACGGCACGATCGAGTGGCAGGGCCGCTGGCGCACGCTCGAGCAGGCCTGGCAGTTCGGTCTCGAGCTCGAGAACTTCGTCACCGTCTGGAACCAGATCAACTTCGGCCGGCTTCTTCTCAACACCTTCGCGATCGCGATCATCGGCACGCTGGGAACGCTCCTGTCGTCCACCGTCGTCGCGTATGGTTTCAGCCGCTTCCGCTTTCCGGGCAAGAACGGGCTGTTCCTGCTGCTCCTGGCGACGATCATCCTCCCGTTCCAGATCACCCTCATCCCCACGTTCGCCGTCTTCCTGGCCCTGGGGTGGACCGGGACCTGGCTGCCGCTCCTCGTACCGCACTTCTTCGCCAATGCCTACAACGTCTTCCTGCTTCGCCAGTACTTCGTGACGATCCCACGCGAGCTGGACGAGGCGGCGATGATGGACGGGGCCAGCCCGCTCCGCGTCCTCATCTCGGTGATCATCCCGCAGTCCATCCCGGTGCTCACCGCGGTGGGCCTCTTTCACTTCTTCTTCGCCTGGAACGACTTCTTCCAGCCGCTCATCTACCTCCAGGGGAACATCGACCTCCAGCCGCTGTCGGTGGGCATCGCCATCTTCAACGCGCTCTACTCGCAGAAGCCAACGCTCATCCAGGCTGCCGCGGTCATGTCCATCGTCGTGCCGGTAGCGATCTTCTTCTTCGCGCAGCGTGCGTTCATGCGCGGCATCGTCATCACAGGCGTCGAGAAGTGAAGACCCGTGAAGGGGTCAGCGGCGTGGCCGTGAGCGCGCGTGCGGACGACCCGGTCGCCGCGGCACGCCACTTCCCGCGCAGCTTCGTCTTCGGCGTCGCGACGAGCGCCTACCAGATCGAGGGAGCCCACGACGCCGACGGTAAGGAGCCGTCCATTTGGGACGTCTTCTGCGGCCGGCCGGGCGCGGTGGATGACGGGTCGAACGGCAACGTCGCCTGCGACCACTACCACCGCTACCGCGACGACGTCGCCCACATGGCCGCGCTCGGCGTGGACGCGTATCGGTTCTCCATCTCGTGGCCCCGTGTCCTCGGAAACGGCTCTCGGGTGAACGCCCCAGGCCTCGACTTCTACGACCGCCTCGTCGATGCGCTCCTCGAGCGGGGCATCCGCCCCTTCGCGACGCTCTATCACTGGGACCTGCCGCAATCGCTGCAGGAGGCGGGCGGGTGGGCGTCCAAAGACACGGTCGAACGCTTCGCGGAGCTCGCACACGTCGTGGCAGCGCGACTGGGCGACCGAGTACGCGACTGGATCACGATCAACGAGCCGGAGGTCATCGCGTTCGTCGGGCACGCTTACGGGCGTCATGCCCCGGGGCTGCGCGATCCGCGGCTTGCCCTGCGGGTCGCGCATCAGTTGCTCCTCGCCCATCGCGCCGCCTCGGTCGCGCTTCGCGCTGAGGTCCGGCACGCCCGTGTCGGGATCTCACTGAACCTCGCTCCCGTCTACCCGGCGAGCGGGAGCGAGGAGGACGCCGCGGCGGCACGGCGCGTCGATGGCTACTTCAACCGCTGGTATCTGGACGCGCTTACCGGGCGCGGCTATCCGAGCGACATGGTGGCCTGGTACGGTGCGCTGCTCGACGCGGAAGCGGTCAACGACATGCGCAGCTATGAGGGCGACCTGGACTTCCTGGGAATCAACTACTACTCGCGGCAGGTCGTGCGCGCTGCGCCGGGGGAGCTCCTTGCCAGTCAGCAGGTGCGTGTGCAGGATGCGACGCATACGACGACGGACTGGGAGGTCTACCCCGAGGGTCTTTCAGAGATCCTGCAGCGCGTGGCACGCGATTATCGACCGCGTGCGATCTATGTCACCGAGAACGGAGCTTCCTTCGACGATCAGCCGCGAGACGGCCATGTGAGCGATCCCGACCGCACCCGTTACCTCGCGCAGCACTTCGCCGAGGCCGCCCGGGCGATCTCGGCCGGCGTGCCGCTCGAGGGCTACTTCGTGTGGTCCTTGATGGACAACTTCGAGTGGAACAACGGCTACACGAAACGGTTCGGGATCGTGTACGTCGACTTCGCCACTCAGCAGCGCACCGACAAGGAGAGCGCCCGCTGGTATCGCGAGTTCCTCGCCGCGCGATAAAGAGAGCGGCGTTCGCCCGGCGCCTGCGTCTCGACGACGGCGATCGAATTCTTCGCGCTCTCTTTGTTCATGTACGTCTCGGATTGGCAGATCACTGTCGCGGTCTTCATGGGTTCGCGCTCATCCAGAACTTCAGCTGAGCGGTCTTGATCTTGCCATCCGGGCCGTAGTACTTCTCCTGCCACGCGTCGGTGCTCTTTAGTGATTGATCCGCCGCCTTGGCCCCCCGCTGCTTGACCAAGTAGCGCCATGCGAAGTGGTCGTATACGTCGAGGACATGGGTAGCAAAAGCGCTCGCAAGTTTCTTGTTGCCCTGGATGAGGACCAGATTCTCGTCATTGTCGTACGAGGCCTTGTAGCCCAGGTTGTGACTCCCTGTAACGACCACACAGTCATCCGAGAACGCATCGATCACAACGATCTTGTCGTGCACGATCGCGAAGCCCGCCTTGAGCAGCTCCCTTTGCCAGCCAACCGGGATGGTCTTATCCAAAGCCTCCGCGCCGAGTACCCGCAGGTCCTGCTTTGATGGCGTCTTGACGCCTTTGACCTTCTTGGGTGGCGTCATTCCCTGGAGCGCGTAGTAAAAGCCCTCGGCGGCGGACTTGTTGGTGACGCAGCCGCGCACGAACAAGTTCTTGTTCTTGCGCTGCGCCTCCGCCGCCCAATTGGCGATGCTCGGAGTACCCGGATAAAAGGCCAGGAACAGGACGGAGTGCTTGGCCGCTTCGATGCGGTCGACGAGCACTTGCATGTCGACAGGACACGTCTCGTTCTTAGCCTTGCTGCGTCGGGCGGCGGAAGTATTCGGTGAGAAGAAGCTCTCCAGCTTGGCGCCGTCGAGCGTGACACGTCTGCTGGTTCCGTCCCAGCTGCGCAGCTTCTTGGCCTGCAGTCCCTTGGGCAGACCCTTCGCGGTTTTGGTGTCGGCGGCGAGCTGCTCCCAGTAGTCCCGGTAACGCTTGGCCAGACCAGGATCTTCGATCACCAGCGTGTTGTTGGTCTGAGCGCAGAGTCCAGTCGAGGTCCAGTTGGTGCTCCCGAAAAGGACCGCTCGAGCGTTCTTGTTGCGGTCCTCGTACACCAGGAACTTGTTATGGCCGATGTGATTGGCGGGCATGATCCGATTCCACTCCACTCCGGCCGTGAGCTTCAGCCGGTCGCGCGCGTCCTGATTGCCGTCACTCTTCTTCTTGGTCTTCTCATCAGTGACCACGGAGTTCGATAGGACGATCTTGAGGCGCTTGCCCAACTTCTCGAGCTTGCGCACCAATTCCTCGTCTCCCAGCTCATAGAGCGCGGCATAGATCCGGCCGGCGGTCTTGGCGCGATCGACGAAGGCCGTCAGGGCTTCGACCATTCCCGCCGCGAGGCTCACTCGAAGAGCGTTGCCCGGCTGAACGATGAGCGCTTTCAGGCTCTTCGGCGCGGGCTTGCCCTTGAGCGCACGCGATACCCGCTGGGTCGAGATCAGTCCGCGGTTGAAATGAGCGGCGATCGCCGGGGAGATCGTCGACGTAATCTCGACCTCGTTGCTGACCATCTGCGGGAAAGACATCGGCGTCAGCGCACCCGGCTTGCCCTCGAGGGGGACGACCCTGTAACGGAACTTGCGATTGCCAGTCCTCTCTGCTTCCAGCCGCGCGTAGGGATCCTTCCAGTAGAACTTTTGAAGGGGGAATTCGGCGGTGGTCTGCCCGGACTTGATCTGGTAGCCCTTGAAGACCGCATGACTCGGCAAAGCGGTCTCCTTGCCCGCGCCGTCTACGCGATAGATCGCGAATCCCAGACAGCCTGCGGGCTTGGGCTCCAGGCTCCAGGCGACAGTGATGACATCGCTGTTCGCGAAAGCGACCACATTCTGCATCCCGTTTCCTACCTCTCCGATGCCGATCCTTGTCGCCTCTGCCAGCTGTCCCGCATGGGAACACGGTCAGTGACGACTGGGTCACCCACTTCCGGGGGTGTTAGGTGGTCGGGCTCGTGTGCGAACAGGACCGCGCAGCTAGCGAGCCGGCTCAACAGTCCTGCCGCCTGCGCGCAAAGCGGCGAGAGGGCGACGCCGTGATGAACACTGGCCTGCAACAATCGCTGGACCATCGCCAGATCGAGCCGCCGCACAGCTCGCCGCAAGGCAATGTCGATGAGAAGCGGAGTGCACGCTTCTCGCTGGAGCGGCAGCAATGCGCGGAGTCGCAACAGCCACTGGGGTCGGCGCTGATTGGCGGCTAGTTCGTTGAGGAGCTCGTCGGCGAAGGCTGCCACGCCCGGAGCCAATGCGAGAGGCACGGGTGGTTGCGTGGGAGGTCGGCGGTCTGCGCGAAGAACCGCCGCACACAGTAGTCCCATCACAAACCCCGTGTGGTAGGTCGCAGCAGTTACGTAGCCCCTTCGTGATTCCGGCGGCTGCCGCGCGTAGGCCTCGCCGTCCAGCGCGAGCGACGGTAATAGACCGACCTCGTCCTCGACATGCGCGAGTACGGCGAAGGCGAACGAGGGAATGGGTCCCCACGCTGCGCCCAAGAGCGGCCAGGCGAGGAGTAGCTCACCCGCGAGGTCGAAGTCGTCATCGTCAAGAGCGCCAGCAACAGCGCTCTGCACGATGAAGAGCAAATCGACCGACTCACGGGGGAGCGTGTGGTTCCCGAAGTCGGTGGCGTAGAGCAGAGCGTGGGTGAGCGCGTAGATATCGTCCCGACTCCCCGTTAAGAGATCGACTCCCCGGACGAGCGCCGTGCGCTCCAGGGCGCTATCGAACAGCACAGACTCACCGACGAGCGACGCGAGCCACTCCTGCTCAAGTTCCCGGTGCGGCAGACGCTCGCGAGCAGTCGCGGTTGGAGCCGCGAGGGCTCTCGCGAGCGCCCGGTCGAAGTCTGTATCGGGATAGCCCAGCCTCGTAAGCACCAGGTGGGCCGCCGCGTAGTCGCGGGCCAGCGCCGGATGGAGTGCCAGGCCGACGGCAACGCGGGGATGCCGGGCATGCGGAATGAGCTCGCGTGCCAGCGCATGGGCACGTGCGGACACCCCCGGCGCGAGGGAGGCAGGAACCGCCGCAGCCGCGCGGACCAGCATCGCCGTTTCGGCGATCACTTTGTCCGGTGGAGCCTCCAGGGCGTAGAGATCGACGCTCGGGTGCTGAGCTCCGACCAGGGCGATAGCCTCAGTAGCCAGCTCGAGCGCTCGCTCCACTCTGGTGACCAGATCAGGGACCGGCCACTCCGCGGGGACTAGCACAGCGTTTCGGTTCCCTAGGCTAGATCCGAGAGCCATGCTTCTCAGCGGATCGGCGCACCTGTGCTGAGAACAGATCCAGGTCCTTGAGCGATCTCTCGGACAATATCGCGGAGCACAACCAGTTCTTCGAGCCCGAATCGAGGCCGAGGCCAACGGTAGATGCGAAGGTCATTGCCGCACCATCGGATCCAACCGTCGTCATCCATCAACACCGAGGAGGCACCGAAGGTAGCGATTGCCTTGCCCAGGGCCTCGAAATTGATCGCCTTCGTCTCTATGAGCGTGTTCACGATCTCACGATCCAGCTTGCCGAGTGGTTGAGCCCGCTCTGTTTTGATGTCCATGCATCCTCCCACTGGTAACGCGCTAGCGCCGTTACGCCGAGAACAGTAGCGCTGATGTCAAGAGAATTGACGTAAACTAATTCTCGCAGACGTACGCAGGTCACACCACCACCGGGTCATCGGCACCCATCGCTTCATTTCGCAATGCAACGCCTTCTTTGCGGATGAGCGCGACTTTGAGTAAAGCGTCGCGGCGCTCGCGTAGGAAGAACCACCGCGAGACCAGCGCGGCGAACTGTGAAAACAATCCAGCTACGAGACCAGCAAGGGCTACCAGGACGCCGAGCACCGCGACGGTCTGCGGATCGGATAGGGCCACAGCGGCCAACTTACCAGTCCGCGAGCCCGCTCCGCGGCTTTCCAAATGCTCATTGGAAAAGCACGGACGGGGCGAGCGAGTTCCGTGTGAAACCGTGTTTCGGGTTTCCAGAGAAACGTTGTTGTCTGGCAACCGCAAATCCCCGCTAAGGGCTTGTAGACGATTGGGGCGCGATGACGAGGGAGATGCGTCGCGCCTTGGTCACGAGCGTCTTCGAGTCAATTCGGCCAACGGCCAGCGGCGGCATCACTGCCGAGGTTCGGCTCGGCTGGACCCGGCACGTTGACGCCGCAGCCGCGGCCACTTGTAACGTCGTGTGTTCTCTGAGGCGACGGCGGGAATCGAACCCGCGATGAAGGTTTTGCAGACCTCTGCCTTACCACTTGGCTACGTCGCCTAGGAGGCCGACGACGGCGACGTGAGCGATGCGAAACGTCGCCTGCCGGTCAGTCAAGTTTACGGGGAAAAATGTTGGAGGGCAGGCGACGTGCATACTCGCGCCGCATGCTTCCCATCGGGGACCAGGACGAGCCGGGTGGTCTGCCGCTCGTCAACATCGCGATCATCGCGATCAACGTCCTCGTCTTCGTCCTGCTCCAGCTTCCGAGCGACGCGTTCACGATGGGCTTCAGCACGATCCCGAAAGAGATCACCACCGGCATCGACCTCGTCGGCCCGGTGCCGATCGTGCTTCCGGACGGCACCGTCGAGACGCTTGTCGAAGCAGCCGGTCCGAGTCCCATCTGGCTGACGCTGTTCACGTCGATGTTCATGCACGGCGGCTGGGCGCACCTCGGCGGCAACATGCTCTTCCTGTTCATCTTCGGCGACAACGTCGAGCGGCGGCTCGGATCGCTGATGTACATCGCCTTCTATCTCGTGTGTGGCGTGATCGCGTCCGCGGCGCAGATCGCGACCGACGTGAACTCGGTGATCCCGAGCCTCGGAGCGTCAGGTGCGATCAGCGGCGTGCTCGCGGCCTATCTCGTCTACTTCCCGCAGAACAGGGTGCGCGTCCTCGTCGGTTTCCGCTTCGTCACTGAGGTGCCGGCGCTGATGATGATCGGCCTCTGGGCGCTGCTGCAGTTCGTCTCGGGGGTCGGCTCGATCGCGGTGACCGATCAAACGAGCGGCGGGGTCGCGTACTTCGCGCACATCGGCGGATTCATCGCGGGTCTCGTGCTCGCGTTCCTGCTGCGCTCTTTCGGCCGCGGGCCCACGCGGCCGTTCGCCACCGCCTAGCAGCGGCGCGCGCTACAGGATGCGGGCGATCCGCTCCACGTCCTCGGCGACATCGGTGCGGCCGTCGAGGCGATAGGCATGGGATAGCAGGTGGCACTTTTCCTTCGCGGTGTCGCGGCGGCCGATCGCACAGTCGATCTCGATGAGGAGCCGCTGTGCTTCGCGATCGGTGAAGCCGTGCGCGATGAAGTCAAGCAGCAGATCCGAGGCTGATTGCAGCTTGCCAAGGGTGAGAAGCCGGTGCGCCGCGTCGAGCGTCGCGTCGTTCGCGCGCTTGTCGCGCATGCCGATGAGCAGGGTCGCTCGAGTCGCTGCCGTATTCGCGGCGTCCAGGTCGTTGCCCTTCGGCACCAGCGACTTGATCTCGTGCTCGATGTCGAGCGGCGGGCGCGCTGGGCGTGCTGGCCGCATCGGTGCGAGGACGGGTTGCGGCTTGTGGCCGTTTGGTGACAGGCCCGTGCGCGCAAGCAGATCGACCGGCCCGCCGAGACCAACTTGCTCCGCGTGCGTCACGGTGCTCGCGCCCTTGAGCACGACGGTTGTCTGCGAAGCGGAGGGGCGCGTCTTCGGCTCCTCAGAATGAAGTCGCGCACCAAGGCTCTGTCCATTAGGAGAAGTGGTGGGCTTCGCGGGCTCAGGTCGGAGCGCCGTCGGTTCGGTCCGGAACGTCGGCGGCTCCGGTTCGGTCCGGAACACGGGCGGCTCGGGTCGCAGCGCCGCCAGCTCGGTCCGGAAGGTCGGCGGTTCCGTTTCGGGCCGGAAGGCAATAGGCGCGCGGGGCGCGAGCTCCGAACGCGCGATGATCGGCGGCACCTCGCCCATCCGTGGCGCGGGTCCGGCGGCGCCGCCGGACGCGGCCGCGACGCGATCGACGATCGCTCGCAGGGCCGGCAGATCGCCGAGAGTCTCGCGTCCGTACGCGAGCTCAAGCCACGCGCGGCGGGTGTCGCGCTGCGCGAGCGCCATGTCGACGAAGCGCGCGTACTCGCGGACAGCGCTCGGGAGGTCGCCCTGATTCGCGAGGGCGGCGGCGAGACGGCGGTGCGCGGCGAGATCCGACGGCGCGATGGCCACGGCCTCGAGGAGCAGGGCGACCGCGGTCGCGCGATCTCCGCCCTGCGCGAATCGTCCGGCCGCTTCTCGCAGCGTCGTGAGCGCAGCGCCGACATCCTGCTGTGCCGCTTGCGCGCGCGCCAGGCCGCAGTACGCCTCGATGTCGCCGTGCTTGTCGACGAGCTGGCGGTATGCGATCTCCGAGTGACGAGCGCGGCCGCCCGCCAGAAGCTTCGCCGCCGCGTCACTCGCGAGTCGGTGACCGCCGTTCATCGGCTTCTGCGCGACGCCGCACGCAGAAAGGGCTGAGGCGAGCTCGGCCGCGCGCTGGTCCCCCATCGCCCGCGCCGCTTTCGTGCGCACGCGCGCGACGAGGGCGTCGAGCTGGGCCGGAGTCACCGTGTTGGCGTTCACGCCGAGTGCGTGGAGTTCGGTCGAGAGAAGGGTTTGCGCGGCAGGCCCGAGGTAGCCCTTGGCCACACCGAGAAGCTGCTGCGCAAACGCGTTCAATCTTCGCCCGTGGTCGCGTCGTCCGACAACGCATAGAAGCGGAGAGCGTTCAGCATCCGATCGAAGGCCGACGCCACCTCGCGCGTGATGTCGTCGCCGGAGCGGGTGTCGAACCGCGCGTAGCGCAGGTCGACGTCGCCGGTGGAAACCATCGTCGCCTCACCCACCAGACGTCGCAGCGGACGCACGAGCGAACGCGTGAGGAGCACGCCGATGACGAAGGAGAGGAGCAGGCCGACGATGACCATGCTCATCGCGTTCAGGGTCGCGTCGTCAGCGGCCTTCGTGTAGGTCGCGATCGGCACGGCGAGGGTGTAGCCCCACGGTTTGGCCGTGAGTCGGGTCACGACGCCGCGCTGCTCCGATGACGCCTCGCCGAAGGAGAACTGCGCAGACGTCGTGATGCCCCTGGGCAGCGTGTCGAGGGCGGTC
>JBGPZT010000140.1:0-7099 GCA_041493915.1 Candidatus Limnocylindria bacterium
ATAACGCATGTGTGCCTCCTTGTGGCCGCGGGAGAACGTTCTATTCGCTAGAGCGTCGTCCTTTGGGCTTGGGGTTCCACTTGGGGCGGACTCGGCAGAGCGAAGATGAGCGCAAAATGCACGCCCGCTCGCGTTTCAGCGGATCAGCGCAACCGTCCCCGACGCGTCTCGCTCCAGGGGATGCGCGGCATATCCATGCTTCGCATAGAGCCGCAGGTACAAAGGGAGGAAGGCGAGACCGAGGCGCTCGTACTGCTTCACGTGCCGGAGCTCATGTCGCCAGAGCGCGTCGGTGGGCTCGCGCGCGAACACCACGACGTGTCCGAAGGTGATCGCGGTGTAGCCGCGACGGGTGAGCACGAGATGCGCGAGGCCGCGGTCGCTCACGTAGAGGAAGCAGCCGTCGCGGAAGCGCGGACGCGCGAACGAGAGCCGTCCGAGGACGTGTCCGATCGGATCGGCATGGTGGGCCACGAGCTCACGCGCGATTATTGCTCGATGCTATCGACCACCGCCTGCACCGCCGCGGTCACACGGTCGGCCGTCGTCACGCGTGGATCGAAGCGCAGGATGAGCCTCCGGTCCATCGGCTCCATGCTGACCCCGACCACTCCGTCGATCTTCCTGCTCCCCGTCACGACCTGTGACGCACAGGAGCTTCACATCAGTGAGGAAATCTCGAGCGAGATCTCCTCGGTGTCGGCTGCCGCCGTCGTTGCCGGCGCGCGTGGCGTGGCGGGCGTCAGCGCCGACGAACCGCACGCGACTGCGACCGCGACAAGCAAGAAAAAGGGCGCCAAACGCACGGTGTCATTGTGCGCTTGGCGCCCAAAGGCACGAGGGGTCAGGAACTATGGGTGCTTGACGTCCTCGATCTCTTCCTTGACCTCGCCGATGCCCTGCTTGATCTTGCCCTTGGCCTGGTCGAGCTTGCCACCGATCTCTGTCGACCGGTCGCCGCCGAGCTTGCCGACCTCTTCCTTGACCTTGCCCTTGGCCTCGTCGAGCTTGCCTTCGGTCTTGTCTTTCATGAATTGTTCCTCCTGTGTGGGCCCTCAGGCCCCACGGAACAAGCGGCAAGAGCGGTGCCAGCACCCGTGTGTAACGGATCCTTCGTTAGGCAGGCCGGCGGCCTGCGAGCACGAGCCAGCGATGCATGCGCGCGATGGGCGACGGCGCCCACCAGTTGAGGTCGCCGAGCAGGCGCATGGTCGCGGGCACGATGAGCGCGCGCACGAGCGTCGCATCGATCGCGACCGCGACGGCCATCCCCACGCCGATCGACTTGATGATCACGACGTCGGCGAGGGCGAAGCCCGTGAAGACGGCGACCATGATCCCGGCCGCGGCGGTGATCAGCCGACCACTTCGCTCGAGGCCCTCGGCCACGGCGCGCGTGTTGTCATTCGTCCGTTTGTATTCCTCCTGGATGCGGCTCAGGAGCAGCACTTCGTAATCCATCGACAGGCCGAAGACGATGCAGAAGAGGATCACCGGCACCGAGGGGTCGAGCGCCTGCGGCGTGAAGTTCATGAGCTGACTGAAATGGCCCTCCACGAACACCCAGACCATCGCACCAAACGACGCGCTGATCGAGAGCAGGTTCATCAGGACCGCCTTGAGCGGGAGAACGACTGAGCCGAGCAGCAGGAACAGCGCGACGTACGTCAGCACGACGATGAACGCGACGGCGCGGACCGCGTGCGTCTCGATGAAGTTGATCGTGTCGATATCGAAGGCGCTCTGGCCACTGACGAGCACCTCGCCTCCCGCGGGATCGGGCAGGGCGCGGATCGCGCGCACCAGATCGCGCGCCTCGTCGCTCGCGCCGGGCCGCGCGGTGACCGCGCGCATGACGACGATGTGCGGCCCGGTCACCGCCGCCTGTGGCAGGACATGGCCGGCATCGTCAAACGGCGCCTCCACGCGCAGGACGTCCGGGAGCGCCGCGATCTTCCGCGACAGCGCGAAGACCTCCGCGTCGCGTCCGGTGCGGAGCGGATCGCCGTCGGCGAAGTACAGCACGATGGGGAGAGCCGACTGCTCCTGGCCGGGGAAGTCGCGGACGAGCATGTCGTAGCCGCGGCGCGACTCCGACTGCGGCGGCAGCGCGGTCGTGTCCGCGTTCGCGAGCCGGATCTGGAGGAAGGGCGAGCCGGCGGCAAGCACGAACGCGACTGTCGGCACGAGCACGAGCAGCGGCCGACGCATGACGGCCGTGGCGACGGCGCGCCAGAAGCCGTTGCGGGTCTGCGCGCGACGCGGGAACGGCAGGCGCCACGCGTTCACGCGCGGCCCGAGGATCGCGAGGAGCGCGGGAAGGAATGTCAGCGCGTAGATCACGGCGATCGCGACGACGATCGCGCCGGCCAGACCGAGCGACGCGAGGAACGTCCCTTCGAAGAAGAGCAGACCCGAGAGGCCGATCGCCACCGTAAGGCCGGAGAAGACGACAGCGCGGCCCGCGGTGGCGATGCTGCGCGCGAGCGCGTCCTCCCGCGACGCGCCGGCGGCGAGCTCCTCGCGGAACCGGGCGACGACGAACAGCGAGTAGTCGATCGACGTGCCGAGTCCGATGAGCGTCACGATGTTCAGCGCGTACGTCGACACGTCGGTGAAACGGGTCAGCAGGAAGACGCCACCGAGACCACCGACGATGGCCAGCAGTCCCACGCCGAGAGGGACGAGTGCGCCGACGACGGTGCCGAAGACGATGAGCATCAGGACGAGCGCGACCGGTAGCGACACGATCTCCGCGCGCTGAAGATCGCGGTCCAGGATGACGTCGAAGTCACGGTTGATCGGGAGGCCCCCGGTGGCGAGGATCGTGAGGCTGTCCGAACGGACCAGCGCGCGCAGGTCCTCGAAGTAGACCTCGGCCACCGAGCGCGGGTCCTTTAGCTGGACGAAGGCGAGCATCGCGTGGCCGTCGCGCGACAGCAGGCCGGACTGCGGCGTGGGCGCGTCGTAGTAGGTGCGGATCCCCGTGACGTGGGCGTCGGCGCGCAAGGGCACGAGCGCGTCGGTGACGGCCTGGCGGTACGCCGCATCCGCGACCGCGAGCGTCTCGCTGCGAAACACCAGCGTGAAGGACGCGCCCGCCGGAGGACCGGAGGGTCGTGGAAGCTCGTCGTTCAGGAGCTTCGAAGCGCGGCCGGACTCGGTGGACGGGATCGCGTCGGGGTTGCGGAGATCGCCGCCCTGGGCAAGGAGCACCGCGCTGAGCGCGAGCACCGCGAGCGAGGCGCCGAGCACGGCCCAGCGCCTGCGGTGCACGAACCTTCCCCAGCCCTCCAGCATCCGGACACAGTACGTTCGAGGTGGTCGCGAGGTTCCATCGCGAGTTTCACGTTGACGTTCGGGCGGCTCTCCGTTCATCGTGGACGGATGGGCGTGACGGATGCCCTTGGTCTGGACGCACGCCTGCCGGCGGGCTACCGCGCCCGCGAGTTCGATGACCGTGACCGCGACGCATTCGTCGCCGAACGCAACCGCGAACAGCACTGGATGGAGCAGGGAAGCGCGGCGGAATGGCGCTACTGGGAGAACCTCATGAAGGACCCGACGCTGCTGCGCGTGTGCGTCGATGCGCCGGACGGCAGCATCGCCGCGATCGGCGACATCGGCGTCGGATCCATGGCTCGTCCCGACCGCTCGCAGTTCGTCGGGATGACGGTGCTCGCGTCGCACCGGCGCAAAGGGATCGGCACCGCGCTGCTCGAGGCGCTCGAGAACGAGGCCCGACGGCGCGAGGTGCCCAAGCTGCTCGCGGGGGCGAACGAGGGCGAGAAGTTCGCGCTCGACTGGGCCCTTGATCACGGCTACCGCGCGATCGGTCGCCGCATCGCGTCGTACGTCGAGCTCGCGGGGTTCGAGCCCACGCAGTTCGCCGAGGCGCTCGATCGGTCACGGGCCGCGGGCATCGAGATCACCAGCTTCGCCGAGACCCTCGCGGGCAAGGGCGCGGCCGCGCAGGAACAATGGTGGCGCGCTCTGTACGCAGCAGAGGCACCGATGTGGGAGGACATCCCGTTCGCGACGCCGACGCCGCACTGGCCGTGGGACCGCTTCTACGAGGCGTCGACGAGCGGCCAGATGCTGATGGACCTGTCGCTGGTCGCGTACGCCGGCGAGGCGGTCGCGGGTCTCACCACGACGGGTAAGAGCAAGGACCGCGACGGCTGGACCTGGATGACCGGTACGGCGCGCGAGCACCGCGGCCGCGGTGTCGCGCGCGCCCTCAAGGTGGAGGCCCTCACGCGCGCGAAGCGCAAGGGCCTGCGCGCGATGGGCACCACCAACGATGAGCCGAACAAGTCGATGCGCGGGATCAACGCGAAGCTGGGCTACCAGACGCTTCCGGCGCACGTGGAGCTGGAGAAGCCGCTGGCCTGACCTCCGCCGGCAGCAGCAGCAGGACGAGACCCGCGCAGAGCGCCGCCGTCGACGCGAGGATCAGTCCCCCGCCCACCTCCGTCAGCTGCCAGATCGCGGTCGCGCCCAGTGCCCCGATGACCGTCCCCGTCTGCGCGACGGCGCTCACAACACCGAACACACGCCCGCGCCGCGGCGCGGGTACCGCGTTGGTGAGGAGAGCGAACCACGACGCGTTATACGCGGTGAGCGCCGCGCCGGTGACGAAGCTGATCGCGTAGAAGAAAGGCTTCGGCAGACCGAAGAACACGATGAAGCCGAACAGGAAGATCGGGATCGAGGAAAGCACGGCCATACGCCGCCGTCCGGTGCGGTCGGCGAGATGGGCCAGCCATGGACCGAGCGTGATGTCGCCGAGGCCGAAGATCGTGAAGATGATGCCGACGTCGAAGGTCGACCAGCCGAGTCGCGTCGTCACGAACGGCGCGTAGCTGGTGATCCAGCCGCCGAAGCCGATGAGCAGCAGCAGATTCCCCGCGAGAAGAATGAAGACCGTCCGGTTCCACACCCGGCCGCCCGCGGCCGCGGTCGCGCCGCCTTCGTGCGGTCGCTGCTTCGGACGCGGGAGGAAGAGCGCGGCGACGAACGCGAGCGCGCTGGTGGCGGCGACGATGAAGAAGGGAGCGCGCAGATCGCCGGCCACCGCGACGAGGCCGCCGAAACCCGGACCGAAGACGCTGCCCGCCGAGTTCGCCGCGGAGATGATGCTGTTGAAGAAGGCGAGGCTCGCCTGCTCAGCGGTCTGCGCGATGTAGAGACGCGTCGCGACCATGTTGATGCCGCCGCCGAGGCCGGCAACGACGCGGTAGCCGATGAGCGCGATGGCGGTGGGCGCAGTCGCGATGAGCACGTTCGCCGCCGCGTAGGTGCCGATCCCGGCGACGATGAAGCGCCGCGCGCCGAAGCGATCCATGAGGAATCCCGAGGCGAACTGCGCGACGCCGTTCGCGATCGCGAAGCCGCTCGTCATCAGCCCCAGCTGCAGCGGCGACGCACCGAGCGAGAGCGCGTAGAGCGGGAGCAGCGGCAGCATGATCGAGATACCGAGGCTCGAGACGAACGAGATCGTCGCGAGCACGGCGAGCGCGGGGCTGCCGCTGGCCCGCAGTCGCTGCAGCATCGGCGAACAGTACCGAGCCGCGGGGACGTCGAGCAGCGGTACCCTACGGGCATGGGCGATGCCGCGCTCGCATTCGATGGGACGAGCAAGCGGTATCGCAACGGCGTGGTCGCGCTGCGCGAGGTCACATGGTCGATCCCGATCGGCGCACGCACGTGCCTCCTCGGGCCCAATGGGTCCGGCAAGACGACATCGATCCGGCTGCTCGAAGGCGCGCTGCAGCCCACGACGGGCTGGGTGTCATTGCTCGGGACGGCGGTGAACGGGCCGGGCTACGCCGAGGCGCGGCGCCGCACCGGCGTCGTCCCGCAGAACTCCGGCATGTACGCGGACTTCACGACGCGGGAGTACCTAGAGCTCGCGCGGCGCTTGTACGGGAGCGGCGACGTGAACGACACGCTCGAGCGATTCGGTCTCGCGCCGCACCGCGACAAGATGCTGGTGCAGCTCTCCGGCGGCTTCCAGCGCCGTCTCGTGGTGGCCTCGGCGCTCCTGAGCTCGCCCGACCTGCTTCTTCTGGACGAGCCGACCGTCGGCCTCGATCCCGTGGCGGCGCACGAGGTGCACGCACTGCTGCAGCAGGCGATGGTGGGACGCACGACGCTGCTCTGCACCCACAACCTCGCGGAGGCCGAGGCGCTCTGCGACGAGGTCGTCATCCTTCGCAACGGCGAGGTGCTGCTGCACGAGCCGCTCGCGACACTGCGCCGGCGGCAGCGTCCGCGCACCCGGCTCGCCGCGCTGCAGCCGGTCGACGCGCTCGCCGCCGCCGTACGCACGCGCGGCCTCGAACCGCAGGTCGACGACGGCGGGGTCGTGGTGCCGATCGACGCCAGGACCGATGGCCCCGCACTGCTGCGTACGCTGCTCGACGCGGGTCTGGATGTCTACGAGTGCCGGCCGCTCGCGCCGACGCTCGAGGAGCTCTTCCTCCAGGTCGTCGGAGAACGCGGATGAGACGCGACGCGCTCGCGCATCTGATGTGGAAGGAGACGCGGCAGCTGGCCCGCAATCGGATGGCGCTGATCACCGCCGCGATCCTGCCGTTCCTGATCCTCTTGCTCGCGCCGATCCAGCTGCTCATCCAGCTGCGGCTGGCGGGATCGTTGTTCGCTGGGACGGAGGATTCGCCCCTGCCCGAGCTCTCCGGCTTCGAGGACCCGTGGCAGATCCTCACGCAGGTCATCTACCCGGTGCTGCTGGTGGTCGGCGGGATGCTGCTGCCATCGATCACCACGACCTATGCGATCGTCGCGGAGCGCGAGCGCCGCTCGCTCGAGCTCCTGATCGCGCTTCCGGTGAGCGTGAGCGAGATCCTCGCGGCGAAGCTTCTGAGCGTCCTGCTGTTCTCCCTGATCATCGGACTCCCCTACTTCGCGATCGTCATGACCCTGCTCGTCGTGCTCGGCATCGCGACGCTCGCGACGATCCCCGCGCTGCTCTTTCCGTTCCTCGCCGCGCTGGTCTGCTCGATCGGAGCATCGCTGATCATCACGCTGCTCGCCCGCGACTTCAGGACCGCGAACAACCTGAATGGCATCCTGG
>JBGPZT010000180.1:0-4752 GCA_041493915.1 Candidatus Limnocylindria bacterium
ACAGCGTTCCTGCGAGCGGCGGCGATGTGCGCGCGGAGACCCTCGGCGCGCATCAGGTCGTGAGCCTCTCGCTCGCGAGCGACGCGCGCCACTTCGCGTGCGTCTTCTCGAACGCGACGTGCCCGGGCGACGTCGCGGCCGGCGAGCTTGGCAACGGGCTGCGCTGCCTCACCGACCTCAACGGCGAGATCCTGCGGACCCGTCACATCACGACGCCCGAGCGCGTGGAGTTCCGAGGCGCGGACGGCTGGATCGTCGAGGGCTGGCTCATGAAGCCGCGCGGCTTCAGCGCCGCGAAGAAGTGGCCGCTCGTGCTCGAAGTGCACGGCGGCCCGCACTCGACCTACGGGAACGGCTTCTTCCACGAGTTCCAGGTGCTCACCGGCCGCGGCTACAGCGTTCTGTACACGAATCCCCGCGGCAGCCACGCCTACGGCGAGAAGTTCTCCACCGCGTGCGTGGGCGACTGGGGCGGCAAGGATTACGAGGACCTCATGGCGGGCGTCGATCACGCGCTCGCGACCGGCTGGGTCGACGAGAAGCGGCTCTACGTGACCGGAGGAAGCTACGGCGGGTTCATGACGAATTGGATCATCGGCCACACCACGCGCTTCCACGCCGCGGCGACGCAGCGGAGCATCAGCAACAACATCTCGGCCTTCGGCACCAGCGACATCGGCTGGCACTTCTGGGAGCACGAGATGGGTGACGCGACCCCGTGGCACAACTCGGACAAGCTGATCGAGCGCTCACCGCTCACGTACGTGCCGAAGGTCAAGACGCCGCTGCTGATCCTTCATGCCGAGCGCGATCTCCGTTGCCCCATCGAGCAGGCGGAGCAGTTCTTCATCGCGCTGCGCTGGCACGGGGTGGAAACGACATTCGTCCGCTTTCCCGAGGACAACCACGACCTGACGCGCGGCGGCAAGCCGCGCAATCGCGTCGAGCACGCGAAACGGATCGCTGACTGGTTCGACGCCCACCCCTGATCTGGCGACGTCGTGCGTCGCGTTGGGCCGCGGGTCCTGCCGCGGGTCGCCAGCGGGCGCGTCGCTCTCGGCGGCGGGCGTCTCTGTCGCTCAAACTCGCCCGCTCCACCGTCGCACGTTCAGCGCGCTAATGCCGCGGGCTCAACTTCGCTCCCGAGACGCCCTCCGCCGAGAGCCGCTCGCCCCGTCACCCGCGATGCGACGCGATCGGGGCGCGCGTCCGATCAGCGCCGCCCGGCGAGGCTCGCAGCGAGCGCGACGAAGGTGCCCAGTCCCAAGACGACGATCGTCGAGGCGATCGCGCGTCCCGCGACGGTGACCGGCTCGGGTGACGCGTGGCCGGCGGTGACGAGGGTCGCGATCGCCCAGGCGTAACCAGTCAGCACGTTCGGGAACGTCCCCGGCTCGACCCACCGGACCAGCAAGCCGCCAGCGAGGATGACCGCGAACAGCAAGCCGACGATCACGAGTGCGGCATTACGCGTGAGCGGCCGCCCGAGGCGCTCGTACATCACGCCGATCACTGCGAACACGCGGAGGAGTCGCGCCGCGCGCAGCACGCGCAGCGCTTGCGCCTCCGGTGGCGCGAGGAGAGGCGGCGACACGACGATGAGGGCGAGGTCGAACCAGTGCGAGCGAACGTGCGCGCCACGATCCGGCGCTCGCCAGAGATCGATCGCGTAATCCAGAGCAAAGAGGAGCCAGATCATCGCGTTCGCGACGGTCGCGGCGCCTACAACGCCCGGATCGGTGCTGGTCTCCTCGAGCAGCAGCACCGGCACGAAGAGCAGCGCGAGGAAGAAGATGACCCAGTCGCCGAGCATCGCGACGCGTTCGGCCGGCTAGCCCGGTCCGAGATCGAGGTCCCGCGGTGGCTCGTCCGGGAGCGTCCAGCGGATGTACGGCTTCGCCCATTTCACGTGCAGCTCGTTCGCCTTGTCGGTGGCTTCGGCGAACGCGCGGTCGAACGCCCGGTGGTCTCCCGCATCGCACGCCGCGAGCGCCGGAGCGATGTGCTGCTCTTCGAACGCCGCGAGATCTCCCGAATACTTCGGCCGCACGGCGGCGAGCTTGCGCTGCAGCGAGCGCACCCGGCGCACGAAGTAGGCCGCGAGCGGCCAGTTCCCACCGCGAGCGGCGTACGCGCATTTCCACCAGCACGCGCCGACCGAGGCCATGATCTCGCCGGTCCCGGGCAGGAGCTCCGCTATCTCCTCGAGGGTGAGCTCGCCGCGCGTGGGACTTCCGCTCTTTGCGTCCTCCGACATGACCGCGATAGTACGGAGGTGCATCGCCACCACCACCAGGGCAGTCTTCTGCGAGCGATCCGCAACTTCGCCGACAGCGAGATCCCAATGCCGCGGCGGATCGTCGTCACGTCGCGCAACGTTTGGCTTCGGGTCGCGCTCCGACAGGCCTGCTGCGGCCACGACGGCGAGCCAGGCTGTTGACTCCCCACGCCGACGGAGGGTCCTCCGCCCCGCTAGCATGTGCGCTCCGTGAAGGAGTTCCTCGAGGGCCGTCGTCTGGGCTTCGCGCCGCGCTCGCATCTCGCGTTCGCCGCGATCGGGCTCGGCTTCGCCGCGACGCTCATCGACCTCATGGCCTGGTTCGGCTGGGGCGCGCGGGACACCAGTATCTTCGTTGTCGCCGCCCAGTGGCTCGTCGTGACCATGGTCATCGTCGTTGGCATCGCCGCGATCACCGCGGTCGTCGAGTACGGTGACGTCGATCGGGACGAGCGCGGGCTCGCGCGCCTCGACCAGGCTGCCGCGATCGGTGTGCTCGTGCTCTACGGGATCTCGGCGGTCCTGCGCAGCTTCGAGCTCGGTCAGGCCGCGCCTTCACCGGCACCCTTCCTCCTCGCGATCGCCGGGCTCGTGCTGCTGATCGCCGACGCCGGCCTCGCCGCGAACCTCTACAGCACCCGCGAATGGGAGGTGCTCGAGGACGAGCCTGTCCGCGAGCGCCATCCGCGCCGGCGGGTCGCCGGCCGCTAGCGCAAGGGCTTCGCGCGGAGCTCGAACGCCGAGAGCGCTTTCTGCGGGTCGAGCCGCAGCTCGCGGCGGAAGGCAAGCTCCCCGACGAGATCCTCAGCTCGCACGGCGTCCTCGAGACAGACCGCCATCAGCTCCCACGTCGTCGCCATCTGTGTCACCTCCATGCCATTCGTGCGAGGACTCTGCCCCCCGGACGCGCGCGCCGGCGTTCTCGGGAGAACCCCGGCAATGTCAAACGCGCCACCCTCGCCACATAAACTCCGGCCGTGATCCATCTCGAGGGCCTCACGAAGCGGTACAAGAAGGCAGACCGCAACGCCGTCGACGGCATCTCGTTCGACGTGCGGGCCGGCGAATTCTTCGCCCTGCTCGGTCCGAACGGCGCAGGAAAAACAACGACGATCTCGATCCTCACGACGACCCTCGCGCCGACCAGCGGTACCGCCACGATCGACGGGCGCGACATCGTGCGCGAGGCAAGCGCTGTACGGCGGATCGTCGGCATCATCTTCCAGCGTCCGAGCCTGGACATGAATCTCACGGCCGAGGAGAACGTCCGGTTCCACGCGATCCTGTACGGGCTCTATCCGTACGCGCCGAGCTACGGTCTCATGCCCGCGGCCTATCGCGAGCAGGTGCAGAGCCTCGCGGGGCTGCTCGGCATCGCCGACGAGATCCAGAAGCCGATGCGCACGTTCTCCGGCGGCATGCGACGGAAGCTCGAGATCGTGCGCAGCCTGATGCATCGCCCCAAGGTGCTGTTCCTCGACGAGCCGACGGCCGGTCTCGACGTCCCGAGCCGCCGGACGCTGTGGGAGTACCTGACCACGATCCGACGCGAAAGTGGCACCACCGTCTTCCTCACGACCCACTACCTCGAGGAGGCCGAGGAGGCCGACACCATCTGCATCATCGACAAGGGCAAGGTCGTCTCGTTCGGCACGCCGCAGCGCATCAAGGCCGACCTGGTGCAGGAGTACGTGCTGGTCGACAGCGACGACCGCGCGCGGCTGCGCGAGGAGCTCTCCCGGCTCGAGATCCGCAGCGACGGCGACGGGCCGTTCCGCGTCCACGTCGACTCGCGCCGCGCGCATGCCGCGCTGAAGGCGATCGACACGCCGCTCACGCTCGTGCGCACCCACATGCCCAGCCTGGAGGACGCGTATCTGGAGATCGTGGGGAAAGTCAGTGAGTGAGGTCTCCGCGATCCTGACGCTCGCGCACCGCGACTTCATCAAGCTGCTGCGCGACCGCGCGCGCATCGTCTCAGATTTCGCGTTCCCGCTCATCTTCATCGGCATCCTGGGCACGAGTCTCCAGTCCGGTTTCGGCACGACGTCGGGCATCAACCTGCTGCATTTCGTGTTCACCGGCGTGCTCGCGCAGACGATCTGGCAGTCCACCGCGCTCGGCGTCATCTCACTGCTGATGGACCGCGAGCAGGACTTCAGTCAGGAGATCTTCGTGTCGCCCATATCGCGCTACTCGATCATCTTCGGGAAGATCCTGGGCGAGTCGCTCGTGGCCTTTCCGCAGTTCATCGCGATCCTCGCGTTCGGCGTGCTCCTCGGCGTGCCGATGACCATCGAAAAGCTCGTGGCGCTCTTTCCGGCAGCCTTGATCATCGCCGTGTACGGCGGCGCGTTCGGGGTCCTCGTCCTGTCGCGCTTGGACAACCTGCGGCAAGCGAATCAGATCTTCCCGTTCGTGATGCTGCCGCAGTTCTTCCTCGCCGGGATCTTCAATCCGATCGGGAACCTGCC
>JBGPZT010000045.1:0-16433 GCA_041493915.1 Candidatus Limnocylindria bacterium
GCCGCGACCGACACCAGCGCGAAGCTCCAGGCCTTGCGGTCCATCGCCTTGAGGAACGTGCCGCGCCGTTCGAGCGCGGAATCGCTCACGCGGACCGCGACCACCAGCTCGCCCTTGCGCAGCGCGTGCTCGTGGCGCACGCGGCCGTGCGGCGTCACGAAGAGGTCCGCGAGCTTCATGCGGCGCCGCCCCACGTTGGACGCCAGCTCGATCTCCGCGTCGTACGCGATGAGCGCGGGCACGAGGTCCGACGGCGTCACCATCACGCAGTCCTCGGCGCCGAGCACGGCGTGATGGCGGTTCTCGCCTTCAGCGGCGAAGCAGCGCGTGCCGCCTTTCAGCCAGCACGGCACGCCCGGGTCGCGGAAGTACCAGCAGCGGTTGCGCTGCAGCAGATTGCCACCGACGGTGCCCATGTTGCGGAGCTGCGGCGTCGCGGCATCACGCAGCGACTCAGCGATCATCGGCGCGAGCTTTCGCAGCTGCGGCGACGTCTCGAGATCGGACAGCGGCGTGAGCGCGCCGATCCGCAGGCCCTTGCCCTTCTCGCGGGTCCAGCCGCGGAGGCTCTCGATCCCGGTGAGGTCCACGAGCTTGTCGGGTCGCGCGAGCCCGCTGCGGATGAGTCCGACGAGATCCGTCCCGCCGGCGAGCGCGACGGTTCCGTTCTTCAGCAGCTTGAGCGCTTCGCCGAGCGCGCGTGGCTTCGTGTACGAGAACAGGCTCACCGCGCCACCGCCAGCGCCTCGAGCACGCGCGCCCGCGTCATCGGCACGTGGCGCAGCCGCACGCCGATGGCGTTCGCGACCGCGTTCGCGACGGCGCCCGCGGTCGGGATGATCGGCGGCTCACCCAGCCCCTTCGCGCCGAGGTTGTTCGCCCTGCGGTCGGGGCGGTCGGTGAAGCGAACGACGATCTCGGGCACGTCGAGCACGGTCGGGATCTTGTACCACTCGAGATTGGCGTTCATGACGCGGCCGAGCGAACGGTCGACGACCCGTTCCTCGGTGAGCGCGAAGCCGAGGGCCTGAATGACGCCGCCCTGGACCTGCGACGCGGCGGTCATCGGATTCACGATGCGGCCGATGTCGTGTACCGCGACGATCTTCTCCACGACGATCTCGCCGGTGAGCGTGTCGACCTCGACCTGCGCGAAGTGCGCGCCGAACGTCTTGATCGACAGGTTTTCGGGATTCGGCCAGCGCGAGCCCTTGCCGATGACGGTGTTGTTCTCGAGCTTCTTGCTCACCTCGGAGATCGGCGTGCGGGCACCCTTGCTCACGATGTGACCGCGCTCCATCCGTAGCTCCGTCTTTCGCACCTCGAGCACGCCGGCCGCAGCGCCGAGGAACTGTTCGCGCGCGTCGCGCGCGGCGAGCCGCACCGCCGGTCCCACCGACGCGAGCGTGAGCGAGCCGGCGGAGATCGGACCGTACGGGCCTTCGGTATCGCCGATGCGCACCGAGATGCGGTCAAGGTCCACGCCGAGCTCGTCGGAACAGATCTGCGCGAGCACGGTCCGCGTGCCCGTGCCGATGTCCTGCGTCCCCGCGCGCAGGATCACAGTGCCGTCGGCGTTGAAGTGCACCGTCGCGTACGCGGGCGGCCCGCCGCCGCCGCCCCAGATCTGCGAGGCCATCCCGATGCCGCGCTTGCGATGCGGCGCCGAGCCGCGCGTGCCGCCCGCGCGCCGCTTGCTCCAGCCGATCTCGCGCGCACCGATCGTGTAGCACTCAAGGAGCCGCTTCAGCGAATACGTCTTCGTCGTGCGTGGGTCTTTTTGCGACGCGGCGTGACGGCGGCGCAGCGTGAGCGGATCGACACCCATGCGCTCGGCGAGCTCGTCGATCGCTCCCTCGAGCGCGAACGTGCCTTCGACGTACCCCGGCGCGCGGAACGCGGAGAGCGACCCCGCATTCGTGACGACGCGATACGACTTCGTCAGGAGGTTCGCGAAGTCATAAAGGGTGTTCGTCGGCCCGGTCGGATTCGCGACCCAACGTCCCTGACCCGCGTTCGACCACGAGATGTGCTCGACGGCGGTGATCCGCCCATCCTTGCCCGCGAGCTTCACCTTCTGCAGCGTCGCGGAGCGGTTGCCCGCGGCGAGGTTCTCCTCGTGCCGCGTGAGCACGCAGCGGACCGGCCGGCCGAGCTGCTTCGCGAACAGCGCAGCGATGATCGAGTACTTCCCCACGCCGCCCTTCGAACCGAAGCCGCCACCCATGTAGTCGCAGATGACGCGGATCTGGGAGAGCGGGAGAAGAAGAGCGGCGCGAAGGCCCTCGCGTACGCCGAAGACGTGCTGCGTCGATTCCCAGACCGTCAGGATCTGGCCGTCCCACTGCGCGACTGCGCCGTGCGACTCGAACGAGTTGTGCATCTGCGTCGAGGTCCGATACGTCCCCTCGACGACGGCATCGGCGTCCTTGAACGCCGGCCGCACCTCGCCGCGCTTCAGCGAACCCGCTTCGAACACGTTGCCGCCGTCCTCGAGCTTCGGCGCGCCATCGGCGATCGCCTCCTCGAGATCGGTGACGTGCGGGAGCGGCTCGTAGTCGACCTCGATGAGCCCGAGCGCGCGTCCGGCGATGCCCGCGTCATCGGCCACGACGGCGGCGACCTCGTCGCCGATGAAGCGGACCTCCTCGCGGAAGATCGTCTCCTCGCCGCGGAACGCCGCTTTCGGCGCGTTGAACCGATGCAGGACGCCGTGCACGCCGGGCAGCGCCTCGGCCTTCGTCGTGTCGATCGCGCGCACGCGCGCGCGCGGGTAAGGACTACGCAGCAGGCGCGCGTGAAGCATGCCCGGCAGCGTGACGTCGTGCGTGTACGTCGCTCGTCCGGTCACGCGCTGTACACCATCGATGCGCTTGCGCGACTTTCCGATCTCATCGAGCTCGACGTTCGCCGCATGCGGCGGTAGGTCGGTCCCCTGGATGATCGAGAGCGATTCGAAGATCTCGCCTTCGAACTCGTCGCGGCTCTTGACGACCCTGACGCCGGCCACTACTTGCTCCGCCTCGCCGCTGACATGCCGGCCTTCACGATGTTCACGTACGAGCCACAGCGGCAGAGATTGCCGGCCACCGCGTGCCGCATCTCGTCCTCGGTCGGCTTGGCCGTAGTGCGGAGCAGCGCGACGATCGACATGACCTGGCCCGGCGTGCAGAAGCCGCACTGGTACGCGTCGTGGTCGATGAAGGCCTCCTGCACCGGATGGAGCGCGCCGTCGTTCGAGATGCCCTCGATCGTCTCGACGCGCTTGCCCTCGCACGCGACGGCGAGCGTGATGCACGAATACACCGGGCGATCGTCGACGAGGACCGTGCACGCGCCGCAGTCGCCCGCGTTGCACACGAGCTTCGTGCCGGTCAGACCCAAGGGGCCGCGCAGCAGCTCGAGCAGCGAGCGCTGCGGCCGCAGGTGCGCTGTCGCTCCTCGGCCATTGACGGTGAGGGCAATGTCGACAGCGTCGGGTCCGCGGAAGGGAGGCATCGGACCCGATGGTACCGAGCATCTCGGTATGCTGTCCGCGCCCATTCGAAGCGCCACAGGAGGGACGCACGCCATGGCCATCGAGCGCGTCGGGATCGTCGGTTTCGGACAAATGGGCTCGGGGATCGCGCAGGTGTGCGCCTTGGCCGGTCTCGACGTCCTGGCGCGCGACGTCGACCAGACATTCATCGACCGTGGCTTCTCGCGCATCGACGGCTCGCTGGCCCGTCTCGTGAGATCCGGCAAGGTCTCCGAGGACGATGCGAAGAAAGCGCGCGGCCGCATCCACGGCACGACCGCACTGGCGGACTTCAAGGACCGCGATCTCGTCATCGAAGCGGTGATCGAGGTCATGGGCGCGAAGAAAGAGGTCTTCGAAGAGCTCGACCGGGTGTGTCCGTCGTCGACGATCTTCGCCTCGAACACCTCGAGCCTCACGATCATCGAGATCGCCGCGGCGACGAAGCGCCCCGACCGGTTCGCGGGCTTGCACTTCTTCAATCCGCCCGTCGTCATGCAGCTGGTCGAGGTCGTGAAGGCGATCACCACGAGTGATGCGACGGTCGAGGCGCTGCGCGCGTTCGTGACGCGCCTCGGTCACACGCCGGTCATCTGCAAGGACACACCGGGCTTCATCGTGAACCGGCTGATGATCCCGATCATGCTGGAGGCGATCCGCGCGCTCGAGCAGGGCGTCGCAACCGCGGAGGACATCGACAAGGCCGTGAAGCTGGGCCTGCGCCACCCGATGGGGCCGTTCGAGCTCATCGACTACACCGGGCTCGACATCAACCTCCACGTCGCGAACACGTTCTTCGAGGAGTTCCGCGACCCGAGGTGGGCCCCGCCGCCGCTCCTGAAGCGCATGGTCCTCGCCGGTCATCTCGGCGTGAAGACGGGAAGGGGTTTCTATGAATACGACGAGAGTGGGAAGCGAAAGCCTGGCCGCTGAGTTACTGCCACCCGACGCGCACGAGCGCGAGGCGCTCTCGAAGGCTGCCGTCTGGGCGGCGCTTGCAGGTATCACCCACATCGTCCGCACCGCCATTGGACCCGGCCTCTATCCCGACTGGTACCTCTTCCTGACCGCCGTCGCGTATGGCCTCATGCTCCCGGTCATCGCAGTCTTGCACGCGCGCCACGCCAGAGTGCGCGACAGCGGCACGATGCTCGGCACGATCATCGGCACGGTGGTCGTCGCGATCGGTATCGGCACGACCGCCGCGCCCGAGCTCGCGCTCGCCGCGCTGTTCGTCCGTGCCATGTGGTGGTGGACCCTCGGCAAGCTGTGGTGGGAGACCGATATTGTCAGCCGCTGGCTCGGCGCCATCACCCTGGGTCTTGCTGTGGGCCAATTCGCGTTGGTGATCCTCTCCGTTCCAGTAGGCGCCGACATGACGATCTTGGCGCTGCCGCTTCGCATTACGCTCGGCCTGTGGATGCTCGCGCTCGCGGCGGCGCTGTGGCGCATTCGCTCGACGGCGTAACGCCGCGGCGGTACGCGTGGACGGACGAGCCGTCCTTCGCCGACGTGCTCGCGGCGCGCGACTTCCTCACGTCGCATCTGGCGCCGACACCGCTTATCCGGCGTGACGCCGTGAACAGCGCGCTCGGTCTCGACGTTTGGCTGAAATGCGAGAACCTCCTGCCGACCGCGGCGTTCAAGGTGCGCGGCGGCCTCAACCTCATCGGGCGCGATCCGACTGCCCAGCAGGGCGTGATCGGTGCGTCGACCGGCAACCACGGCCAGTCGCTCGCGTACGCCGGCGGCGTCTTCGGCGTGCCGGTCACCATCGTCGTGCCAGAGGGGGCGAACCCGCTGAAGCTCGCGGCGATGCGCGCGAACGGCGCGACGATCGTCGAGCATGGGAGCGACTACGACGACGCGCGCGAGGAGTGCGAGCGGCGCGCCGCGACAAGCGGCACGCGCTACGTGCACTCGGGGAACGAGCCTTATCTCATCGCCGGCGTCGCCACGGCGGCGCTCGAGGTCCTGCTCGAGCGGCCTGACGTCGATGTCTTCATCGTGCCGGTCGGCGGTGGCAGCGGCGCATCCGGTGCGGCGCTCGTGGCGAAGACCCTCCGACCGGAGATGACGGTCATCGGCGTCCAGGCCGAGGGCGCGTCGGCGGCGTACACCGCCTGGCGCGACCGCGCGCCGCGGAGCACGGAGCGCGCGGCGACGTTCGCCGACGGCCTCGCGACGCGCACGTCCTTCGATCTGCCGCAGCGCATGCTCGCGGCCCTGCTCGATGACTTCGTGCTCGTGACCGACGAGGAGCTCTACGCGGCGATGCGTCTTCTGCTGGTGGAAGGACACCTCGTCGCCGAGGGCGCGGGAGCCGCACCCGTGGCCGCGGCACGTCGACTGGCCGAACGGCTCTCCGGCAAGCGCGTCGTGTGCTGGGTCAGCGGCGGTAACGCGACCGCGGATTCGCTGCGGCGCGCGCTCGACCAACGTTGACCCGACCGTCGCACGCGCTCTGCGCGATACCATCGCGAGGATGACCGTGACCTCACGAGCGCGTCATGACGCGCTCGGACTGAGCCTCGACGACGTCAAAGGCATGTATCGAAAGATGCTCGAGACGCGCATGGTCAGCGAGCGCATCCTCCAGCTCAACCGGATGGGCCGCACGCCGTTCGGCGCGGGCACCGACGGCCACGAGGCCGCGCAGATCGGCGCGGCGTGGAACATCCGGCGCGGCAAAGATTGGACGGTCCCGTATTACCGGGATATGGGTGTCGCGTTCGTCCTCGGTGTCACTCCGCTGGAGGAGTTCCGCATGGTCCTCGCGAAGGCGACGGACACGCACTCCGCGGGACGGCAGTTCCTGAACCAGTTCTCGAGCCCGAAGGACCGCATCGTGACGCGCTCGGTCTGTGTCGGCACCGAGTTCCCCCACGCCGTCGGGCTCGCGCTCGCGATCCGCAACCTCAAGGAGCAGAACATCGTCTTCGCCTTCGGGGGCGATGCGTCCACGAGCCCCGGCGACTTCCACGAGGCCATCAATTTCGCGGCGATCCACAAGCTGCCGGTAGTGTTCGTCATCGAGAACAACACGCTCGCGATCTCGACGCGTGTCGAGCATCAGATGGCCGTGCCGAACGTCGCGGACAAGGCCGCGGGCTACGGGGTCCGCGGCTTCATCGCCGACGGAATGGACGTGCTCGACTCCTTTGACAAGACGCGGCAAGCCGTGCAGCACACGCGGTCCGGCGCCGGCCCGACGCTGCTGGAGCTCAAGTGCTACCGCTTCCAGCCACACACCTCCGATGACGACGACAGCCGCTACCGCACGAAGGACGAGGTCCGCGAGTGGATGGCGAAGGACCCGCTCGATCGCACCCGGAAGTACCTCGGCGAGCAAGGCATGAGCGACGCGGACGTCGAGGTGATCCGCCAAGTGCTGGGCACCGAGATCGAGGCCGCGATCGCGCAGGCGGAGAGCGAGCCCGACCCGCGACCCGAGGACGCCATGAAGCACGTGTACGCCGAGGAGGCTCCGCGCCCCGACGGCACCCGCTCCTAACGATCGTGCGCGCCGTCGTCGCGCTCGCGTTCTTCCTCGCGGCCTGCGCCGCGCCACCGACCGAGATCACTCCGACGCCGTCACCCACGCACGAGCCAGACACGACGCTCGTCACGGTGCTGCTTGACCTCTCCGGCGCGAGAGCTCCAAGTGGGGTCGCGCAGCGCAACGCGATGCAGCTCTGGCTGGATCAGGGGCAGGCGCGCGGTGGTCAGCAGCGGCTGCGCGCGAAGTTCATCGACCTCGCCGGCAGCGACGCGCGACTGCTCATCGAGCTGCGTCGCGCGGCCCTGGAGGACCGCGCGGACGCCGTCGTCATCGGCGTGCCGCTGCGGTACGACGAGACCTTCGCCAGCGCGCTCGACGTCGCGCGCCTTCCGGTCGTGCTCACGCTACCGGCACCCGAGCCGATGTCGCTGCTCGGCGGCGGCTGGGCCTTCGCGCTCGCGCCGACGTACGCCGACCTCGCGCGTGCGGCGGTGGACGACGCGATGCAGCGCGGCACGCTGCAGCCGACGCTTCTCGCGAGCGATGAATCGCCTCCGGCGGTCGCCGAGCGGCTCGCGCTGGCGACGGAGCTGGAGCAGCGCGGCCTCGCCCCCCCGACGGTCGTGACGGTGAATGCCCAGGACGCCGCAGGGCGGGTCCGCGCCGGCGCCTCGTTCGCGCGGAGCGCGTTCTTCACCGGCCCGGCCGCCACGTACATCGACGCGACGCGCGCGCTCGCCGCTGCGGGCATCACGCCGCGCGTCTATCTCTCCTATCTCATGGAGGCCGGCGACGCCTCGGAGCTGCGGGAAGGCGCGGACCTCGCGACCTGGCCAGGCTCGCGGAACCTCGCGGCGATCTCCATCGTGCCGACGACCGCGGAGCGCGCGGCCTTTCTGCAAGCGTTCGCCGCGCGCCACGGTGCCCCGAGCACGCTCGCGGCGACGGCCTACGACGCGCTCGCCCTCATCGACGCGGCGGCGGAGAGCGTGGGTGGCACACCAGATCGCGCGCGGTTGCGGGACCGCCTCGAGGCAACTACGTTCGCCGGCATCACGACCCGCTACACGTTCACCGCGGCACGCCATGCCGGCTTCGACCCCGTCGATCTCGCCTATCTGCGCTGGAGCGCCGGCGCGCGCGTTGGCTTCGCGCTCGCACCTGAGCCCGCGCCGAAGGAAGAGCGATGAGCGAGCTCGACCATCTGATCTATGACTGGAACCGCGACGGCCGCGCCATGAAGGCCGACTACCGTGCCGTCGAGCTCGACGACGAAACGCTCCGCGACGGGCTGCAGGGTCCGTCGGTGCGCAACCCGCCGCTCGCGGTGAAGAAGCGACTGCTGCAGCTGATGGATCAGCTCGAGATCGACAGTGCTGACATCGGACTGCCGGGCGCATCGCCACGCGCGCGAGCGGAGATCGTCGAGCTCGCGAAGGAAACGACGAAGCTGAAGAAGCTGCGTCCGAACCAGGCGCTCCGCACGCATCCCCTCGACGTGCAGGGCGCGGTCGAGACCGCGGTCGAGTCAGGCGTGAAGATCGAGAGCTGCGCGTTCATCGGCTCGTCGCCGATCCGCCGTCTGGTGGAGGACTGGTCGCTCGACACGATGCTCAAACTCGTGGAGGAGTCGGTGACCACGCTCGTGAAGAACGGGCTGCCGGTGATGTTCGTGACCGAGGACACGACCCGCGCCGACCCCGAGACGCTCACGAAGCTCTACGAGATCGCGATCGGCTGCGGCGCGGAGCGGATCTGCGCATCCGACACGGTCGGGCATGCGACACCCGAAGGTGTGCGCAACCTGCTCACGTTCCTCCGCGACGACGTCATCAAGGGCCGCGACGTGAAGCTCGACTACCACGGCCACAACGACCGCGGCCTCGGCACCATCAACGCGCTGACCGCGACGGCGGTCGCCGACCGCGTGCACGGCTGCGCGCTGGGGATCGGCGAGCGTGTGGGCAACACGTCGATGGACCAGCTGCTGATCAACATGCAGATCTGGGGAGTCATCGCCCGCGATCTCACGCCGCTCGCCGAATACGTGGCACTGGTCGCGGAGCACTGCGGCATCCCGATCCCGTCGAACTATCCGGCGCTGGGCTCGGACGCCTTCCGCACCGGCACGGGCGTGCACGCGGCGGCCGTCATCAAGGCGCTGCGGAAGGGTGATCGCGATCTCGCGGACCGCGTGTACAGCGGCGTGCCCGCGTCGGTGCTGGGCTTACGGCAGCGCATCGAGGTCGGTCCGATGAGCGGCGAGTCCAACGTCGTGTACTGGCTCGAGTCCCACGGCTACCAGCCGGAGCGCGAGCGGATCGCGCGCGTGTTCGATGCGGCGAAGCGATCTGATCGGCTCTTGACCGACGCCGAGCTGGAGCGGTTGGCGCGAGGCTGAGGCATCCGGGTGCCACAATCGAAGCGATGACCCAGGTCATTCGACCAGCCGAGCTTCTGCCTGGCGTCGACGCGAATCGCATACCGGGACCGGAGCGCGCCGATGGCGCGCGCACCGCTGGCGGGCGCGCCGTCCGCGGCAAAGCGCTGATCTTCTGGGATCCCAAGGTGCCCGGGAAGAAGCTCAACGCGATCGACACGGACCAGATCACTCCGTCGAACGACTGCGTGTCGGAGAGCCTCGAGACGCTCGATCACCGCTGGAGGGCGGGCTCGTTCCGCTTCCTCATGCCCGATTTCCGCGAGCGCGTGCACCGCGGCGAGAACTTCGTCATCGCCGGCGACCGCTTCGCGATCGGGTCGTCGCGCGAGATGAGCCCGGCCGGGCTGAAGGGCGTCGGCGACGAGGCCGGCCGCGAGCTCGTCATCGTCTGCGGCGCGGGGATGGGCGACATCTTCCGGCGCAACGCGCTCAACCTCGGCCTTCACGTCGTGCAGAGCCGCACGGCGGTCGAGGATGCGCAGGAGGGCGATGCATTCTCGTTCGATCCCGAGACGCGGACGCTCACGAACGAGACGCAGCAGAGGAGCTATGAGCCCGCGGCCCTCTCGCCGGCAGAGGACGACATCCGCCGCTCGGGCGGGATCATCAAGATCGGCCGCCGGGAGTTCCGCGACTCCGTGCTACGCGCTCCGGAGATCTCATGGCCCGACGCCAAGACGGCGCGTTCGCTGACGTCGACCGAGCAGATCCTCTGGGCGCACCGCGTCGACAAGGATGCCGACGTGCGCGCTGGCGCGACGCTGCGGCTCTACGCGGACCTGCTGCCGGCGTCCGACGGCACCGCTCCGTTCTCGATCCACACCTTCAACCAGATCACCGGCGGTGAGACGATCCGGCCGCGCCAGATCGCGGTCGCGAACGACCACTTCGTGTTCAACCACCGCGAGGCCGACGACAAGCAGACCGCCATCGGCAAGCAATTCGCGGATCTCCACGGCATCACGCGCCCGCATTACGCCACGCCGGGCGACGGCATCTTCCACTTCTACTTCCCCGAGCAGGGGCTCGTCGTTCCCGGCGCACTCATCCCCGGCGCCGATTCGCACAGCCGCGCCTACGGCGCATACGGCGCGCTCGGATACGGCGTCGGCTCGACGACGCTCGGCTTCGGCTGGGCGACCGGCTACGTGTACTTCACGGTCGCCCGTCAGCGGCGCGTCGTATTCAAGGGACGGCTGCAGCCCTGGGTGAGCGGCAAGGACGTCGTCCTCGCGCTGCTCGCGCGGTGGGGCCCCAGTCAGGCGGAGGGCATGAGCGTCGAGTTCGTCGACGCCGACAAGCAGCTGCCGATGGGCTACCGCAACACGATCGCGAACATGATGGCCGAGGGCGAGGCCACGAACGGGATCTTCGCGCCCGACGACCTGACGTACGCGTGGTACAGCGAGAGAGGCCACACCGACCTCCCCTACCCACGTTTCGGTCCCGGCGCGGATGCCTCATACGAGATCGACGAGGTCCTCGATCTGTCCGAGGTCGTGCCGCTCATCGCGAAGCCGTTCAGCCCGGGGAACGCGTTCCCCGCGGACGAGGTCGCGCGCGAGCGCATCGCCTTCGACAAGGCGTTCATCGGCTCCTGCACGAACGGGGGATACGGAGATCTCCTCGAGGCCGCCCTCGTGCTACGCGCGGCGCGCGACAAAGGCGCGAGACGCGCCGCGAACGAATTCGTCATCTTTCCGGGCTCGGGCGCCGTGAAGAAGGACATCGAGCGCACCGACGCGCGGCTCGGCGGCGAGTCGATCGCCGACGTGTTCCGCTCGGTCGGTGGAGAGATCCGCGAATCGTGGTGCGGTCCGTGCTTCGGCCAGGGCCCCGACGCGCTCGCGAAGGGGCAGACCGCGATCACGTCCTTCAACCGCAATTGGGCGAACCGCATGGGCGTGGGCGGGCTCGGCTATCTCGCGAGCCCCGCGGTCGTCGCGGCGTCCGCGATGCTCGGCTACATGGGCCCGCCCGGCGAGCTCGGCATCGAGTGGAAGGCGGAGCGCTTCGTCTAGCTCAGCCCGACGAAGACGCCCTAGGTCCCGCGAAGCTCCGCGACGATCGGCGCAAACTCGCGCATCGCGTTGCCGGGCACCGAGATGTAGCTGAGGCCGAGGCGTTCGCGACGCTCCAGAAGGAGCTCGCGTAACGATGAGCGCGAACCGTAGAGGACGAACGGGCTACGCACGAGGCCGTTCGCCGCGCGGCGCAGGTACCCGCTCACGCCGGCCATGAGCGACCGGGCGCGATCCGTGACAGCGGCATCGAAAACGAAGACGTTGAGCTCGATGCCTTCGGCGCGCGCGCCCGCGGCCGCGCGAAAGCGCATCACGCGCTCGGTGAGAGCCTTCTCCGTGATCGCGTCGAGGCGCGGGCGACCGCTCGCGTTCACCTGCGGCGCGAAGGTGACGATGTTGGCCTGGCGTGCGGCGAGGCGCAGCACCCGCGGCCCACCGCCTCCGATCATCAGCGGCGGATGCGGTCGTTGCAGCGGCCGAGGCAGGATCTTCGCGCCACGCACCGTGTAGTGCTCGCCGGCGTGGTCGACGCGCTCCTCGCTCAGCAGGCGTTTCAGCAGGACGACGGATTCCTCCAGTCGGCTCACGCGCACCGCGGGCGCGTCGTACCGGATGCCGAGCTCGCGATAGTCGCCGGTATTCCAGCCCGCCCCGATGCCCACCTCGATGCGGCCACCGGAAAGGACATCGATCGTCGCCACTTCCTTCGCGAGCATCACGGGGTTGCGATAATCGTTCGCGAATACGAAGCTGCCGACGCGTAGACGCGTCGTCGCATCGGCCGCGGCCATGAGCGCTGGGATGGGTGCCAGCTGCGCGCCCATGTGGTCGGTGACGAGCAGCACGTCGTAACCGAGATCCTCCGCGCGGCGCGCGACGTCGCGCCAGCGCGTGCCGCTGCCGGCCCAGCGGGCCGTGACCGCGAAGCGAAACGGGCGTGGCATCGCGGCAAGTTTAAGGACGCGGGCTCGCTCGCCCGCTTCGTGCGCATGTGGGGGGAGAAGAAAGAGCTAGATATCACCCGCCCGCGACACACGTCGTTGCCTCATCGTTACTGAGGTAGTGAGGAAGGTCGGGTTGGCACTCGTCGCCGTATTGGCGGTTGTCTGGCTGCCCCAGCTGGCGAATTCCGCGGACGTCGATGCCGCGCCGGACTTCGACGCGGCGACGCCACCGGGCGGGCAGTTCCGCGCGTACTGGGTCGACGCTTTCGGCGACGATCTGTTCGATGCGCCGCGGATCGACGCGATCGTCGCAGCGACGAAAGCCGCGCACCTCAACGCGATCGTCGCGCAGGTCGTTCGACGCGGCGACTGCTTCTGCAACCGCGCATCGGTGCCACGGACGGACCAGGCCGGCCTCGCACCGTTCCCGTTCGATCCGCTGCAAACGCTCATCGACAAGGCGCACGCACAGGGCATCGAGGTCCACGCGTGGGTCATCGCGACGGCGCTCTGGCGCAACGGCGGCGCCCCGGCATCGCCGACGCACGCGTTCAACCTCCACGGCCCGGCGGCCACGGGAAACGCGAACTGGCTCATGTCGCGCGATGACGGCGTCACGCAACAAGCGACCGACTGGCTCGTGGATCCCGGCCACCCCGACGCGGCGCAGTGGATCGTGGACACCGCGACGAGCATCGTCGCGAACTACGCGGTAGATGGCCTCAACCTCGACCGCATCCGCTACCCCGACGGCAACAGCCAGGTGGGCGTGCCGACGTGGGGCTACAACCCGGTCGCGGTGTCGCGCTTCCAGCAGGCGACCGGCCGCACCGATCGGCCCGTGGCATCCGATGCGCAGTGGGCGCAGTGGCGCCGCGACCAGATCACGAACATCGTGCGGAAGGTCTACATCGAGAGCTACGCGATCCGGCCGAGCGTGCGCGTGAGCGCCGACACCATCACATACGGCAACGGTCCGCAGACGCAGGGCGGCTGGCAGAACACGCGCGCCTACGCGGAGCAGCTGCAGGACTGGGACGGTTGGATGCGCGAGGGCATCCTCGATCTCAATATCCCGATGAACTACAAGCGCGACCAGACGAGCCCGACCGACCAGCGGCGCATGTATCAGGACTGGAGTGACTTCGCGAAGGACGCGCAGTACGGACGCCAATCCGTCATCGGATCGGCTCCCTATTTGAACGACATCGCCGCGACCGTGCGACAAGTACGCACCGCAGTCGCGCCCTCCGCCGCCGGCAACAATGGCGCGGGCTGGGTCGGGTACTCGTACCGCACGCCCGACTCACTGACGGAAGCCGGGACGCGCAGCGGCGCGCAGAGCCGCGCGGAGCTGGAGCGCGCGTTGACGCAGGTCTCCTTTTACGACCCGCTGGCGCCACCGGTCTTCTCGAGCACGGCCAACGTCCCGCCGATGACGTGGAAGACGCAGCCGACGACCGGTCACCTGCGCGGCATCGCACGCATGAGCGATGGCACCGTCCTCGCGCAGGCGCAGGTGCTCCTGTTTTCGGCGGCGAGTGGCGCGATCGTCCGCACGCTGAAGACCGACGGGAGCGGATGGTTCGCCTTCGTCGATCTGCCGCCGGGCAGTTACCGGGTCGACCTGTCGGGCGGCACGCTCGGCTCGGCCGACGTCCTTGCCGGACGCCTCGCGACGCTGGGACAAGGCACGCCCGCTCCGACGCCGACACCAACGCCGACCGCAACAGCCACGCCGACGCCGACCCCATCACCGTCACCCTCACCCACTCCCCCCGTGGCCGGGTGCACGGGAAGCGTCGGGCCCGGCATCGCTCCGCCGCCGAGCGTTCCCTCGGGCGTGCTCGGCTTCCACGCGTCGTGGTACGGACAGAGCGGATATCCGACGCTGTGCGCAGGCGAGCAGTCGACCGCGGTCGTCGCGTACCACAACAGCGGATCGTCCGGCTGGGTATCGGGCCGCATGGGCGAGGTCGCATATCTCGGCACGTGGTCACCCGAGCCGGGGCAGGACCGCGCGACACCGCTCGGCGGCGACGGCCAGCTCGGATCGCCGGCGACGGGATGGCCGAGGTACAACCGCATCGCGGTGCAGCCCGCCGCCTACGTCGGCCCGGGTCAGGTCGCATGGTTCGAGTTCACGATCCAGGCGCCAACGGCACCGGGCACCTACCGCCTCTACCTGCGACCGCTCATCGAGGGCGCGCAGTGGATGGAGGACTACGGCGTGTACTGGGTGATCACCGTCAAGTAGCGGTCGCTCGCTAGCGACGCTTCCCGCGCACGAGCGCGCCCAGCGCGAAGCCGATCGCGATGCCGACGACCGCCGCGACGGCCGCCGCAGGACCACCGAACACGCGGCCGCCCTCCGCGACCTCCAGCCGCGGCGTGATCGCCAGTATCACGACACCGCCCTTGCCGACGGTCGCGCTGCCGGCGATGAGACTGCCGGCTCCGCCCTGCTCGATCTGCGTGGGCCCGAGCGAGAAGATCGTTCCCGCGCCGCCCTGACGGATGCTCGTCGCGCCGCCCGCGAGGATCGTCCCGGCCGCGCCCTGCGACAAGCGGAGCGACCCGCCAGCCACGATCGCCCGCACTCCGGCGCGCTCGATCGAGACGTCCTTCTCCGCGAAGACGGCGCCCACGCCGGCGCTGCGGATCTCCGCACGCTCGGCTTTGATCAGGCCAACGAAGCGACGTTCGACCGTCGCGACCTCGCTCTTCACTGTGGCTGTTCCCTCCTGTTGCGTGCCTGTCTTTTCGCCGTTCAACGTGATCGTCATGGTGATCTCCTTTTCGCTCATCCGACCCACAAGCGTCCATCAGGCGCGCCGCCGCGAATGCGGCGATGCGCACCGTTCCGCAACGACGATGGTCTCAAGCCGTGTGGGGCTCGACCGCACGCGCTGTGCGGTCGTAGCGAAGCAGCTCGGGCGCCCACAGCGCGATGCCGATGGCCGCGGCGACGCACATGAGACCACCGCTCACGACAGCGAACTGCGGCGACGCGAACGCCGCGACGACGCCGGCACGGACCTGGCCGAGGTTGGGACCGCCGATGACGAACATACCGTTGATCGCGGTGAGCCGTCCCCGCAGCTCTTCACGGACGACGCCCTGCAGGATCGTGTGGCGGAAGATCGTGGCGACGAGGTCGGCCGCCTCCGCGAGCGCGACGAGCACGAGACCAAGAAGGAAGAGTCCTTCGGTCATGAGCCCGAAGGCAGCGATCGCGATGCCCCAGGCGCAGACACCCATGAGGACCGCCGCGCCGGGACGCCGAACGCGGCCGACCCACCCCGAGGTGAAGACCGCGATCAGCGCGCCGAGGCCGGGCGCGGCGTACAGCAGGCCCAGTCCCTGCGCACCGACTTTGAAGACCTGCTCCGCGTAGAAGGGGAACAGCGCGCGCGGCGAGGCGAGCAGCATGGCCGCGAGGTCCATGGACATCGACGACAGCAGCAAGCGGTGCCCCGCGACGTATCTCACGCCCTCCGCCAGCGACTGAAGGATCGGAAGATGGACGACCGCGGCGCGCACCGGTGCGCGTATCGCGGCGGCGGCGGCGATCGCGGCCGCGAAGGTCACAGCGTCGAGCCAATACGCGGCGGCTACGCCGTACGAGGCGATCACGACGCCGCCGAGCGCCGGCCCGACGACCGCCGCGGTCTGGTAGAGCATCTGATTGAGGGCGATCGCTGCCGGCAGATCCGCGCGATCGACGAGCGTCGGCACCAGCGCGCCGCGCGTCGGTTGGTCGATCGCCGAAAAGCCGGCAGAGAGCGCGGTGAGCGCGTACAGGATCCACAGCTCCGTGAAGCCGAACTGCGTCACTACCGCGAGCGCGAGCGATGTCGCCATCAGACCGCTCTGCGTCGCGATGAGGAGCCGCCGGCGGTCGACGCGGTCGGCGATCACGCCACCGAACAGCGTCAGGGCAAGAAGCGGGATCGCCTGGAACAGACCGATGAGGCCAACGTGGAGCGACGATCCCGTCAGC
>JBGPZT010000240.1:0-2640 GCA_041493915.1 Candidatus Limnocylindria bacterium
CGAGCACCGCCTCGCCGGCCACGAAACGGAACACGCCGAGCGTCGTGATGAGCACCGACGGACCGCCGCGCGGCAGTCCGACGCGCGTGCGCCAGTCGCCGCCCTCTCCGTAGCCCGGCGATGTGACGAAGTCGACGCGCTCCCGGAGGCGCCGCTTGTCGTGCGCCATGACCACGATGAGCCGATGCGCGAGGCTCGCGATGTCCGCGCCGCCGCCCGATCCCGGGAGCTGCACAGTCGGATGCGCTCGGTCCTCGCCGATCGCCGTGGTGTTGAGATTGCCGTGTCGGTCGACCTCGGCGCCGCCGATGAAGCCCGCCTCCACCTCGCCGCGCTGCAGCAGGCCCATCAGGTCGATCGTGCGCCCGCACCAGACCGCGCCGCTGACGTTCGGCGGATCGCCCATGGTGTAGAGGAGCTCGGGCGAGGGCTCGTCGCGGACGATGCCGAGCTCGAACAGGCCGACGGCGTTCGGCGCGTGCGTGCGCTTGGCGAGCACGAAGGCGATGAGCGGCAGGCGCATGCCGACGAAGACGCGCTCGCCGTCACGGATCTCGCGCGCCGCCTGCGCGACCATGAGCTCGCCCGGCGAGATGTCCACTAGGTCCGCAGCTCCGGCCAGCGCGGGCCGAGCTTTTGCAGGTATGCGCGACGATCGCGAACGCCGGTGACCCAGTCGGCGATCCAGGCGTCGAAGTCGACTGCGGTGCGCGTCGCGCGATGGTAGTCGTGGAAGAACTCGTGGTCGCGGCCGTAGCGGCCCTGCAGCGGCGACGGATGGCACGCCCCCGGCTCCTCGACGACGGCGACGACCTTCATCGCCGGAACGATCGTGCGGTTCGGATCGGCACCGATCACTTCACGGGGGACGATCTCCTCCGCGAGCACGATGACCGCCTTCGCCGCGAGCGCGGCCTCCTGCGACACGCCCCACGGTCCGAGGAGCTGGGCGTTGCCAGCCGCGTCAGCCTGCTGCACGGCGATGACGGTCACGTCGGGCGTGATCGCCGGGATCAGGAGGAGAGGTGAGCCGTCGATCGGAGAGACGGCCTCGATGAACGTGCCGTTCGCGCGCGGGATGTCGCTTCCGAGGAGCGTCCTGGTCGGCAGGTACGGCGCACCCAGCGCGCCGGCGAGCAGCGCCTGCGCGAGCGTGAAGTTGCTGTGGTCGCGTACCTCGATGCGCCTCGGTGTGCCCTGCTCCATCGCGCGCCGGTACGCGTGCGCGAGGCCGGCCGAGACGTTGCCGACCCACGCGGCCGTGACGCGTCGGACGCAGCCGGCACCGATGAGCTGATCGAACGCGATATCCGAGATGGGACCGATGAGCTCGAGGTCGCGCCGGCGCTGGCGAATGAGCTCGTGCGCGAACGCGAAGGGGATGGCCGCCTCGAGCGCGCACCCAAGCGCCACGGACGCGCCGTCGGGGACGAAGCGCGCGACCGCCTCCGCGAGGCTGACGCGCTTGTCGGCGATCAGCGGCCCTTGTAGTACGGCTTGCGCTTCTCGATGAAGGATGTCACGCCCTCACGCGCGTCCTCGCTCTGGAGCAGCCGGATGAGGGCCTCGCGCTCGATCGCCAGTCCCTCCTCGAGCGTGCGCCCATAGCCCCGCACGGCAGCGAGCTTGATCTGGCCCCTGGCGAAGCTCGGGCCATCGGCGTACGACCGCGCGCGCTCGACGGCGCGCGACCGGAGATCCGCGGCCGGCACGAGCTCGTCGACGATGCCCGCCTCCTTTGCCTCCTGCGGCGACAGCGTCGTGCCGCGCAGCATCAGCTCGAGCGCCTTTTGCCGGCCGATGAGCCGCGGCAGCCGCTGCGTGCCGCCGGTGCCCGGCAGCAGCCCGAGCGTCACCTCGGGCAGGCCGATCTTGTATGCGCCTTCCGCGGCGATGCGGAAGTCGCAGCAGAGCGCGATCTCGAGGCCACCGCCCAGGCAATGGCCGTTGATCGCGGCGATCACGATCTTCGGCATGCTCTCGAACTTGCTCATCACCTCATTCGCGCGCGCGACGAACGCTTTCTGCGCCTCGAGGTCGCTCGTCGCGAACACCGATACGTCGGCGCCCGCGGAGAAGAACTTCTCGGACGCGCTGCGTACGACGATCGCCTTCACGCCGACGACCTTCCGCATTTGCTCGATCGCGACGTCGAGCTCGTCGATGAAGGCGCGGTCGTAGGAGTTGGCAGGCGGGCGGTCGAGGATGATCTGTCCGACCGCGTCCCCTATCTCGAACCCCATGGGCATCTCACCGACCTCCCTGATGTGCTGCGCGCATACCTTATAGAGTTCTTGCTCCACGGGGAGGTCCTGAGAATGGCCAAGATGCTCATCGGCGGAGAGCTCGTCGATGCCCAGGCGGGCAAGACGATGGAGGTCCGCAATCCCGCGAACGGCGAGGTGGTCGGCCAGATCCCACGCGGCACGCCGGCCGATGTCGATGCCGCCGTCGACGCAGCCCGCAAAGCGTTCCCGGGCTGGGCGGCGACTTCTGGCACCAAGCGCGCAAAGCTCATGCACGAGGCCGCGCGGAAGATGCACGAGGTCGTCGACGAGGTCGCGAAGCTCCTCGCGATGGAGCAGGGCAAACCGCTCGCGCACGCGAAGATCGAGGCCCAGCGCGTCGCCGAGAACCTCG
>JBGPZT010000026.1:0-21722 GCA_041493915.1 Candidatus Limnocylindria bacterium
AGCAGTTCACCGGACTCGACGGCGTCTACGTGAAGGTCGCGGACACGGTCCGCAGCTTCAAGGAGGTCCTCGAGGGCAAGCACGACGACCTGCCGGAGCAGGCGTTCTTCAACGTCGGCACGATCGAGCAGGCCCGCGAGAAGGGCGAGCGGCTCGCGAAGGAGAACGCGTAGCCGTGCCCATCCGACTCGAGATCGTCACGCCGGAAGGCGCCGTCTACGCGGACGAGGTGGACATGGTCATCGCCCCGGCGAGCGAGGGGTACGTCGGGATCCTCCCGCACCACGCCCCGCTCCTCACGACGCTCGGACCCGGCGAGTTCCGCGTGAAGAAGGGCGGGGTCGAAGAGGTGCTGGCGGTCTTCGGCGGCTTCATGGACGTGCGCGGCGACCGCGTCATCGTCCTCACCGAGGCCGCCGAGCCGGCCGAGGAGATCGACACGAAGCGCGCGCAGGAGGCCCGGGACCGCGCCCAGCAGGCCCTGCAGGCCGGGCCGATGTCCGCCGCCGAAGAGGCCCGGGCGCGGGCGAGCCTGCAGCGCGCGCTCGTCCGGATTCGGGTCAGCGAACGGAGGCGCCGCCGCCCGCTGCCCTAGGCAGAACTGAGTGGACCCGTCCGATGGCCGTACGGACTGAGCCGCGTGGCGTCCGCTTTCCGGTGCGATACGCTGACGCTGACCCGGTCCGGGCCGCGGTCCAGCGGGGTGGTTGAGTGAGGGGACTGGCGCTTCTGGCGATCGCCTTTGTGCTGCTCGCGTCCTGTGCGGGCGCATCCGTCGCTCCCACGTCTTCCGAAGCCGATACGAGCGAGGATGTTGCGGCACCCACGCAGTCGCGCGCGTCCACGCCGTCGCCGACGGCGCAGCCCACGGTGGACCCGCGCCTCTACGCGAAGCTCCGGGTGTTCGTCGCATCGGAGAGCACCGATCAGGTGTGGGTCCTCGAGGGCGCCCCCGACGCGCCGTTCTCGCTCGTCGGCGAGATCCCGGTCGGTCGCATGCCGCATCAGCTGTCCGTCTCGCCCGACGGCAAGTTCGTCGCGGTCAACAACCGAATGGCCAACACGACCTCGATCATCGATCCGACCCTGATGAAGGAGATCGTCCGGCTGCCGGTCGGGAAGCAGCCGCACGGCATCATCTGGTCGCCGGACGCGAAGACGCTGTTCGTCGCACACGAGAAGGACGCGTACATCGCCCGGTTCGACGTCGGCACGTGGAAGTCGCTCCCGCCGCTGATGGTCGGCGTTCCGCAGCACGTCCTCGCGATGAGCGCCGCGCGGCCCAATGAGTTGTGGTTCACCGTCACGAACTCCAACGAGAACGACCATCTCCGCGTCTACGACCTCGACACCAAGCAGATCACGCGGGTGAAGGTGAACGACGTCCACGACGTGTACTTCACGCCCGATGGCAGCGAGATGTGGTCGAGCTCCTCCGGCTTCCTCGACAAACCGTCCGACCGCATGGTCATCTACGACCCGGTCGCGAAGACGGTGAAGCAGGAGATCCATTTCAAGGGCCGCTATCCGTTCCACACGCTCAAGGTCTTCCAGGACGGCGTGTACTACCCGAACAACACGAGCGTGATGATCCTCTCGGATCACCTTGGCCCGTCACTCCTCTGGGTCGATTGGCGTGAGCGGACCGTCCTCGGCGAGACGAAGCTGGGTCAACAGCCGTTCCATTCGACGTACGACCCCGAGGGCGACCGCATGCTCGTCACGACGAACGTCGACGGCATGGTGAATGTCATCGACATGAAGACGCGGCAGGTCGTACAGAAGCTGCCCGTGACCAAGGCGCACGGCATCGCGTCGGTGGGGATCGCCGCTCCTTAGCTCGCCTAGTCTTTGCGCATCATGCTCATGCGTCTCCTGGCCGTGCTGTTCAACGCATTCCCCGTGCGCTGGCAGCGGCGCTTCATGTCGGCCGCGAATGACCGATTCCTCGTTGGCGTCACCGGTCTCGGGATCGACGAGAAGGGACAGGTGCTCCTCGCACGTCACCGCTTTGGCGCTCCGCAGTGGCGGTTCCTCGGAGGATTCCTCCATCCGCGCGAGCGGGTCGAGGACGCCCTCGCGCGCGAGATCCGCGAGGAAACCGGCCTTGTCATCGAGGTCGGGCCGGTCCTCGAGGTGGTGACCGGCTACCGCTGGCAGCGCGTGGAGCTCGTGTTCGCGTACCGCGTGACCAGCGGCACGGCGGCCCTCACCAGCGAGATCGAGGAGCTCCGCAGCTTCGCCCCAGACGCGCTCCCTGAGGTGCGCGCCGACCAGCGCGGGCTCATCGAGCGCCACGCCGCGGCCGCAATAACCTGGGCCCAGCGCCCGTGAAGGTTCAGCGCATCGACCACGTCGTCCTCACCGTCGCCGACCTCGAGAAGACCATCGCGTTCTATGAGCGCGTGCTGGGCATGACGGCGGTCTCGTTCGGCGAGGGACGGCGGGCCCTGGCATTCGGCGATCAGAAGCTGAACCTGCATCAGGCCGGCCGCGAGTTCGAGCCGAAGGCGCGCCGGCCGACGACCGGCGCGATCGACGTGTGCTTCACGACGGACCTGCCGCTCGATGAGGTCGCGGCACACCTCCGGCGCTGCTCCGTCGCGATCGAGCTCGGTCCGGTGGACAAGATCGGCGCCCGCCGCGCGCTGCGCTCGCTGTATTTTCGCGACCCGGACGGCAACCTCATCGAAGTGTCGAACGAAATGAGCGGCTAATTAGGCCTGCTGCTTGTGATTCTCGAGGTTCCTGAATGAGCGCCGCACCGATGAAGCAATGGAGCGCCCTTCTTCCATTGGCAATGTCGCTCGCGGCCCTGGCATTGGTGCTCGGGCACGTTGCCGTATCCGGCGGTGTCCGTGAAACCGATGAGGGGACCGCTGCCCATCTCTGGCAGCTACTCATGGCTGCACAGGTACCCGTAGTGGCGTTCTATGCGATCACGTGGCTGCCACGGGCCCCAAGACAGGCGCTGCTGGTATTGGCGTTGCAGGCTGCCGGGGTGCTCGCCAATCTTGCCGCCGTCCGTTCTTTCAACCTCTAGGTCGCGCGAGACAAAGCAGCGGGGACCTAACTAGTCGGCCGGCGGATCGCCGAGCTTGGCAAGGATCTCCTTGATGTGCTGGTAGTGCTCGAACTCGTGCTCGAGCAGCCGGCGCATCACGCGCTTCGTCGTCCACCGTCGACCGGCGATCGTGTGATCGCGCCAGTCGTCAGGCTCCATCACGCTGAAGCGCTGAACGATGATGCGATGCACCGCCTGATACGAGCTGAGCGGATCGGTGGGCCACTTCTCGAGACGCGACAGCAGAGCGATATCAGTTGTCATCATGTGCTCCAGCGCTTGTCGGACGCTCCACGTCTCCTCATTCGGGACCTTTTCGATGCGGTCAGGCGAGAGTCTCGTCACGAGTGCGAGGACCGCGGCGCGCGACGCCTCGTACTGGTGTAAGAAGTCACGGACCTCGTGCTCCTCGAGCGGCTCGTCTTCACCGGGCACCAGCGGCGGGGTCTCGAGCTCCCCGACCGGCAGCGTCTCGGGGTCGATGTCCTTCCAGTGGTCGATCGCGACGCCGTGCGCCTCGAGGAGCGATCGATACTCGCGGAAGGCGCGTCGCGCGTTCGCGATGGCCTGTTCGCGCGTCTTGCCGGAGGCGATGCATCCAAGGAGAACGGGGATCGTCGCGAGGAAGTACCCAGGCTGCGCTTCGGTCGCGTAGATCTTCGCCTCGGTCATACGGCCACCCACACCTTCTGCCCGCAGTCCGGGCGGAGCGAACGCGCCGTGCCGTTCACGCCCACACGCAGCAGTCCCGCACGCTGCTCGATCATCTCGAGCGTCACCCCGGGACGCACGCCCTGCGTGTCGAGGTACTCGAGGAATCCCGGCTCGTGCTCGAACTGATCGGGGATGCGTTCGACCGTCGCTCGTTCGCCGATCGCGAGGCGCTCCAGCGGTCGCGTCGGACGCGGCGTCGTGCCGGGCATCGGGTTGCCGTGCGGGCACGTCTGCGGGTCGCCGAGGACACGGACGAGGCGCTCCTCCATCTCCGGCGACATCGCGTGCTCGATGCGCTCGGCCTCCTCGTGCGTCTTCCACCACTCGTAGCCAAGGAGGTCGACAAGCATGCGCTCGGCGAGCCGGTGCCGGCGCACGATGGAATGGGCGGCCGTGCGCCCGCGCTCTGTGAAGCGGATGTCCTTTCGCTCGTCGAGCCGCAGCAGCCCGTCGCGCTCCATCCGGTGGACCATCTCTGACACCGCAGCCGGCGAAACGCCCAGGAATTCCGCGAGACGGGCGCCGATCACGTGAGCGCCCTCGTCGGCAAGGGTGTAGATGGCCTGGAGGTACTCCTCGGCCGCCGGCGCGATGGTGGTGGAGGGCGGCATCCTGCGACGACGTTAGCGCATCACGCGCGCCGGTCAGCTCGCGGCGACGTCCTCCGGCTGGCGCGGGATGCGCGCCCGTTCGTAGAGGATGAAGCCGATCGCCGCCGCGAGCAGCGCGAGCTGGACGACGGTCGTCTCCCAGGTGGGGAAGACGCCGAAGAAGCCGATGTCCGGAAGGAAGCTGCCCGAGGTCGCTGGGACTATGCCCGCCACCTGTAACGCGTGGATCCCCGCCCCGACGAACTTGAACGCGAGGTAGTACACGAGGAGGCTCGTCACAAGGAAGAACGGCCGGATAGGGATACGCACCCCGAAGACGAGCATGACCACTCCGAGTGCCACAAGGCCTCCGGCGCCGATGGCGAGGCCAAGCACGAGGTCCCCGAGCGCGATCGATGGCGCGATGCCGAGGTAGAACAGCGCTGTCTCGGCTCCCTCTCGGAAGACGGCGAGGAATGCGATGAGGGCGAGGGACAGGAGGCTGTTGCGGGCAAGCGCCGACGTGCTTTTGTCTCGGATATAGCGCTGCCACGACGAGATGTTCGCCTTCGAGTGCATCCAGTAGCTCACATAGATGAGCATCGCCGCGGCGAAGAGCCCGGTCACGCCTTCGAGGATCTCGCGGTTAGCGCCGACCGCCGTGCTGGCCGAGAACACGACGTTCACGAGGACGGCGACGCCGACGCTCGCGAGAATGCCCGCGCCGCCGCCCGTCCAGATCCATTTGCGCTTGTCGGCATTGCCGCTCTTCGCGAGGAAGGCGAGCAACGCCGCCACGACCAGGAGCGCCTCGAAACCTTCGCGGAGCAGGATGATCGCCGCATCGAAGACGCCGTAGGTGCCTGAAGACTCGGCGAAGGGCGCGAGCGCGGTGTGGATCCGGGCGACGGCCTCTCGCGCGCCGGCGAGGTCCGCTGGCCGCGCGAGAAGCAGCGAGAGGGCCGCTGCCGTGTCGTTCTCGATCGCGCCGTACGTGGCGGTCGACCGCGCCTTCACGACGACCTCCACGTCTATCCAGTCGCCGCGGAAGGCCACCATTTCGGCGTTCGCCGTCGCGGCGTCGCCCCGGTCAAGCGCGACGAGCGCCGCGTCGAGGTGACCCTGGGTGCTGGCGAACGTCGCCGTCGTGCCCCCGCTCGCCGATCCCGCGGCGATGTTCGGCAGCGCATCGTCGATCGTCTCGTCGAGCGCGGCGAGCGCGGCAGCCACGCGCGCCGTGTCCGGGTGCTCGGGGGTGATGAGCGTGTCGGAAACGGCGCGGATGCCGTCCTCGATGCGCACGTACGCATCGCGGTCATGGGCGCGGATGCCATCCTCGATCGCGCCCCAGCCGGACTGGAACTCGCGATACGCCGTCCTCGCCCGCGCGACGTCGCCCGTGCGGAGCGCGTCACGCGCGTCGTCGATCTGCTTCGTCAGCGCCTTGAGCTGATCCGCACCGGCCGCCGCGACGCCGGTACGCGCGCCGACGGCATCGCGCAACTGCTCGTGAGCCGTCTTCGCGAGCGCCGAGACCTCATCGGGCGCGACGAGTTTCGCCGGGGCGCTCAGGCTCGGGATCGCGGAGCGGATCTTGGTCAGGGCCGTGGTGATCGCGGCGTATTCGTCGGGGCCCGCGCTCGCGACCGAGGGATCGATCTCGCGCCAGATCGCGAGCGCCTGCTGGAGGAAGACATACGCGTCCTGGTAGTCGACCTCCTGGCGGAGCGCCCCGCCCTCGACGGCCTCGCCGTATTCAGTGGCGACGTTCTCGACGAGGGTCGCGACGACGCTCGCGCGGTAGGCGAGCTCGGAAGCGCGCTGTTCGCCTATGACGATGCCGGCGACGAGCGAGAACCGGGCGTCGACGTCGGCGATGAGCGCCTCGAGCCTTGCGAGATCCTTTGCCTGGGCCGCCTGGACGATGTCCCGTGTCCCCTTGCGGAGCGCGGCGTCCGCCTGCGGGTCGCGTTCAGCGACAGCCGCGTCGATCGCCGGCATGGTCTCCGCGGGGTGCGCCGCGTGCACGGCCGCGAGGTCCCAGCGACCCGCTCGCGCGTCCTCGCGGGCGGCGACGAGATGGCCGCGCGCCTGCTCGACGCTGGCGCCGAGGGCGATCTCCCTGGGTGTCGCAGGTCCCAGTGCCTGCTGGCACGCCGACAGTCCGAGCGCCACAGCGATGGCCGCAATGGCGAGCGTTTTGGCCCCTTGGAACACGAACATTAGGCTGACCTAACATAACCCGACCTGTCAAGTAGGAAATAGAAAGACGCGCATTGGGGCCCTCGCCATTCTTGATCGGGCAGATCGGAAATTGTTAGGCTCGCCTTAGTGTCGGCCCAACTAGGGAGATGACGTGAGCTCAGGCGACCTCGGCGCCCTCGTCCTCAGCCTCCGCGAAGGCATCGAGATGGCGGTCGTCGTCGGGATCGTCCTCGCGTATCTCGCACGGGTCGGAGCGCACGGCGCGCGTGTCTGGGTCTGGGTCGGCGCGGGAGCGGCCGCCGTGGTCAGTCTCTGTGCGCTCGTGCTCCTGAACGCGCTGGATGCCGAGTTCGAAGGTTCTGCCGAGCAGATCTTCGAAGGCACCACGATGGTGCTCGCGGCGATGTTCCTCACCTGGATGATCTTCTGGATGCTCCGCAACTCACTCTCTCTCCGGACGGAGCTGCAGCAAGGCGTGCAGGCCGTCCTCGCGCGCGGCGGCGCCGCGTGGGGCATCTTCTTCCTCGTCTTCTTTGCCGTCGTGCGCGAAGGCGTGGAGCTCGCGCTGCTCCTGTTCGCCGCGCCCGGCGAGGGCAAGCTGGTCGGATCGGTGATCGGTCTGGCGCTCGCGGTCGGCATCGGGGTCCTCATTTACGCGTTCGGGCGCCGCGTCGACCTGCGGACGTTCTTTCGGGTGACGACCGTGGTGCTCGTGTTGTTCGCGGCGGGCCTCGTCGCGCACGCTGCGGCGGAGTTCGTCGAGGCCGGACCGCTGGCGGCGGTCCAGGGGCCGACGCTCTGGAGCACAACAGCGGTCCTGCCGGACGATTCGGGTCTCGGATCGATCCTGCGAGCCCTGCTTGGTTATCAGGACCAGCCCACGCTCATCGAGGCCGTCGTCTACATCGGGTATTTCGTGGTGGTGTGGTTGCTTTCGAAGACCAACATCGTCCGTCCCGTTGTCCGCGCGACACCTGAAGTGACGCGCACCGCCTGATCACCGCGCGCCGCCACAACGCGCGCACCGCAGCGACGTTCTAGATTTAGTCCAGATGTTCACCAAGCAGATCGGCATCGACCTCGGCACGGCCAACGTCATCGTGTATGTGCGCGGCAAGGGCATCGTCCTCACCGAACCATCGGTGGTCGCTCTCGCTCACGACGACGGATCGCCACGCCCGCGCATCGTCGCGGTCGGCGAGGAGGCACGCCTGATGCTCGGCCGGACGCCAGGGAACATCACCGCGCAGAAGCCGATGCGAGACGGCGTCATCGCCGACTACGTGATCACCGAGTACATGCTCAAGTACTTCATCGACAAGGTCTGCGGCCGCATCCGCATCTTCCAACCCGTGCTGATGATCTGCGTTCCCTCCGGCGTGACGAGCGTCGAGCGCCGCGCCGTCAAGGACGCGGCCGTGCGCGCCGGTGCGCGCGTAGCGCACCTGATCGAGGAACCGCTCGCGGCGGCGATCGGCGCGAACATCCCGATCTCAGGTCCGAGCGGGAACCTCATCATCGACATCGGCGGTGGCACCGCGGAGATCGCTGTGATCTCGCTCGGCGGCATCGTCGTGTCGCGCAGCGTCCGCGCGGCGGGCAACAAGCTCGACGAGGCGATCGCGAACTTCGTGCGGAAGCGGTACAACTTGATGATCGGCGAGCGCACCGCCGAGGACGTGAAGATCCAGATCGGATCCGCCATGCCGATGGATCAGGAGCTCACGATGGAGGTCCGCGGACGTGATCTCATCGCCGGTCTGCCACGGACGATCACCATCGGAAGCAACGAGATCACCGAGGCGATGGATCCCGTGCTGCAGCAGATCATCACCTCCGTGAAGGCGGTCCTCGAGGAGACGCCGCCGGAGCTGGCGTCGGACGTCATCGACAAGGGGATGGTCCTCTCCGGTGGCGGTGCGCTCCTGCGCAACATGGACAAGCTCCTGACGCAGGTCACCGGCGTCGCCTGCTATGTCGCCGAGAACCCGCTCTATTGCGTGGCGAAGGGCACCGGTCTGGCTCTCGAGCACATCGACTTCTTCCGCAGAAGCCTCGTCGCCGTCCATTAAGTAAGGTCGTGTCCGCGCGGGTCGACGTGCTCGGCGTGGGCTTCGACCGCGTCGACCTCGCCGAGGCGGCGGCGCGCATCCTGCGCCGCCTCGACGCCGGCGAGCGCACCTTCGTCATCACCGCGAACCCCGAGTTCGTGATGCTCGCGCGTCGCGATGAGGCGGTCGCGCGGATCGCGCAGGAGGCGCACCTGGTCGTCGCCGACGGGAGCGGCGTCGTCGCCGCGTCACGCCTGCTCGGCCATCCGCTGCCGCGCGTCGCCGGGCGTCTCCTCGTCGACGCGCTCGTGCCGCATCTCGCGCAGCGGCGCTCGCCGACCTTCTTTCTTGGCGCGGCGCCAGGTGTCGCCGAGCGCGCGGCGGCCGAGCTCCGTCGCCGCGCGCCGGGCTTCGTCGTCGCCGGCGTGCATGCCGGCACGGCCGAGCTGGAAGACGATGCGGTGTCGGTCGAGCGAGTGCGCGACAGCGGCGCGCACGTGCTCCTCGTCGCGTACGGCATGCCGAAGCAGGAGCGATGGATCGCGCGCAACCTCCCGGCGCTGCCTGAGGTGCGCCTCGCTATCGGTGTCGGCGGCGTCTTCGACCAGCTCGCGGGCGTCCAGAAGGTGCCGCCTGCTCCGCTGCACGCGATCGGGCTCGAGTGGCTCTGGCGGCTCGCGCGCGAGCCCTGGCGCTGGCGACGGCAGCGCGTCCTGCCGCTGTTCGCGCTGCTCGTGATGCGCAAGCGCCTGACCGGCCGATGAAGCTCGCGCTCGCGCACGAGTACTTTGCGGCGCGCGGTGGCGCCGAGCGTGTCATCGACGTGCTGCACGCGATGTGGCCAGAGGCGCCGGTGTACACGTTCTTCCACGACCGCCGGCGCTACGGCGATCTCGCGGGATGGGAGCTCCGCACGAGCTATCTGCAGCAGTTCCCGATCGGGGGCGGCGTGCATCGCGTCCTGCTCCCGCTCTATCCGAGCGCCGCGCGGCGGCTTCGCGTCGCCGAGGATACAGACGTCGTCCTCGTGTCCACCAGCGCGTTCATCAAGGGGCTGCGGCTCGCGGACCGCACCGTCGAGGTGGCGTATTGCCACTCGCCCACGAGGTATCTCTGGGACTGGAGGGACAAGTACCTGCGCGAGGAGGTCCCAGCGCCGCTCCGCGGGCCGGTGGGCGAGCTGCTAGCCGGCCTGCGGGAGACCGACCTCATCTTCGCGTCGCGTGTCGATCGCTGGATCGCGAACTCCCAGGTCGTGGCGGCACGCATCCGCCGCTACTACGAGCGCGAGAGCGAGGTCGTGCATCCTCCCGTCGACGTCGACGCCTTCACCCCTCAGCGCGAGCGCGGAGACTTCTGGGTCTACGTCGGCCGACTGTCCGCGTATAAGCGGGCCGATGTCGCCGTCCGGGCGTTCGCGCGTCTCGGCATGCGTCTGGTCGTCGTGGGCGAGGGACGGGAGCGCGCGGCGCTCGAGGCGATCGCGCGCGACAACATCGCGTTCGCGGGTCATCTCGACGACGCCACGCTGCGTCAGCTGCTGGGCGCGGCCCGCGGCTTGATCTTCCCGGCGGAGGACGACTTCGGGATCGTGTGCGTCGAGGCGCTCGCATCCGGCGCGCCGGTCGTCGCGCTCGCGGCGGGCGGTGCGCCGGAGATCGTGCGCGACGGCATCGACGGCGCGCTCGTCGCGGTCGCGGACTCCGACGCCTTCGCGGACGCGGTGCTGCGTGTCGAGCGACGCTCGTGGGACGCGGAGGAGCTGCGCCGCTCCGCACGTCGTTTCGATATCGCGCTCTTCAAGGCGCGCGTGGCGCAGATCGTCGAAGACGCGCATCGCGCCGGTCGAAGGTGATCGTGATCGTCGCAGGGGGTCATGCGCTGTTGCGACGGGATTTGCCCAGCGTTGAGCGTCCGATGTTGCCGCTCGCGATCGGACTCGCCGCGGCAGGCTGCACCGACCGGGTCGCATCGGTGGTCCGCGGCGTCGCGCTTCTGGCGACACCCGGTCTTGCTCCTGCCGAGATCCCCGAGATCGCTGCGATCCGGGCTTGGGTCGCCGCTCGATACACGCCGGTCAGGACGGTCGGTCCGGACCGATGGACGATCTATCGACGGAACCCAGCCCAGTAGCCTGCACGACATGATCGGATCGTCGACCGGGGCCTGGTCGCGGTGGTCGATGCGCGCTGGTCTCGTCGTGCTCGCGGTCGCCATCGCGCTCGCCCTCACCCTTCTGACCGAGAAGGGCATCGGCTTCGATCTCGGTTCGTACGTGCTTGCTGCGCGGCGGTTCCTGGCCGGCTCGTCGATGTATCCGGATCCCGCGACGTACGCGCCCGGACCCTTCGACCAGTACGTGTATCCCCCGCCGGTGATCCTCGTGTTCGTCCCGCTCGCGGTGATCCCGTTCGACGCCGCGCGGCTCATCTGGTTCCTGCTCTTGTGTGGCGTCGCGATCCTCTTGCTCGCGCGGCTGGTTCGCCCGCTGCCGCCGAGCGCGCGCTGGTGGGCAGCGGCCGCCTACGTCCTGTTCTTCCCGCTGCTGTGGGACATCCAGCTAGGGAACGTCACGCTCATCACGCTCTACCTCTGTGTTCTCGCCTGGGATCTTCGCGAGCGCTGGCCGCTGTCCGGCGCCCTCGCCGCGGCGGGCATCGGCGTGAAGCTCCTGCCGGCGAACCTCTTGGTCTTCTTCGCGCTGGCATCGCGGTGGCGCATCCTCGCAGCGCTCGGCGTTGTCGGCGTCGCGATCCTCGTCTTGACCTGGCCGCTCGTCGGCCACGAGTGGCCGACGTACCTGCTGATCTTCCAGAAACGCCTGGCCGGTGCGGCGGCCGGCGAGTGGAACATCATCCCGTCGCGCTTCGCGAGCGGGATCCCGCGACTCGCGCTCCTGTCTATCCCGCTCCTGGCGGCTGTGTTCGGAGGTCTGTGCGCGCGGCGCGCGGCCGCCGATGTGGGCTTTCGACTCGCGATCGCTGCCGCGCCTCTCGCGTCGACGACGGCCTGGTATCCCTACACGCTCTTGTCGCTGCCGCTGCTTCTTGCTGTCCCGCCCGCTGGCGCGTGGCGCGTGCCGTCGCTGGTCCTTCGCCCGGTGGCGTGGCTGCTGATGATGGTGCAAGCCGCGCCCGAGCCCGAGCGCTACACGACGCTGCCTTTCGCGGGGCTGGTGCTGCTGCTGGGCGTCGGCACCGTCGACGCCCTCATCCTGCTGCGTTCGTCGCGTCTCCCAGCGAACGGCGTTCGCGTTTCGCCGACCGGATGAGCGACCTCCAGATCATGATCAAGGCCGCGTGACGCAGCACGACGGCGGCCGCGAGTCCACCGAGGAGAGCGATGTCCATCGGGTCGGCGCCACTGCGTGACACGAGCGTCAGCGGCGACACGGTCAAGAAGACGAGCGTATCGGCGAACGCGAGGAGCGCGATCGTCCGTCCCGGGACCGGCGCGAGCGCGAGCGTCGGCAGGATCCACAGGGAGTACTGGGGCGAGTAGCGCCGCGTCCACAGCATGACCGCAAGCACTGCCAGCCCGGATGCCACGGCGGGCTCCGAGCGCGCATAGCGCAGCGCGAACGCGTAGGTGACCAAGAGGCCCGCGAGCGTGATGACGAGCACGATCCCATCCGCCTGCGCGAGGCCGAGCGCCGCGAACACGCGGGCGAGCATGCCCCACGGCGAGTCGAGGTTCGAGCCGAGGCTCGCGTAGTACGCGACACCCACGATCGCCGACGATGGTGCGAACAGGGTCGGGAGCGTCAGCGCGGCCACGATCGCGACGAACATCGCGACCGCGATTCCGCGCCGCGGGATACGGGCCAGGGCCGCGGGCAACGCTGCGCCAGGGAACAGCTTCGTCGCCGTCCCCATGCCGAGCAGGCCGATCGCTGTCAGAGAGCGTCCCGTCCGTTGGCACACGGTGGCCGCGACCAGCAGAACGACCGCGACAAGGTCGAAGTTCAACGAGCCGAAGAACACGAGCTGCGGCGCGAGCGCCCAGGCGCCGGCCAGGCGCTTCGTCGAAACGAAGGGCGCGAGCAGATACGCCGTCGTCGCGGCGCAGAGCGCGAGAACGATCGTCCACGCCGCGACGTACCAGGCGGCGTCCGGTGCGAGCCAGGAGAGGAGACCCGCGCCATATCCGAGCACCGGCGGGTACTCGTACGGCGCATCGAAATAGGGCAGCCGGTGACCCGCGAGCCCGCGCACGTATGTGTACAGCGGGTCGCTCCAGGTGAAGGGGCGCAGGACATCCGGCAGCGTCCCGGCCGCGAGAAGGACGCGCGGCACGCCGCCGATGAGAACGGCCACGGCCGCAAGGAAGGCGAGCGCGAGACGCATGCTCGCGTATGGTCGCCTATCGTCTCGGCGTGCCCCTGAGCTCCGGTTGATGCCCGGTCGGTCACTCGGATGGTGGGCGCTCCTGGCGGTCACCGGCCCGCTGGCTTTGGTCGCGATCGCGCACTGGCTCTGGGCGATCAGCCTGAATGCGCCGGTCCTGTACGGGGAGGGGGCCGTAGCGCACGCCGCGACGCTGGCGCGCGACCGCCTGGAGTACCAAGCGCTCGGCCCAACGAGCGGCCTGATCTTCGTCGCCGCGAACTATCCGCCGCTCTACTTCCACCTCGCCGGGATCGGCGATCCGTTCGTCACCGGCCGCTTGCTCAGCATTGCTGGCACGCTCTTTGTCGCCGGCGCGATCGCTTGGACCGCGCGCGCTGCTGGGCCGATCGTCGCGCTGTCGCTCGCGACCGCGTGGCTCGCGGCGATCCCGGTCGCGGTCTGGGGGCCCGCGGTGAAGCCGGATCTGATCGCCCTGGCTCTCACCGTCGGTTCCGTGCTCGCCCTCGAACGCCGACGCGGGCTTCCGCTCCTCGCCGGCATCCTGATCGCGCTCGCCATCTCGGCGAAACCGACCGCAGCGCTACCCGCGCTCGCACTCGCACTCCTGCTCCTCTCGCGCGACCGCCGGGCGGCGGTTCGGTACGTGGTCGCCGCCCTCGCCACCGGCGCGGTGGTCCTCGTCGCGACAGGAAGCGCCGATGCTCGAATGCTCGAGCATGTCGTGACCTGGAACGCGCTGCCGTGGCGTGCCGAGCAGGCGGCGCTCCTCGGCGTGCTCGGGCTGCTCTTGTTCGGTGTCACGATCGTGTGGTTTGCGATCGGTCGCCGCACGGGCGACGCGATGGCGGTGTACGCCATCGCCGCGGCGGGGATCGTCGTCCTCGGTGGCCGCGACGGCGCGACGGTAAATTACCTCCTCGACCTGACCGCAGCGGCGTCGCTCGGGATCGCCACGCTGGCGCAATCGCTGCGGAGGAGCGTCGTGTACCCCGCCGCGGTCGCGGTACAGGCGCTCATCGCGGTCGCGCTACTCAATCCGTTCGGTGTCTTACCCTGGCGCGTCATCTCGTCCGGCGCGTGGGCGCCCCCGGACCGGATCGCGGTCGTGCGTGCGATACCGGGAGATCTGCTCGTCGAGGACGCCGGCCTTCTCGTTGCCGACGCCCGCGTGGCACGGGTCGACGACATCTTCCTGTGGTCAAGGCTCATGGAGCGCGGGGACTTTCCGCCGGGCGATCGTCTTCTGTCCACGGTGCGCGAGGGCGGGTTCGACGCGATCGTGACCGAGTCGGATCTCGCGCAGCTGTCGCAAGCGCCGCTCTACGAGCGCCAGCGCTGGCACCCCGCGCTCGTGAGTGCCATCCTCGAAAGCTATCGCCTCGAGCAAGAGACGGCCGGGCTCTTCGTCTATCGCCGCCGATAGGCATCCGTTCCTTATGGCACGATGCCGACATGGTCGACGGCGGGACTCCGAAATTGCGAATGGATATGCACACGCACAGCGAGTACTCGCCGGACAGCCGCACGCCTCTGAAGGTGCAAGCCGCCGCGATCAAGGCCGCCGGGCTGAACGTCGTCTGTGCGACCGACCACAACACCATCGAGGGCGCGCTGCGGCTGCGCGAGCTCGCCGACGGCTTCCGCGTGATCGTGGGGGAAGAGGTCAGCAGCCGCGACGGCGAGATCATCGGCCTGTTCCTTGAGAAGGCGATCCCACGCGACCTGCCCGCGGAAGAGACGATCGCGCGCATCCACGATCAGGGTGGCCTCGTATCCGTCCCGCACCCGTTCAGCCGCAACCGGAGGTTCCATCTACGACGCTCCGTGCTCGAGCGCCTCTGGAAGGAGATCGACTGCATCGAGGTCTTCAACGCTCGAGAAGCCTTCACGCAGGACAACGTCCGGGCGGCGGCGTTCGCCACAGAGAGAGGAATTCCCGGCGCGGTCGGGAGCGACGCGCATCGCGCGTCGGAGATCGGGCGCGCCTGGGTCGAGGTCGAGGAATTCGCGGGTCGCGAGGATCTCACCGCCGCGCTGCGTCGGGGCAGTGTCTTCGGAAAGCGGACCGGTAACTACATCCATGTGATGACGCGCCTCGACGTGATGCAGAAGTGGTGGGCCCGACGGCGCACGAAGAGCCGCACGTGAGGAACACGCCCTCGGATCGGCCCATGAGCCCGCCACACGTCGAAGACCCGACGATCGAGCAGCTCGCCGAGGTCGCAGGGCACACCGACGACCTCGCCGTTCGGCGGCAGCTCTTCGGCATGCGCGAGCTCGTCTCGACCATCATCCCGCTCGTCCTCATCGCCCTGTTCGCCCGTAACGTCGATTGGTCCGAGGCCCTACGCACGATCTCGCGATCGAACTTCTTCCTGGTCGGCTGCGCTCTCGCCGTGTACTACGCGACGTTCCCGCTGCGCGCGGCACGCTGGGCGCGGCTACTGCGTGAGAGCGGCGCCGACGTGGGGTGGCGCGATCTCGTGCGGATCCTGCTCCTCGGCTGGTTCGTCAACAGCCTCGTCCCGGCGAAGCTCGGCGACCTGTACCGCTCCTATCTCGTGAAGCGCCGATTCGGCATCTCGCTCTCGCGCACGGTCGGCGTCGTGGTCGCGGAGCGGCTGCTCGACCTGATCGTCGTGTTCGGTCTCCTCGTGCTCGGCGGATACGTCGCCTTCGGTCGCACCGTTCTCCCCGATCTCTGGATCGTCTACGTGACCGGTGCGGTCCTCGGCCTGCTGATCGCCGTCGGGCTCGTCGCCATCTACGCGCTCGGTCCCAAGATCGCTCGCTTCTTTCCGGGCGAGGTGCGCCGCATCGGGCGCCTGTTCCGCGAAGGCGTGCTGCACAGCTTCCGCGCGCTACCGTTCGCCGGCGCGCTCACGCTGATCATCTGGGGCGCCGAGGCGATGCGCCTCATGTTCGTGCTCTGGGCGCTCGGTCTCGAGCTTCCCGCCTCGGGGATCGTCTTCGTCGCAGTCGCGACCTCGCTTCTCACCACGGTGCCGCTGACGCCGGCCGGTTTCGGCTTCGTGGAGATCGCGATGGTCTACGTCCTCACCGAGGGGTTCGGCCTGTCGCAGTCGAACGCCGTCGCCGTCGCGGTGCTCGACCGCGCCGTGAGCGTCTTCTCCGTCATCGTCGTCGGAGCGATCGTGTACGCCCGTACGGACCGCTCGGAACGCGTCGGCGGTTAGCGGCGCGGATCTAAGCGGCGGGGTATCTCTGGAGCGCATCGGGACGGCGGCGGGTGTCGCGAACGAGCACCGAGACCGCGGGACTATGGGACCAGCCGCAGAGCAGACCGAGCGGGCCCGTCTTGCGAGTGAGCGACACCCGCCGCCGCCCGGTCTGCGCCGGTAGACTCGCGGCCATCCGACTTCTACTACTCGTGTCGGCCGCGGCACTCCTCGTGCGCGTCGCCAGCGCGGTCATCGTCGCGCAACCTGGCTACACCGACGCCTACTACTACTCCGTCGTCGCGAGCCGCCTCGCGCACGGCGACGGCCTCAGCGCCGACTTCATCTGGAACTTTCTCGAGGCTCCGAGCTTCGCGCCGCTCCCCGTCGCGAGTCATCGCTTTTGGGTGCCGCTCGCGACGACGCTGCAGGCCGGTGGCATCACGCTCCTGGGTGGCCTCTTTGGTGAGTTCCGCGCGGCGCAGTCGGCGGTGATCGCCGTTGCCGCGTTCCTTCCCGCCGCTACGTACGCCGCGGCGCGCTCGCTCGATGTGTCGTCGCGCTACGCCCTCGCCGCCGCGGCCGTCGTCGGACTGGGCGGCGTCTTCGCCCCTGGCTGGGTGGCCGCGGATTCGTTCGCTCCGGCGGCGCTCATCGGCACGCTCTTTCTTCTCGTGTTCGCCCGCGCCGCGGGCGGTTCGGTCCGCGCCGGCGCGCTCGCCGGCCTCCTCGTCGGACTCCTTTATCTCGCGCGCGCGGAGGGGGCGCTCTTCGGTCTGGCGCTCCTCGTGCTCATCTTCCGCCGGGCCTCGCGCCGCGCCGGCGCGGCCGGCAGTCTGGTGGCGCTCGCGATCGGCGGCGCGTGGTTCGCTCGCGACCTCAGCCTCGGCGCGGGCGACCTCCTCGCGCGCTCGATGCTGCTTGTGCGTTACGAGGACTTCTTCCGCATCGCGCCGCCTACCGCGTCGGAGTTCCTCGGCGCCCTGCCTGACGTCCTCGCGGCGAAGGGGGGCGCGCTCGCGATGAACGCGGTCACCGCGCTCTTCTCCTTCTTCGTCCTGCTCGGGCCGCTCGCGGCCGTGGCCTGTTGGCGGCTGCGGGCGCGTCCGGAGGTGCGCGCGTGGTCCGCGCTGCTCGTCGTCGTCTTTCTCGCGCAGTCGCTGCTCTGGACGCTCCATTCGACGCGCGGCTCGTACTTTCATTCGCTCGCGGCGTTCTTCCCGTTCGGCATCGCGCTCGCCACGGCCGGCGCCGAGCGCGCGCTCGCGCGTCGTCACGTGACCATCGCTCGCACCTGGGGTATCGGCGCGCTCGCGCTTGCGGTGACGCTCTCCGCCGGTTCGCTCGTGCAGTGGGACGCGACGTTCAATGCTGTGGCGCGCACTCGCGCGGCCGCCCTGGACGCGATCCCGCCGGGTCCGTTCATGGCGATCGATGCCGCGGCGTGGCGCTCGCTCAGCGGGCGGTCGGTCATCGTCACTCCCCCCGACGGCCTTGCGGAGTTCGGCTGCGCCGCCGCGCTATACGGTGCGCGCTCACTCGTGCTCGAGTCGGCGCATTTCCGCGTGTACGACGCGATCTACACCGAGGCTGAGCACCCGCCGTGGCTCGGGCCGCCGGTGGTACGGGACACGATCAAGATCTTTCCGTTCGTGGGTGGCTTCGGGTGCTCGTTCCTGCAGTGAAGAGCGACACTCTCAACGGACGCCGCCTCGCACCGCTCTTTGTCGCGCTCGCGGCCTTCGCGCTCGCGCTCGCCACGCCGCCGGGCGATCCCGACACGTACTGGCATCTCGCGTCGGGCAAGTGGATGCTCGACCACGGCGCGCTGTTGCGCGCGGATGTCTTCTCGAGCACGGTGAGCGGCCAGCCGTACAGCGTCGGCGAGTGGCTCGGCGAGATCGTCCTGTACGTCGCGTACCTCGCGGGCGGCTGGACCGGCCTCGTCATCCTCCGTGGACTGCTCGTCGGCGTGTGCGCGTTCTTCCTCACGCGCGTCGCGCTACGCGGAGGAGCGCCGGTCATCGTCGCGCTCCCGGTCTCCTGCGTGGCGCTGCTGCTGTCCGAGATCGTGTGGACCGACCGCCCGCACCTGTTCACGCTCGCGTTGTTCCCGCTCGTCCTCGATCTGCTCCTCACCGCGCGCGCCGGTCGCCTCGGCGTGCTGCTCGCCGTGCCGCCGCTGATGCTCGTCTGGACGAACCTCCACGGCGGCTACGCGCTCGGTCTCGCCCTCCTGGGCGTCTTCACGCTCGAGGCTCTCGTGACGCGCCGCAACTGGGCCGCCTTCGCGATCACCGCGGGCACCGCCTTCGCCGCGTCGCTCGTCGATCCCGGCTCGCTCGGTCTGGGCGTGGCCGCGGCGCACGCGACCGCGCCGCCGCGCTTCATCATCGAGGAGTCCCCGCCGGATGTGACGCGTCCCGCCGGATTCGTCTTCGCGGCGTTCATCATCGGCACGCTCGCGCTCGCGATGCGCGGCGGCGGCACGCTGCTCGACCTGCTGCTGCTCGCGCCGCTGCTCTGGCTCGGACTGTCGGCGCAGCGGCACATGCCGTACTTCGCGTTCGCTGCGGTGCCGTTCATCTCCGCGGCGCTGCCGCGCGCGTGGCCGCCGCTCGAAGCGTGGCTTGCGCGGCGGCGCCCGTACCCGCGCGGTGCGCTCGTCGGCTTCGGCACCGGCGTCGTCGCGATGGCCCTGGTTGGCCTCGCATTCGTGCCCAGCGTTCCGAATGAAGACGCGTACCCGACCGGCGCTCTCGCCGCGGTCAGATCAGGCTCAGGCGCGCTGCTGAACGAGTACGACTGGGGCGGCTACCTCATCTGGCGCGCGCCCGAGCGACCGGTATTCGTCGATGGCCGGCTCTTCCCGTTCCTCCCGGACGTGTTCGCCGACTGGCGCGAAGCGGTGGAGTTGGGCCCACGATGGAAAGAGGTCCTCGACCGATACAAGGTCGCTCAGGTGCTCCTCCGGCCCGATCGCGCGCTCGTTTCGGCCCTGCGGGAGCAGGGGTGGCGCGTCGTGACCGAGGACGCGCGCGCAGTTCTGCTCGAGCGACCGCGCTGACACGCGATGGTCGCCGGAATCGCCGGTGCTCGTCCATATACTCGGCGCACGACTCCACAGCCGCGACTCGTCAAGGATCCCGACGACCTTGAAGCGCAATTCGACGCGCTGGTCGATGGGCTGCGGCGCGACGTCCGGCGCACGCGCCAGCAGGTCGAGAAGTTCACGCGCGCATATCAGCGCATGGCGGAGGCGCAGTCGGGCCGATCGACCGAAGGCGAGCTCGACGAGAACACGCAGCGCGCGTACCGGCGACTGAAGCAGCTTCAGCTCGTCGTGCAGCACATCGAATCGAGCGTCTCGTATCTGCTCGGCTCCGGCATCGAGCCCCAGCCCCACGGGGACCAGACCCTCGATGTCGCACAGCGCGTGCTCGAAAGCCTCGAGGCGGAGCGCGAGCGCCTGTACCGCGACGTGCATGACGGCCCCGCGCAGGTCCTGGCCAACGCGATCTTCGAGGTCGACTATCTCGAGCGCATCGCGGAACGCGCGCCCGCCGAGCTTCGGCAGACGCTGCGCAGCGAGCTCGCGACCCTGCGCGGACAGTTCCGCGCGTCGCTCGACTCGGTGCGCGCGATGATCTACGACCTGCGCCCGCCCGAGCTCACCGAGCTCGGGCTCGCCGACGCGATGCGCAACTACGCGAGCGAGTGGGAGACGCGGTGCGGCATCAAGGTCTCGAGCAAGCTCGACACCGGCGAGACAACGCTGTCGCCGCAGCAGGAGCTCGCGGTGTACCGCGTGCTGCAGGAGGCGCTGCAGAACGTGCACAAGCACGCACAGGCGGCGGCCGTCGGCATCGTGTGGCAGCGGTCGGCGGGCAACTGGGTCCTGCACGTCACCGACGACGGCATCGGCTTCGACCTGGTGAAGGCCGCGCGCCGCGCCAAGTCCGTCGGTCTGTTGTCGATGCGCGAGCGGGCCTCGCTCATCGGTGGGAGCCTGCAGGTCCAATCGAGCCCGGGCAAAGGATCCGCCGTTACACTCCAACTTCCGACCGAGGGCTCCGCTACGGCGACGCATGGTGAAAGAGGAAGGTCACTTGGCCGACAAGATTGACAAGAACACGGATAAGATCATCCGTGTCGTCCTCGCAGACTCCAGCCGACTCACGACGATGGGGATCAGCCAGGTGCTGCAGAAGGAAGCCGACATCGAGCTCGTCGGCACCGCGGCCGATGGCGACGAGGCGGCGGCGAAGACCCTCGAGCTGGAGCCTGATGTGCTCGTCATCGAGGCCGACCTGCCGGGCACGTCGGGGATCAAGGTCACGCAGCGGATCCGCCGCGAGCTGCCGCACGTCGGCGTCGTCGTCCTGACGGCGAAGGACGACGAGCAAACGCTCTTCGAGGCGATCCGCGCCGGCGCGGCGGCGTACCTGAACAAAGACTGCGATCCGACGGAGCTGGTCGACGCGATCCGCAAGGCGCGCGCGGGCCAGTTCATCATCAACGAGAAGGTCTTCAACCGGCCGGCGGTCGCCTCGAAGGTGCTCGCCGAGTTCCGCGAGCTCTCGGTATACGGACCGGGGTCGTCGCACGTATTCGCGCCGCTGTCGCCGCGCGAGGTCCAGATCCTGGACAACATCGCTCAGGGAATGACGAACAAGGAGGTCGCGTACGCTCTGGCCATCTCGGAACAGACGGTGAAGAATCACATGTCGAGCATCCTGCGAAAGCTGTCGGTGAACGACCGCACGCAGGCTGTCGTGTACGCGATCCGACAGGGGTGGATCAAAGGACCGGAGATGGGTAGTTGAGCGTGGCGGCCCCCGATCTCGTGAGCGAGCTCGTCGCCGAGCAGAAGAAGATCACCGCGGAGGTCCGCGAGCTCGATCTACTGGTCGAGTCGACGCTGACCGAGGTGAGCCGTCTCAAGGCGCGCGAGGATCAGACGCGGGTCAAGGTCGAAGAAGTGCGCGCCAATCCGGGGAACTTCCAGCGCGAGGAGATCTTCGGCGCGACCGACGATCACGCGGCCGCGCTCTCGCGGCGCATGACGATGGAGGCCCAGCTCGCCGGACTGCAGGCCAAGAAGAAGCTCCTCGATCGCGCGCGGGCCCTCGTCACCGCCGCGCAGAACCACGTGCACACGAGCTCGCAGGCGCCGCTGCCGGCCGACACGGCGCCGGTCATCGACGAAAGCCGACTCCTGCAGGCGGTGGTGGACACGCAGGAGGAGGAGCGCAAGCGCATCGCGCGCCAGGTCCACGACGGACCCGCGCAGGCGATGGCGAACGTGGTGCTCCAGTCCGAGATCAGCGAGCGCCTCTTCGAAGTGGACCCCCAGCGTTCTCGCACCGAGCTCGCCGCGCTCCGGCAGATGGTGAACAAGACGCTGCAGGAGCTGCGCGGCTTCATCTTCGAGCTGCGGCCGATGATCCTCGACGATCTCGGGCTCGTGCCGACGATGCGCCGGTACGTTCAGACGCTCATCGACAAGCACGGCATCCGCATCGACTTCTCCAGCACCGGCCGCGATCGGCGCCTTCCGTCCGACGACG
>JBGPZT010000014.1:0-32175 GCA_041493915.1 Candidatus Limnocylindria bacterium
CGCGAGGTCGACGAGATCGCCGCCGAGCTTGGGTCGCGCGCGAAGACGTCTGGCGCCGAGTGGCTGAAGGCGCGCCCCGCCCTGATCGTCGGCACGCCCGATGAGGTCGGCGAGCGGCTGCGCGCGATCGCCCGCGCCGGCATCGATCACGCGAACGTGATGTTCCCGTACAGATTCGAGATCCCCGGCGTGCGGGCGCTGCGCGACATCGCGAGGTCGCTCTGAGAGGCGACGCGCGGCTCGCCTAGAGCGAGCACCGAGACTGCGACACAGAGCAATGGGCCCATTCGTGGATCAGAGCAGGCCCGTTTGCGAGCGAGAGGCGAGCCGCGCGGCGCCCCGGGCCTTAGTCGCGCGGCCTCTTGGTGTGGTGATCCGTCGCGCGCTGATAGGCGGACGCGAGCGCGACGAGCAGCGGCTCGGAGAACGGCGGGCCGACGAGCTGCAAACCCACGGGCAACCCATCGGTCCCGAGTCCGCAGGGGAAGAAGATCGCCGGCAGGCCCGCAAGGTTGCCCGCGGCGATGAGGCCGGTGTTCCCCGGCCGACGCGAGGGCTGCGGACTGCTTGCTGTCAGCAGGTCCAGCGCCTGCGTGATCGGCGTTGCCGTGATGGTGCGGCCGATCGAGAGGATGACGTCGGCGTCCTTGAAGATCTCCGCGAACGCGGCCGAGACCGTGACCCGCAGGCGCATCGCCTGCAGGTAGTCGCGCGCGCGTATGTCGAGTGACGCGCGCAGACCCGCTTTCTGGCGCGTATCGACGAGCTCTTCGAACCGCTCGCCCTCGATGAGCTCCGCGAAGATCGTGGAGCCCTCGGCCGCGTAGACGGTGGACACGAGCGGGCCGAACGGTAGCGCGGGCAGCGCGGCGCGCACGAACTTCGGCGCGATCCTCCGGAACTCGGCGACCCCACGCTCGAGCGCGCGCTTCGCCTCCGGCGACGCGTGGTCTTCGATGTCCTCATCAGCGAACGCCACGCGAGCGCGCCTGGTGGCGGTGGTCGCGGAACGCGTATCGAGCGGCTTGAAGCGCCGACCCGACACCGTCCGATCGGCGTCGTCAGGGCCGGCGATGGCTTCCAGCACGACGGCGCAGTCGTCCGCGGACCGTGCCATCGGCCCGATCTTGTCGAGCGTCCACGAGAGCGCCATCGCGCCGTGCCGGCTCACGAGTCCGTATGTCGGTCGCAGCCCCGTGACACCGCAGTAGGCCGACGGAGTGCCGATCGAACCCGAGGTCTCGGATCCGAGCGCGTACGGGACGAGGCCGCCCGCGACCGCCGCGCCGGATCCGCTCGACGATCCGCCGGACCAGCGCTCGACGTTCCAGGGATTGCGGCCCGGGCCCTGGAGCGATGCGCTGGGATAGCGGTAGCCGCCGCCGCCGGCGAGCTCGACCATCGCGAGCTTCGCCGCGAGCACCGCGCCGGCGCGCTTCAGCTTCGCGACCACGGTCGCATCGAGGTCGATGACCTGATCGCGGTACGGCGGAGCCCCCCAGGTCGTCGGCGCGCCCTTCGCTGCGAGCAGATCCTTCGCTCCGTAGGGGATGCCGAGCAGCGGCCGGCGCTCGCGCCGGGTCAGCGCCGCGTCGGCGCGCTTCGCTTCGGCGAGCGCGCGCTCGCGCATGACGGTCGCGACCGCGTTGTAGCGCGGACCGACACGCGCGAGACGTTCACAGGTCTCCTCGGCGAGCTCAACCGCCGAGATGGCGCGCTTGCGTAGCGCGGTCTGCAGCTCCGCGATGGTCGCGAAGCGGTGATCGCTCAGGGTCGGTAGACCGTGGGCGGCTCCGTCGCGATCGGAACATGCTGTTTGCGGATCTCCACCGCGTTCTTCTCGACCGTCGCGCGCGCCTCATCGGCGAGCCGCGCGGGATCGTCGACGGGACGCGTGTCTTCTTGCTGCGCGGTCGGCGCGCGCTCGGTCATTCGCGTCTTTTCCTTCACGGAATCCGCAGGATAGCGTGATACCCTCGGTCAATGGAGTCGCCGCCGATGCAGCGTCGGTATCCCATCGTCGAGCGTCCGCTTTCGCCGCGCGATTACGACATGCCGGTCGGCTGGTGGGGCTGGAACTGGGAGCCGCCGGTGCCGATGTCCGTGACGCAGCTGCTCGAAGCAGGCAACATGGACGCGCGGACCGCGGCACTGTGCGGGATGACCATCGAGTCGCACGGTTCGATGCTCATCGCGGCGGAGCAGCCGCATTCCGGCAAGACGACGACGCTCACGGCGCTGCTCGATTTCCTCCCGAACACGACGCGTCGCATCTTCATCCGCGGCTGGGCTGAGACCTTCGACTTCCTGGGCCAGACCCGACCGGACGCGACGTTGCTTTTGGCCAACGAGCTCTCGTCGCACCTTCCCGTCTACCTCTGGGGCCCGAAGGCGGTCCGGGTCTTCGAGGCACTCCGGCGCGGCTACGCCCTCGGGTCGACGCTGCACGCCGATTCGTGCGACGAGGCACTCGCGCAGCTCGTCGGCGAGCTCGGTGTCGAGCGTAGCGACCTCGCGCGCGTCCACCTGCTCGTCGTCATGCGCGTGTACGCGACGACCGGCGGTGGGTACGCACGGCGCGTGGTCTCCGTGCATCGGCTCGTGCCTCGCGGCGGGACCGTCGCGGCAGTGCCGCTCATCGAGCACGACGAGCGCGAGGACGCGCACCAGCACGATGAGCCGGCCGAGATCGAGCTGCTCCACTCGCTGCGGGGCGGCGTCGACCGCGAGGCACTCGCGGAAGAGCTCGACCGGCGCTCCGAGCATCTCGACGACCTCCTCGGGCGCGGCTGCCGCGCCATCCCCGAGGTCCGCGCCGCGCTCGCGTCCTATCGCGGCGAACTGCTTCCCAATGACATCAGAGGAGATCCCGTCGAATGACAGAACGACCAAAGACCATCGGCGCGCTGCGCGAGACCGCCTATCGGAGCCGCACCGTGAAGGAGGAGCTCCGCTCGAACCTCATCACCGCGCTCGCCGAGAAGCGCCAGTTGTTCCAGGGCATCGTCGGCTACGAGGCCACGGTGATCCCGCAGATCGAGAACGCCATCCTTTCAGGCCAGGACATCATCTTCCTCGGTGAGCGCGGACAGGCGAAGACCCGCATGGCGCGCCAGCTCGTCGAGCTCCTCGACGCCGTCGCGCCGGCCATCGCGGGTTGTGAGATCAACGACGATCCTTTCAAGCCGATCTGCGCCGCGTGCAAATACCGCGTCGCCAACGACGGCGATTCCGTCGAGCTCGCATGGCTGTTGCGTGACCAGCGCTACAGCGAGAAGCTCGCGACGCCGGACATCTCGATCGCCGACCTCATCGGCGAGGTCGACCCGATCAAGGTCGCTGAGGGCCGCTATCTCTCGGATGAGCTCACGATCCACTACGGCCTCGTGCCCCGGACGCACCGCGGCATCTTCGCGCTGAACGAGCTCCCCGACCTCGCCGAGCGCGTGCAGGTCGGGCTCCTCAACGTGATGGAGGAGCGCGACGTGCAGATCCGCGGCTACAAGGTCCGGCTGCCGCTCGACCTCTTCGTCGTCGCGTCGGCGAACCCCGAGGACTACACGAACCGCGGTCGCATCATCACGCCGCTGAAGGACCGCTTCGGCTCGCAGATCCGCACCCACTATCCGAAGGATCTTGCGATCGAGGTCGGCATCATGGAGCAGGAGCGCAACACGTTCGTCGATGAGGGCATCACGACGATCGTGCCCGGATACATGAAGGAGGTGCTCGCCGAGCTCAGTCAGCTCGCGCGCCGCTCTCCCGAGATCTCGCAGCGGTCGGGCGTATCGGTCCGCGTCACCGTATCGAACTACGAGAACCTCGTGTCGAGCGCGCTGAAGCGGTCACTGCGCACCGGCGAGACAACGGTCGTTCCGCGCATCAGCGACCTGCCCGCGGTCGTCGCGTCGACCGCAGGCAAGATCGAGCTTGAATCCGTGGGCGACGTGTCGGAGGAGAAGGTCATCGAGCGTCTCGTCGCGCGCTCAGTGCTCAATGTCTTCAACCGCACGTTCTCGCTGGCGGAGTTCGATTCCCTGCTCGCGGCCTTCGGTCGCGGCGCGACGATGCACGTCTCGGCGACACAGGCGAGCGGCGAGTACGTGAAGCAGGCGCTGCAGATCCCCGGCATGAAGGGCGCTGTGGCAAAGCTGGGCGCGTCCGGCAATCCCGCGGCGGTCGCGGCAGCGGTCGAGTTCGTCCTCGAGGGGCTGCACCTCAATCGCAAGCTGAACAAGGAGCGCGGCGACGCGCGGTCGACTTTCCGCGCGTGAGCGAGCTGCCACGGCTGGATGACTTCGGGCGCGAGATCCGGTACTCGCGCTGGGACGGAACGCAGCGCCTCGACGCGCTCGAGGCGGACGAGCTCCTCGGCGCCATGTCCGATGAGCTCCTCGCCGGTGGCGACCTCGAAGACGCGCTCGCCCGCCTTTCGCGCTGGGGCATGCCCGGTCGCATGGAAGGCATGAAGGACCTCCTCGAGCGGCTGCGTTCGGCGAAGCAACAGCGCGCCGAGCGACACGATCTGTCCAAGGTGTTCGACGAGCTCAAGGAGAAGCTCGAGGAGGTGAAGCGCCTGGAGCGCGAAGGCCTCGAGCGGCGTCGCGACGCGCAGGCGCCGAACGAGCAGCTGCGGCAGGGTATGCAGAAGATCGCTCAGGAGCGTCTCGCGCAGCTGGACGCCCTGCCGGACGACTTCGGCCGCGCGGTGCGGGCACTCAAGGACTACGAGTTCGTCGAGCCGAAGGCCGCCGAGAAATACCAGGAGCTGCTCAAGGACCTGCAGGAGCAGGTGCTCGGCTCGTACTTCAAGAACATGCGCGAGTCGCTGCGCAATCTCACGCCCGAGCAGCTCGAGCGCACCCGCCAGATGATCCGCGACCTGAATCGCGCGCTGAAGGAGCGCATGGACGGCGGGGAGCCGGACTTCGAGGCGTTCCAGCGGCAGTACCCGGAGCTCGCCGGCGGGGCGAAAGATTGGGACGACCTCCTGCGCCAGCTCGCACAGGGCATGGCGGCGATGCGTTCCCTCTGGCAGAGCATGTCGCCCGAGATGCGGGACCAGCTCGAGGGAATGCTCGGCGCGGCCTTCGATGATCCCGGCCTGCAGTCGGCGATGAACGACCTCGCCGAGACACTCTCGCAGCTCATGCCGGCGGACAGCTACGACCACGCTTTCTCCGGCGACGAGCCGATGACGCTGGCGGAGGCGCTCGGCCTGATGGACGAGATGAATCAGCTCTCGGACATGGAGGACACCGTGCGCTCGGCGCGCGCCGCCGAGGATCTCGAGTCGCTGAATGCCAACGACGTCGAGCGGCTCGCCGGTCCGGGCGCTCGGCAGTCGCTCGAGCAGCTGCGGAAGATGACCGAGCTCCTCGAAGAGGCGGGCCTCATCCGCAAGGACGGTGAGCGCTACGAGCTGACGCCGCGCGGCATCCGCAAGATCGGCCAGCGCTCGCTCGAGGACATCTTCGCGACGCTCAAGCGCGATGCTTTCGGAAGCCATCGCGCGCAGACACGCGGCCGTGGCGGCGACCCGACCGACGAGCTCAAGACGTACGAGTTCGGCGATCCCTTCCTTCTCGACCTACCGGACACGGTGAAGAACGCCGTGTACCGGGAGGGGGCGCACGTGCCGGTGAAGCTCAAGGCGGAGGACTTCTCGGTCTACCGCACCGAGCTCATGACGCAGTCCGCCACGGCGATCCTCGTCGACGTCTCGCGCTCGATGCTCTTCCGTGGGTGCTTCCTGGCGGCGAAGAAGGTCACGCTCGCGCTCGACTCGCTGATCCGCTCGACGTTCCCGAAGGACGACCTCTACATCGTCGGCTTCTCCGCGCTCGCGAGCCAGCTCAAACCGCAGGATCTGCCACGACTGACGTGGAACGAATACATCTACGGCACGAACATGCAGCACGCGTTCGAGACCGCGCGGACACTGCTCGCGCGCTCACGCGGGAAGAACAAGCAGATCATCCTCATCACCGACGGCGAGCCGACCGCGCATTTCGAGCCGGGCGACCCGGAGCCGAAGTTCGCGTACCCGCCGACCGCACGCACGCGCGAGATGACCCTGCGCGAGGTCCTCCGCTGCACGCGTGAGGGGATCACGATCAACACATTCATGCTTGCGCGCGGCCACTACCTCGTGGACTTCGTGAATCAGATGTCGAAGATCAACACCGGGCGCGCTTTCTACGTGGAGCCCGAGCGTCTCGGGGAATACGTGCTCGTCGATTACGTGACGCACAAGCGCCGGCGGGTCTCCTGATGGGCTAGGTCGCTCTCCGCCAGCGTACCGACGCGAGCGCGGTGATCACGCACACCGCCGCGCCGAAGAGCGGCCAGAGGACGATCCCGATGCTCGCTCCGACGAAGCCGAACGCCGCGCCGAAACGGTCGCCGGGCGGCGTGGTGAACCCGATGAGATTGCCGGTCTGCGCGAGCCACGCGGTGAACGCGCCGACGAACCCGGTGACGCCACCGATGACCGCCGCCCAGCCGATCCCGAACGGCGTCTCGAAGTCGAAGCCGCTCTCACCGACGAGCGCGCGCGCGATGACGATCCAGGCCGCGACCGACAGTATGCCGCCGAGCCAGCCGACGATCGGCAGCTGCTCGAAGAACGTGATCGCCACGAATGCGACGCAGCCGAGCGTCAGATACCAGAGACCGCGCACGTTTCTACCCTACCGAGTCGGACCGGTTCCGTTCCATATCGCACGTCACGCTCGCGAGGCCGGATCGCCGGTCTTGATGAAGCCGAGGGTGCGCCGCCAGGCGTCCTCGCAGGCCGCCTGGTGTTCCGCGAACGTCCGGTCGAAGAACGAGTGCGGCGCGTCCGGATACGTAACGAGGTGGTGCGCGACGCGGGCCTCCTTCAGCGCACCGTCGAACTCGGCGACGTCGCTTGCCGGGATGCCCGGGTCGGCGCCGCCGAAGAGGCCCAGGACCGGCACGCGCATCCGCGGCGCGCGGTCCTTGGGCGCGGTGCCCTCCTCGCCCTCGCGAGTGGAGAGACGGCCGTAGAAACCGACCACTCCCGCGAGCTCGGTCTGGTCGGCCGATGCGAAGAAAGCCTGCCGACCGCCCATGCAGAAGCCGAGGACGTAGATGCGGCGCGCGTCCGTGGCGCCGCGAAGGTGTCCGATCGCACTCGCGATGTCCGCCTGGATCGTCGCGGTCTTCGTCTTGGCCACGTGCTCGCGGAACTCGAAGTCATCGCCGCGGCGTGAGGTGCCCGCGGTGCGACCGAAATAGTCGATGGCGATCGCATGCACGCCGGCGGATGCGAAGCGTTCGGCCAGCTCCTCGTAGAACGGGTGCAGGCCGCGCACGTCGGGCGCGATCACAACGCCGCCATCGCCCTCGCGCGCCTTCGCGAGATGCGCCCTGAAGCGCGTGCCGTCCTCGCTCGTGATGATGACATCCTCGCCGTCGGCGCCGCCGGAGATCGGAAGGAGGTCCGCAGGCACGTCGGGCGGACGAGAGCCAGGTGGATGACACATCGAACGCTAATGCTGCCATCGATGGACCCCGTATGCTCGCGCGGATGCCCGACCTGAAGGAGCGAGTCGCCGCGAAGATCGCCGAGATGCGTCCCTTTCTCCAACGGAGCGGCGGAAAAGTCGATCTGATCGAGGTCGAGGACGGCATCGCGAAGCTTCGCGTGGAGCTCACACGGCCGGGGCCGAGCCGTCTCGTCGCGTCGCTCCAGCTGAAGAGCGGCGTCGAGCGAGCGCTACGCGCCGATATCCCCGAGCTGCGCGGTGTCGAGGCGGTAAACCTTCCGCCGTATTCCGAGCTCGGCTGGGACCAGCCGGACTTCCGTCCGACGGAGCTCCCGACGCCGTCGGATCTCGACGGGGACCGCTAGAGCAGCGCTGGCGCGAGCGCGCGCCATTCCGCCAGCGGGTGCGCCGCCAGATCGGCACGCAGCGCTTGCACGCAGACGTGGTCGGCGCCGCTGCTGAGGTGCGTCTCGACGCGCGCGCGGATATCGGCGGCATCGCCCCAGACGACGATCGCATCCACCAGCGCGTCGCTTCCATCGCTCGCGAGGTCGGCGTCGCTCCAGCCGAGGCGCTTCAGGTTGTTCGCGTAGTTCTCGAGCGACAGGTAACGCTTCATGTGCTTTCGCGCCGTCGCGCGGGCAACCGTCGGATCTTTCGAGAGCACCGCGGCCTGCTCGACCGCGAGGAGCGCATCGGGACCAAGCTCCTTGCGAGCGATCGCCGTGTGCTCGACCGGGACGAAATACGGATGCGCGCCGATCGCGCGCACGGCCGCGAGGCGGAGCATCCGTGGGCCGAGCGCCGCGAGCACGCGACCGGGTGGCTCGGACGGAGCCGCACCGGTGTACGGCGCTTTGTCCATCGCGTCGAGATAGCGCGTCATGTGCTCGACCGGCTTGTCATAAGAGGCGCCTCGGAGCTTCACGACCGGCGCGTGGCTCACGCCGACGCCGAGGAGAAAGCGGCCCGGGTACGCCTCCGAGAGCGCGCGATGCCCGTTCGCCATCGCGGTCGCGTCGCGCGCCCAGATATTCGCGATGCCACTGGCGATCACCAGTCGCTCGCTCGCGGCGAGCAGCAGACCCGCATGCGCGAAGATCTCCTTGCTCCCGAGGGACTCCGGGATCCACAGCGCGCGGATGCCGAGGCCTTCGAGCTCGCGCACGTACTCCCGCGCGGCGGCGGCGGAGAGTCGCTCGATATCGAACGTCCACGCACCGACGCGACCGAGGCGTTTCGCCCACGTGCGGGCTTCGTCGCGGTCGCTCATGCGTGGCGTCGTTCGGTGCGCGGCACTACGGCGTGAAGCGTATCCGCGGCGCGACGGTGGCGATGTCGATGCCGCGCATGCCCTCGAAGCCCAGCGCGACCAGCCGCTCGCGCGCGGCGGTCGCGTCGGCGATGAGCGTGTCCACCTCGACGCCGTGGCACCGTGGCGCGAAAGGGCGCAGGCGCAGGGTCCCCTCCTCCAGCAAAGTGGACGCGCCGTGAAAGTTCCCGTTGCGCCAGTGATGGAAGCCGACACCGATCTGGAGGATCCCGTGGTAGAGCCCGCGCACCGGCGCACGCGTGTCGCGCCAGAGCAGCTCCAGCGTCTCGTGCTGCTCGAAGAACTCGCCGGCGTTGAACTGCTCGATGCCCCGGATCAGCTCCGGCGGCGCCGGCTCGTCACATCTTGCGCGCGCGGGCTCGTCGATCTGGCCGCCCGGGACGCGCTTGGGCGGCCGCGCGGACTTGCGGTCGCGGCTACTAGGTCCGGGCGTGCTCGGCGCCGACGATCTTCCGGAAGCGCAATTCATCTTCGAGGAACTCGCGCACGAGCGGGTTCTCGAACGCCAGAGGGAGCGCCGCCGGTTCGTCCGCGTACGCGACCTTGATGCCTTCATGAAGGTCGTGCGCCGCGGCGAGATAGCCGCTGGGCAGCTTGTACATGCGGGTGTATTGGAAGTGCCAGACCGGGCCGGTCTGCCCGATGAGCTCGCCGTTGAAACGGATGACGCTCTGGGTCTCGCTGACGATCGTGGCGTACCTCGCGATCTCGCGCCTCGCGGTGGAGCGCTCTTCGTCGGTCACGTCGGCGGGCAGGGGGAACTCGGCGATTTCGCTCATCGGCTTGCGATGATACATTTCGCTTCGCCGACGCGACCGCTGCTGTGGAGGAACTGACTCGAAATGGCGTATGTGATCACTCAGCCATGCGTGGATGTGAAGGATGCGAGCTGTGTCGACGTTTGTCCTGTTGACTGCATTTACACGACCGACGCCGACAACATGTACTACATCCACCCGGATGAGTGCATCGACTGCGGCGCGTGCGAGTCGGTGTGTCCCGTGAGCGCGATCTTCCCTGAGGACGCCGTGCCCGACAAATGGAAGAACTACATCGAGATCAACAAGGACTACTTCAACAAGTAGCGCCTGCTCGAGCATCCCGGATGACCGGACCGCCGGCGCTGTGACGCGTCGGCGGTCGGAAGCGCGAGAGGCTAGGCGGTCGTTGTCGCTGGTCCTTCGACCAACCGCGCGACGCCCTCGAAAAGCGCGCCGAGCACGAGGCCACCGATCACGGCGGGGATGATGAGCATGCCGTCCCACTGTGGCCCGAGGTTCGTGAGACCCGTGAACCACTGCGTCCACGTGATCTCGCTCGCGAGCCATCCGCCGACGCCTGCCCCGACGCCCGTGATGAGCCACTCGTACGGTGTCTTCGGCTTGAGGAACATCTGCGCCAGGAAGCCAAGGACGAGAGCCGCCACGATGACGACTACGAACGCACCGATTCCCATGTCCAGCTGCATCGTTATCGCCTCCTTTCACGCCTGAGCATGGCCCTCGGCGTGTCCGGCGGACAGCCGGTCGGTCTACGTTTCCGTTGTCAGGTAGAGGCCGACGCTTCTGAGCATCCCCAGCAGCCCTGCCACAAGAGCGGCCATTTTCGTGCGACGAGGCTCAGTCCTCGATCAGCTTCCGTCCAGCGAACCCCGCCTCGAGGTCATGCCAGAAGCTGATGTGGCTCCCCTCACCCAGCTGCCAGCAGAGATAGACCTCGCGGCCCCGGAACTTCGTCCGGAAGTCGATCAGCCCCCGGTCGGGGTCCTTTACCTCAACGCCGAGCTCGGCGATGTCCTTGAGAAGCGCGTTCATCTCCTGCGCGACCGGGTCCGAAGGACGCCGCCGGTACGCAGCGACGCGGCGCTGCAGATCCTCGAGGAGGGGGCGCACCTTGGGCAGTAGCGCTTCGGCCTGGCTACGTGTGTACGTCGGCATATGCTCTCGCCGAGTATCGCCCAGGAGGGACGCGATGGCGACATACGTGCTTCTCACGAAGGTCACCGCAGCCGGGGTCAAGACGCTCCAGTCCAACCCGCGCCGCATCAAGGAAGTCAACAAGGATGTCGAGGCGCTGGGCGCCCGCGTGGTCGCCCAATACGCGACGCTCGGCCGCTACGACTTCGTGAACATCGTCGAAGCGAAGGACAACGAGACGATCGCGCGCCTGTCCGTCGCGCTGGGCGCCCGTGGCACGGTCCAGATCGAGACGCTGACCGCGATCCCGATAGAAACGTTCATCCGCGGGATCGCCCGCAAGGGCAAGGCGACCTAGCGCTGGGCTAGACGGCCACCGCCTCAAGGGTCAGGTCGATCGCCGACCGCACCGGCGCGTCCGCGGCGATCTCGTCGTCCCGCGCGGGTTCGACCTCGGACCAGGTCAGCCGCCGGCCGAGGCGTTCCGCGAGAGCCGCGGCGGCGATGTCAGCGACACCGCGCACGTCCGCTGTCACCCCGAGCCGTTCGAGAGACGCGACCTCGTGCGCGAACCCGCACGGGATCATCCGCTCGAACGCCGCGAGGTCGGTGCGCACGTTCAGCGCGAAGCCGTGCATGGTCACGCCACGCGAGACACGAACTCCGATGGCGGCGATCTTCGCGGGCGCGCCGGAGTCCGGCAGGTCGACCCAGACGCCGGTCTTGCCGCGCTCGGTCCTCGCGAGGACGCCGTATGAAGCGAGTGCGTCGACGAGCGCGCCTTCGATCGCGCGCACGTAGCGCACCAGGTCGGGCGCTTCACCGAGGCGCACCACCGGATAACCCACGAGCTGGCCTGGTCCGTGAAAAGTGATGTCGCCGCCGCGATCGACGCGGTACACCGAGGCGCCGGCGCGACGAAGCTCGCCTGGTCCCGCGAGCAGATGGTCCGTCGTTCCGCGTCGCCCGATCGTGTAGACGGGATCGTGCTCGAGGAGCAGCAGGCGCTCGCCGTCGCCCGCGCGGACGCGGGTCGCGACCGCGGCCTGCAGACGCCACGCGTCGAGGTAATCGACGCGCCCGAGCCAGCTCGAACGGAGTGGGCTAACGCCGGACATGACGCTCGGCGTGGTACGAGGACCGCACGAGCGGGCCAGCTTCGACGTGCCGGAACCCCATCGTCATCCCGACGTCATGAAGGTCGTCGAACTCCGATGGTGTCCAGTAGCGCTCGATCGGCAGGTGCACAGGCGATGGCCGCAGGTACTGGCCCACAGTGAGGACGTCCGTCCCCTGCGACGCGATGTCGCGCATGGTCGCGATCACCTCGTCACGCGTCTCGCCGAGGCCGACCATGATGCCGCTCTTGCAGACCAGATCCGCCGCGCGCTGCTTGGTGCGGCGGAGCACCTCGAGCGATCGCTCGTAGCGGGCCTGCGGACGAACGCGCGGGTAAAGGCGCGGGACCGTTTCGACGTTGTGGTTCAGGATCTCCGGGCGAGCGTCGAGCACCGCATCGAGCGATTCCGGACGTCCGACGAAGTCGGGGATCAACACCTCGACGGTCGTGCTCGGTGACTGACGGCGGATCTCCCGGATGGTCTCGGCAAAGATCTCGGCCCCGCCGTCGGGCAGCTCGTCCCGGTTCACGCTCGTCACCACCGCGTGCCCGAGGCCCATCTGCGCAACGGCCTCACCGACGCGCCGCGGTTCCTCAGCGTCGACCACGCCGGGTCGCCCGGTCTTCACCGCACAGAAGCCGCAGGAGCGCGTGCAGGTGTCGCCGAGGATCATGAAGGTCGCGGTGCCCGCGCCCCAGCATTCGGCCATGTTCGGGCAGTGCGCTTCCTCGCAGACCGTGTGCAGCTCCTTGGTGCGCATCAGGCGTCGCAGGTTCTCGTAGCTCGGCCCGGTCGGCAGGCGGACCCTCAGCCACTCGGGCCGCGCGCGATCGATCGGCACGACCGTGTTCGACGCGCCGCGACCGCGCGAACGCGGCCGCTCCACTTCGCCGGGGATCTCGAAGATGATCGGCGCGAGCTCGGCCACTAGTACACCGGCACCGTGGGACCGACCTCCTGCAACCAAGTCCGCATGGTCTGCAAGAACTTCGCGGCCGTGGCGCCGTCGATGACGCGGTGGTCGAAGCCGATGACGAGATTCATGCGTTGCCGGATCGCGATGGCGTCGTCGTCAGTCACGATCAACCGCTTGACGATCGCCTCCGACGACACGATGGCCGCCTGGCCCGGCGGCACGATCGGGCTGGAGATGATCGTGCCGAGCGGACCGGTGTTATTCACCGTGAACGTCCCGCCGTAGAAGTCATCAAAAGTGAGTCGGCGCGCCTTAGCGCGATCGACGACGTCGCGGATCGCCCGCATCAATCCAGCCAGGCTCTTCCCGTCGGCGTCGCGGATCACGGGCACGACAAGACCATCTTCGCCGAGCGCGACCGCATAGCCGAGGTTGATCTCCCGGTGCGCGATGACTCCCTGATCGGTGAAGCTCGAGTTGACGAGCGGCACGGTCCGCAGGGCCTCGACCGCCGCCTTGCAGATGAACGCGGCCGGCGACAGGTCAAAGCCCTCGCGTGCCTGGAAGTCGCCGCGCACCTTCTCGCGGTACTTCATGAGCGCGGTCATGTCGATCTCCATGACCGCATGCGCGTGCGGCGCGCTCCACGCCTGCACCATGTTCGTCGCGATCGCGCGGCGCATCTGCGAGAGCGGCACCAGCTCGTCGCCCGCGAGCGCCATCGGCGGCGCCGGTCGCGCCGCTATCGGGGCCGCCGGCCCGCCCGAGACCACTTGGGACGCTGCGGCGGGTCGCGCCGCTTGTGGCTGCGCCAGCGAGGCCTGCGCGCTCGCGATGTGATCCTCGACGTCCTTCTTCGAGACGCGTCCGCCGAGTCCGGTGCCCTCGATCTGCGAGAGGTCAATTCCGTTCTCCGCCGCAAGCTTCCGTACCGCCGGAGTCGCCCTCACCTCGGAGAGATCCGGACGCTCCGCGGTCGCGGTCGCGGACGCGGATGGTTGCGGAGTTGAGGATGGCGTCGAGGGGCGCGTCGAGGACGAGGAAGGCGACGAGGGCGTCGGCGACGACGGCAGTTGAGCCGGCGACGATTGCGCACGTGGGGCAGCGGCAGCGGGAGCCGGCGAGTTTGCCGTCGGAGCCGATGCCCGAGGCGCCCCCTGAGGAGGCGATGCCGGCGGCGCCTGAGGCTGTGGCTGGGCGGCAGCAGCGGGTGAGGCGGCCACCGCCTCACCGTCCGCCATGTCGAACGTCGCGAGGAGCGTCCCGATCGGCACGGTCTGCCCCTCTTCCACCTTCACTTCCTTGAGCGTTCCGGCGACGGGCGACGGGATCTCCGTGTTGACCTTGTCCGTCTGCACCTCGACCAGCAGGTCGTACTTGTTCACCTTCTCACCGGGCTGCTTCAGCCACTTGCCGATGGTGCCTTCGGTGACCGACTCACCGAGCTTGGGCATCTTCAACTCAAAAACAGACAAGGTGCACCTCCGAGGTACGCGTGTGGGCGGCGATCACTAATACGCCGCCAGCTCGCGCATCTTCGCCGCGATCTTCTCAGGATCTGGCATGAACCAGTCCTCTTGCGGTTTGTTGTACGGCATCGCGGGGACCTCCGGTCCGCCGAGGCGCATCACGGGCGCATCGAGCGCGTCGAAGGCCTCTTCGGCGATGAGCGCGGCAATCTCCGCCCCCGCGCCGAACAACCGGTTGTCCTCATACACGATCAAACACTTTCCGGTCTTCCGCGCTTCCCGTAGGATCGTCGCGGCATCGAGCGGCCGCAGGCTGCGCACGTCGACGACGTCCACCGAGATCCCCTCTTTCGCGAGGGCCTCGGCCGCCGTCAGGCTGTGGTGGAGCATGAGCCCGTAGGCGAACACGGTGACGTCCGTGCCCTCGCGCTTCACGTCGGCCGGACCCAGCGGGATCGTGAAATCAGGATCGTCGGGCGCGTCGCCGCGGATCGCGCGGTACGTGGCCTTGTGCTCGAGGAAAATGACGGGGTCCGGGTCGCGCAGCGCCGCGCGCAGCATGCCGGTGATGTCGCGCGGCGTGCTCGGCACGACGACCTTGAGACCCGGCACGTGCGCGTAGAACGCCTCGACCGACTGCGAGTGGTAGAGCGCGCCGCGTATGCCGCCGCCCCACGGCATCCGGATCACGATCGGCACGCCGTAGGCGCCATTCGAGCGGTACCGGATCCGCGCGGCCTCGTCGACGATCTGCTCGAACGCGGGCGCGCTGAAGTCGGCGAACTGCATCTCCGCCACCGGCAGCAGGCCGCCGATCGCCGCGCCGATCGCGATGCCGACGATCGACGACTCCGCGACCGGCGTGTCGATGATGCGGTGCTTGCCGAATTCTTCGATGAAGCCGTCGGACACGCGGAACACGCCGCCGCGGACGCCGACGTCCTCGCCCATCAGGATGTAGCGCTCGTCGCGCCGGAACTCCGATAGCAGCGTGTCGTGCACCGCTTGGACGTTGCTCTTCTCGGTCATCGCTCCAACTCTATGTCCAAGGATGGGAAGCGATCCGGGTGCCGCTCGCGCTGGATGGCGTACGCGGCCGCGAAGATGTCCTCGCGGCTCGGCTTGGAGAAGTAGTCGCCATCGACGCCGACAGGCGTGCGGTTCGCGCGGGCGGTCAGTGTGCGCGGTCCGACGTCGAGGTGGTCGATGCCGCCCTGCGTCTCGACGACCTGTTGGAGGATGTAGGCCGATGCGCCGCCGGGCAGATCCTCGTCCACCACGAGGAGCGCACCGGTCCTCTTCACCGACTCCACGATCATGTGACGGATGTCGAAGGGAAGCAGCGTGCGAACGTCGACGATCTCGACGTCGATGTCGGCCGCCGCAAGGTCCCGCGCCGCCTCGAGCGCGATACGGCACAGCGCTCCGTAGGTGACGAGGGTGATGTCGGCGCCCTCGCGCAGCAGCTCCGGAACGCCGAGCGGCAGGGTGAACTCGCCGACGTTCGTCGGAGCGCGCTCCTTCAGGCGGTAGCCCGAGAGCACCTCGATGACGAGACCAGGGTCGTCGCCGCGGAGGAGGGTGTTGTAGAAACCAGCGGCCTGGGTCATGTCACGCGGCACGCACACGTGGATGCCGCGCAGCGTGCCGAGGATCATCTGCATCGGCGACCCGGTGTGCCAGATCCCCTGAAGCCGGTGGCCCTTGGTGCGGATGATGACCGGCGCCATCTGACCGCCGGCGGTGCGATGCCGCAGCGTCGCGAGGTCGTCCGACGCGAGCTCGAGCGCATACAGCAGGTAATCGACGTACTGGATGTCGACGATCGGCCGCAGCCCTCGCATCGCCACGCCGATCCCCTGTCCGAGGATTGTCGCTTCGCGGATCCCGGTGTCGGTGATGCGCAGCGCGCCATGCTTCTCCTGGAGTCCCTCGTACACGAGGTTGACGTCACCGAGCCGTCCGACGTCCTCGCCGAGGATGACAATGCGCGCGTCGCGCGTGAGGTTCGCGTCGAAGCAGCGCAGCAGCACCAGGCGGCCGTCGATGGTCTCCGGCTTCGCGGGGTATTCGGCCGCCACCGGTCGCACGCGCAGCGGTGATCGGTCGGACTCGCTCAGGAGATGCGAGTTGTAGCGGGTCTCGTTCTCCTCCCGGTACGTCTGTACGAACCGCGCGAGCTCGGCGCGGGCCGGGCCTTCGCGGCCGCGCAGCGCCGTGAGAGCGCGGAACACGGCGACGTAGACGGCGCGGTTGCTCAGCGGCTCCCCCGCCTCGCGCAGCTCGTTCGCCATCGCGTCCAGGGAGACGCCGGCCTCGCTCGCGGACGCGCCGATGAGCGTCAGCGCCTCGTCGCGGCGGCGGAGGATCGGCTGCTGGAACGTTTCGTATGCGCGCTCGCGGATCTGCTCGACCTCGGAGCGGTCGTGCTTTTCGAATTCGTCGAGCATCGCCGCATCCGCGATGTCCTCCCGGATCATCCACTCGCGCATGCGGCGGATCGGATCGGCCTCGACCTCGAAGGTGAGACGGTCCTTCGGCTTGTAGCGCTCGTGGCTGCCGCTGGTCGAATGCCCCTGCGGCTGCGTCATCTCGACGACGTGCACGATCGCTGGCACGTGCTCGCGACGGACGCGCTCGGTGATGATCGCGTATGTGTCGCAGAGCGCGACGTAGTCCCAGCCCTTGACGACCTCGATCTCGAAGCCGTTCCCGCCTTCACGCCGCATGCCCGCGAGGGCCGCCGAGATCGAGCTCTTCACGACCTGGAGCTCGTTCGGCACGGAGATGCCGTACCCGTCGTCCCACACGCTGATCAGCAGCGGCACCTGCAGGACGCCGACGGCATTCACCGACTCCCAGAAGAGACCCTCGGCGGCGCCCGCGTTCCCGATCGTCGTGAAGCAGATCTCGTCGCCGTTGCGCGAGAAGCCGCGGGCCGCTTCGCGCAGCACCTGTGACTGGCGGAACAGCTTCGACGCCCAGGCCAGGCCGACCGAGCGCGGCACGTGCGCGGCGACGGGTGAGATATCCGAGGCGACCTGGACCGTGCTGAGCAGGTCACGCCACTGCCCGGCCGCGTCGACGATGCGGGTCGCGTAATGGTTCGACATCTGTCGACCACCGGAGAACGGCTCTCGGCCCACGTCCGCGTCGGCGTAGAGCTGCGCGAAGTACTGATCGAGGGTCGTGACGCCCACCGCGAGCATCACCGTTTGATCACGGTAGTAGCCGCTGCGCCAGTCGCCCGGGCGCATGACGTGCGCCATCGCGAGCTGCGCGACCTCTTTTCCGTCGCCGAAGATGCCGAACGGCGCGCGACCCGCGAGCACCTCTCGACGGCCGAGCTCGCTCGCGGCGCGGCTGCGCACGGCGAGCCGGTAGTCGGCGATGATCTGCTCGGCGCTCAGCGTGAGCTTCGCACGCGGCGTGGTGACCGAGGGCCGCGACCGCGTCTTCACGCCGCCTTCAATGTTGCCAGTTTCCCTCACGCCGCGGCGGCTGCTTCGGCGCGGTCGAGGAACGGCAGAAGCGCGGCGAGGAACTCGTCTGGCCGCTCGATCATCGGAAGATGACCGCAGTCGTCGATCAGCTGGATCTGCGCCTGCGGCATGAGCTCTCGCGCATCCGCGGCGGCCGACATGGGCAGCACGGCATCCTGTCTGCCCCATATCACCAGCACCGGGCCCGCGTAGCGCGGAGCCTGTGCGACCCAGTAGTCGCGTACCGACGCTTTCACACCGCCGATGCTCACGCCGGAGCGAAGCGCGTTCACGAACTCGCCGAACGACGGATACCCATAGCGCTCCGCCTCTTCGTACAAGGTCTCGGGAATGCGGCGCGAGTCATAGAAACAGGTGCGCAGCACGCCCCGTGCTTGGACCGGCCTCCCAAAGACACGGGCGAGGAGCGATACCCCGGGTAGCGTGCAGAGGCGCAGGAAGAACGCCACTTCAGAGCCGACTCCGCCGCCCGCGACGAGCGTCAGCGAGCGGACCCGCGCGGGTTGAGTGACCGCCGCCGTGTAGACGACCGCACCACCCATCGAGCTGCCGACCAGATGCGCGGAGCCGACGCCGAGCTCGTCCAGCAGCGCGCCGACGAACCGCGGATAGAACGCATCACGCGGACCGAAATGCGCGACGTCGCCCGGCGCTTCGCTCTCGCCGAATCCGGGAAGGTCGCAGGCGATCGCGCGTCGCCCCGTCGACGCGATCGGTCCCATCACCTCGCGAAAGTTCTCAGCCCACGCGCCGACGCCATGGATCATGACGACCGGATCGCCGCCGCCGGCATCGCCCGCCTCGAGCACGCGCGTGCGCAGACCCATGACGCCGAGCGTCTTCGAACGGATCACGTCCATATACTGCGCCTCGATGCTCTTCTACTACCTGTGCACGCTCGGTGAGGAGCGGCATCGCGCGGCGTATCCAACAGGCGCGCAGAGCAAGGACGCCGATGTCTACAAATGGGTCACGATGCATTCGGGCTCGCCGGCGGTCTGCCAGCGCGAGCATCCCAGCGCGCATCGCTGGCGGCCCGACGAGGGCGGCGACGAGGAGCGCGTCGTGCGCAGCTACTCGGTGCTTCAGTGGGACAAGCAGGGATTCGATCTCGCGAAGCGCAAACCTGAAGTCGCCGAACAGTTCGATTCACCGTGGGGCCCGTCGCTCGTGATCGAGCGCGCGGAGGATCCGGTCACCGGCACCTACCTGCTGCTGCGCCTCTTCCCGCACGGCTACAAAGGCAAGGCCGGCGAGACCGGCATCGAACGGAAGGACACGCCGAAGGAGTTCGCGGGCAGGGTCTAGCGCGACGCGCTCCTAGCTCTCCGCCTTCGCGTGCGCGCGGTGCTCCTGGTGATGAAGGTGGGCGTGCTCGTCCTCTTTCTCTCTAGGCGGATAGAAGAGACCGGCGACGTAGAAGCGTGACGGCGCCTGCGCGTAGGACGAGAGCAGGAGATGCACGTCGTATTTCACGAAGAGCGCCGTGCCCCACGTTTCGCGGAAGCGCGTCGCCCACTGCGGCCCGTAACGCTCGCGGCTGAGCCGCGCCATCTCGTGGAGCTCCCAATCGAGAACGGGTAGCTCGTGCGTTTCGACGCAACCGTCGCTCGCACAGCGGAAGCGCAGCCGCAGCGGCAGATGCAGCACGTCGCCGTCGGGCTCGGGACGTATGAAACCGACGGTCGCCGCGCGATCGCGCGCCAGCGCCTGCAGCGACTCGAGCGACGCGTGAAGGTGCGGGCGCACGAACGGCCAGCGCAGACGCCACGCATCCTTCGCGTCGACGTACGCGGTCGCGGTGACCTCACCTTCGACGTTCACCGTCTCGGGTCGCACATCGCGCTCGTCTTTGGCCGTGCGCGCGTGGATCCACGACCAGCGGAGCAGGGGCGGATCCGTGTCGTTGCCCTTCCAGGGAAATGGCGACAGGCGCAGCAGACGACCGCTCTCTCGATCGACGCCGATCACCGATGCGCGCTCGACGGGGAACTCGTTCGCCGCGATCGTCTTCGCGATGGCGAGCACGTCATGCTCGGCCCTCGCGTCCTCCATCTGCGCTTCGCTCACGTGGTCACAATAGGTGCGAATGCGCGAAGGCCTCGCACGTGAGTTCCCTGAAGCAGTACGGGCGGCCGCCTGGACCCGCGGCCGCATCGGGCGAGGTCTGGAGCTGCGGGGCGAGCCCGTGGTGTGGGCGACGATCTCGGCTATCGGTGCCGGCTTTCTCGTCGGCGTGATCGCGCAAGCCCTCGTCGGGCTCACGAGTGACGCATTCCAGGCGCTCCGGAGCCCCGTGCCGTTCCCGCTCTTTCAGCTGGTCCCGATCGCCGTAACCGCGGCAGCGGCCGCGGTGGCACTACGCGTGGGTGGAGCGACGGCCCTCATCCTTTACCTCGGCTACATCGCATTCGGCGTCGCCTGAGGGGATCCCAAGCCTGATGCTCTTCTGCGAGCGATCGGGCTTCGGCGCCCATGCGTTTGTCGGTCCGAACCAGTGCACACCCGTGGGCTTCCTCACATCGCTCTGGCCGCAGATCGTCGGGATCGGCCTGGGCGTGTTCTTCAGTCGCGCGATCACGACGCGCGAGTGGCGTCAACTCGCTGCTCCGGGTCGCCGGGACCTACGCGATCGCGCTGTTCGTCATGAGCCACATCTGGGGCTCCACCGTCTCGCAGCCCACGAGCGCCATTACGAGCGGGCTGACGCTCGCAGCGGGCCTGGTCGCGGCGGCCGTTGCGGCCGGCGCTGTCGCCGCGCAGCTGCCGCAGAGCGTTCGTAACGCCGCGATGGTCGCCGGCATCTGGCTCGTGCCGTGGTTGATGCAGACGCTTCCGCACGGGCTGCAAAGCCTCGGCCCCGCGGTGCCCGCCGAATTCGTTGGCAACATGCTCGTCACCATGGTCGTTCCGCCGATCGCCGCCGCGTTCCTCGTGCTGAGCGCGGCTGTGGCATCACGAGCACGATTCGTTCCGCGCGAGCCTGCGTAGCATCAGCCGATGACCATCGACGGGAAGGAGCTAGCCCTCGCCGCGGAGCACCCGCGCGGCACCGAGCGCCGCCGGCTCCTCCCCTACCGCGCCGCGCTGAACGACGCGGCGACGTACGCGGCGCTTCCGGAAGCCGATCGCGACGCGATCGTCCGCTGGACCGAGATCCGACGGCGTATGCGCGAGACATTCGGCCTCGACCATGACGCGGCCAACCTTGCCGACCCGCTCCTGCCGCATGCACGACTGCGCGCGCACGTCCTCGAGGGCGAGCGCATCGCGGCAGGTCGCGCTGTGTTCAACGATCCGGGCGGCGACCTCTTCGAGGTCGTCGCCGCGCTCCGGGCCACGCTCCCAAGGAGCGGCTAGCCACCCGCCGCGGACGCGGCGGAGGCCAGGACGGCCACGCCGTTCACGATCGCGTGAAGCGCGACGCAGGGATAGAGGCTCCCCGAGCGGCTCCGAAGGTAGCCGAGGCCGAGACCGGTGACGAGCACCCACGGAAGATCGATCACCGCGCCGTGAGCGAGCGCGAACGCGATCGCGCTCGCGACGATGGCGACGCGCTGCCCGTACGCCTCCAGCAGGCGGAAACCCAGACCGCGGCAGGCCGCCTCCTCGACGATCGGTACGAATACGGCGATGGCGATGGCGTTAAGGATGAACGCGTCGGCTCGGGTGGGATCCCAGAACTGCGGCACGGCCTGCTCTCGCGAGGCGTGCCCGAGGACGATCTCCAGGGCGAAGGAGGCCGCGTAGGTCGCGGCGAGCGCGGCACCCGCGACGCGCCACGCAGTGGACCACGAGGACGGGCGGCGCAGGGCGAACGTTTCGCGTAGGGGCAGGCCGCGAGCGATCAATAGGAGCAGGAGCAGCACGACGCCGTCGAACGCGAAGGTGAAGATCCCGGTCGACCAGTGGAAGAAGAGGTCTGGCTGGGCCGCGTCGGCGCCGCCCGCGAACCGGGCGCCGTAGCTGAGCGCCGCGATCGCCGTGATCACGAAGATCCACGCGGCGAGCCGCCGGCCGTCGCGCGGCGCGTTCAGGCGGTCGCGGCCATCGCACGGAGGGGCGCGAGCAGCTCCAGCGCTCGATCCATCTCGTCCGCGGTGTTGAAGTAGTGCGGCGACAGGCGGACGAGACCCGGCCGGCTGTCGCAGATGACACCCTTGGCGCGGAGCGCTTCCACGACGCGCTGCGGCTCGGGATGCTCCAAAGTGACGATGGCCGTCCGCTCCGCGGCCGCGCGCGGGCAGCGCACGGTCCAGCCCTGCGCGATCGCGCCGTCGACCAGACGCTGCGACAGCAGCATGTGGCGCTCGCGTACGGTCGCGACGCCGACCTCGGCGAGGAGCGCGAGACCGGCGCGCGCGGCGTAGATCGCGGCCACGGCGGGTGTTCCGTACTCGAACCGCCGGGCGCCGGTGCCATACGCGAGATGCTCGACGTCGAACGCGAACGGATCCATCACTCCCCACCAGCCGACCGCGCTCGGCCGCGCTCGCTCGGCGATGTCGCGTCGCGCGTAGAGGAACGCGATGCCCGGGCCGCCCATGAGCCACTTCAGCGTTCCGCCGACGAGGTAGTCGATCCCAGCCGAGTGAACGTCGAACGGGAAGGCGCCGATCGATTGATACGCGTCGACGATGAGGACCGCACCCTTGCGATGGCAGATCTCGGCCAGGGCGCGGACGTCCTGGATCCACCCGGTCGTGAAGTACACGTGTCCGGTGCACACGGCCGCGGTGCGCTCGTCGATGACACGCTCGAAGAGCTCGAGCGGGACGCGCACGCGATCCGGGCTGCGGACGAACTCCACACGCGCACCGCGTTCTGCGACAGCGTGGAAGGCGTGACCGTCGGTCGGGAAGTCGAGATCCGCGACCACCACCTTCGGCCGTTTCGCGTAGTCGAGCGTGCTCGCGATCCCGACCAGTCCGGCCGAGACGTTCGGCTCGATCGCGACCTCTTCCTTCGCGGCACCGAGCACCGTTGCGATGTCGTTACGAAGGGCTTCGTACTCGCCGATCCAGTGGTCGTACCACGCACGCCCGCCGAGCTCCGTCCACTCCCGCGTGAAGCGCTCGATCCGCTGGCGACCCGATGTCGGCAGCGGAGTGAGCGAGCAGTTGTTCAGGTAAACGAGGTCGTTGGTGATGGGGAACTCGTGCCGCCACCCGCGCTCCTGCTCGTTCATGGGTCGTAAGCCTACGGCGTGAGATCACCCGACGAACGAAAGAGTTCAGTCAGCCGTTAATGCCGTTTGACATCCCCTTACAGCGAGTCGACAGCGGTGCGGGGCGGTGGGAGGTGAAGTCCAGCGTCCACAGCGTGTTTTTCGCTGCTCGCAAATCAAGGGAGAGAGATTCGATGAAGCGTTTCTACGTACTTCTCGCCGTCCTCGCGCTGGTCGCGTTCATGCCCGCCGGATCCGCCGCGGCCGACGACAACAGACTTCAAGCGGCGCCATTCACCTTCGTGGGCACCGCCGCGGACTGCAGTCCCTCACCGGCCGGCAGTCGCATCGTCACCGCGGCATGGCTAGGAGGCCTGGGCCTGCCCGACAACGGTGGGCCAAACGCGACGACGGCCCGAGACCCGCACTCCGGCCTACTGCTTTCCAAGAACGGTCCGACGGCTGACTGCTCGTCAGCAGGCGCCCGCATCAAGGGTGTCAAGGGGACGAAGGTCACCGCCAACTTCGAGCTCGGCTTCGACTACCGGAACGGTGGCCACTGCGGCGCAGGGGCCCCGCGTTTCAACGTAACGACCAAGGACGGCCAGTTCAGCTTCGCCGGCGGTTGCTCGAACGGCACTCAGACTCCGGCCCCACAGGACCCGGCGGAGTGGACCCGCGTCCGCATCAACTTGACCAGTGCCAGTCAGGCGTTCCCGCCGATCACCGTCGACAGCGTGATCGATTCGATCTCGATCGTCTATGACGAGGGCACCGATACCGCGAACAACGACACGCTGGGTGTCGGCCTCACGGTCATCGACAACATCGACATCGGCGGTCAGATCCTCGCCAGCGGTCACCGCAGCAAAGGTGGCGACAGAGGCAACAACGATAAGAAGGACAACAGCGACGACCCGGGCGAGGACGATTAGTCACCCCACTTAGGGATCGCGTTTTGACGAGGGCCGGACGAGAGTCCGGCCTTCGTCGTCATCGGCCCGGCGGCGGCTGCCAGAGTTCGATCCGATTGCCCTCCGGATCGGTGATCCAACCGAAGCGGCCCTCCGCGGTCTCCTCGACGCGCTCATCCACCGTCACGCCTTCGCGCCGCAGCGCGGCGAGGACGGCGTCGAGGTCGGCGACGCGATAGTTGATCATCGCCCGCTGGCTGTCCGCGCCGAAGTACTCGGTCTGGTCCGGGAAGAGCGACCAGACGGTCTCGCCCGGTCGCGCCGAATCTTCGTGATCACGCCATTTGAAGAGCGCCCACCCGCCCTCCTGCACATCGATGCCGAGATGCCGCCGATACCACTCGCCAAGGCTCGCGCGATCGCGGGCCTTGAAGAACACGCCGCCGATGCCGGTGACGCGCGGCGCGCTCACTACCAGCCGATGGCGTAGCTCTCGCGCCGCGGGTCGGCGCCGCCCTCGAGCGTGCCCGGCTCGAGCCGGCGGATCGCACACATGCCCGCGGCCGCGGGCGTGAAGTCGGGCATGTCGCGGATGATGTGACCGAGCGACGCGAGACGGTCGCGCACGTCGCGCGCGATGCGACCCTCGACCGTGAGGACGCCGGGCTCGTAGGCGTGCGGGTGGAACGACCACGGGAAAGACCGGGAGATGACGCGTGGCGCCTCGATCGCGGCTTGCAGATTCATCTCGAAGTCGACGACGTTGCAGACGGTCTGCACCATCGCCTGGCACTGCGCGTCCTCTCCCGGACATCCGAACGGCATGAGCGCGCGGCCGCCCTGCATGAGCAACGCCGGATTCGGCGTGAGGCGCGGTCGTTTGCGCGGCGCGATCGCCGACGGATGGCCCGGCGTTGTCCACAGCTGCGCGCCACGCGTGCTGACGATGATGCCGAGGCCCTCCACGAGGGGCGACCCGAGACCGGGATCGGACGGCGTCGCGGAGAACGCGTTCCCATCGGCGTCCATCGCACAGCAGTACGACGTGTCCGGCGCGCCGACCCCCGTCGCCGCGCGCGGGACGTAACCGGGCGGACCGGAGCGACCTTCATACCGCCAGGGGTCGCCGGGCGGCGGGAGCTCGGGCCACGCGCGATCGTCGTGGATCAGGTCGCGCCGCTCCTGGGCGTACGCCTTATCGAGCAGCCCGCGCATCGGCACATCCACCTGATCCGGGTCGCCGAAGAAGCCTTCGCGATCCGCGGCCGCGAGCTTGAACGACTCGGCGTACGTGTGCAGGAAGGCGAGCGATCCGGGCCCCATCGAGGCCACGTCGTAGCCCTCGAGCAGGTTGAGCGTCATCGGCACCAGCGGCCCCTGCGACCACGGACCGCAGGCGTACACGTCGATGCCACGATACGTCGTGTGCACCGGCGGCCCGACCGTGACGTGGTAGTCCGACAGATCGGACGAAGAGACCATTCCCCCATGCATCTTCTGGGACCGTTCGATCTGTTCCGCGACGTGCCCGGTGTAGATCACGTCGCGCGCGGCCATGATCGCGCTCGCGCGGCCGAGCGCTGAGTGAGATCGCTCGATCTGGATCAGGAGTCGGAACAGCGATGCGAGATCCTCCTGCACGAGGATCTCCCCGACGCGTGGTGGGCGTCCGCCCGGCAGGAACACCGCTGCGCTGGTGGGCCACTGGCGCAGACGCTCCTCGAGCATCGCGATCGCGCGCGAGAGGCGCGGATATACCGGAAAGCCTTCGGCGAGCTCGATGTTGGGCGCGAGGACCTCTTCGAGCGTGAGCGAGCCGTGGCGCGCGAGCGCCGTGAGCCACGCGTCCACGGCTGCGGGCGTCACCGAGCGCGGTATGCCGATGGGCATGTCGTCGCCGTATCGGTACCGGTAGTCGCTGAGGCTGAACTTTGCGGGCCAGCGTCCGAGCCCGTCGATCGTTTCGGGTGCATCCATGCCCGGGCGGAACAGGATGATCGGCGCCACACCGCCAAAGTCGGTCAGGTGCCGCTCCAGGACATTCAGCGCGATGCCCGCTGCGACTCCCGCGTCGATGGCGTTCCCGCCACGCTCGAACATCCGCGCGCCAGCCTGCGACGCGAGGTAATGGCTCGAGCTGACCATCCAGCGCTTCCCGAGGACGGCGGGCCGGCCCTGTGTAACGCCGATGGAGGGAGCGGTGTTCTCCGCGCGCAGGTCCGGCATCGTGCGAACGATACTGTGTCGCCGTGGCCCGGATCATCGCCTGGCGCGTGCCGCCCTACGACAACGGCTGCTACGTCATCGTTGACGCACGGAACGAGGCCATCGTCATCGATCCGTCGATGGGCGAGCGCCAGATCATCGACGCCGTCCGCGAGCAGGGACTGCGTCTCGTCGAGATCCTCAACACGCATGGGCACCCTGACCACATCTTCGGGAACGCCGCGGTCAAGGAGGCCACGCGGGCCCGCATCGCGATCCATCGCCTCGACGAGTACCGGCTCGGCCCGAAACGGCCACCGACGCAGCTCGCCGTGCCGCCGTGCTCCGCCGACGACCTCTTCGACGATGGCCAGCTCGGCTTTCTCGACGACGTCGAGTTGAGCGCGCTCCACACACCGGGCCACACCGAGGGATCGACCTGCTTCTACCTCAGGCGCGAAGGCGCGCTCTTCTCGGGTGACCTGCTCTTCAAGGGCAACATCGGGCGCACGGACCTGCCGGGCAGTGATCCGGCGGCCATGGCCGAGAGCCTGTCGCGAATCGCGTCGTCGCTGCCGCAGAACACGCGTGTCTATCCGGGGCACGGCGCCGAGACGACGATCGGTGCGGAGATCGCCACGCTGCGCGGCCTGCGCGACGCGGGCCTGCTCCCGGATCTGCGTATCGCCGAGGGCTAGTCGGTCACCCCGACGATGTTGACGCCGTTGTCGGCGTAGATCGTGTCGCCGGTGACGCTGCGCGACATCTCGCTTGCGAGGAAGACCGCGACATTGCCGACCTCTTCCTGGGTGATGTTGCGTCGCAGAGGCGCCTTCGCCTCCATGAGGTCCCGCGCCGTCGAGATACCCTTCACCGCGCTCGCCGATAACGTCTTCAGCGGTCCCGCGGAGATCGCGTTCACGCGCACGTTCGATGGTCCGAGATCCACCGCGAGATAGCGTACGCACGTCTCGAGCGCGGCCTTCGCGATGGCCATCGAGTTGTAGCTCGGCACGACCCGCTCGACCGCGTTGTACGTGAGCGTCATCACGCTGCCGCCGCCGGCCTTGGTGAAGAGCGGCAGTGCCGCGCGGGTGAGCGACACCAACGTATAAGCACTGATCTCGACGGCCATCAGGACACCGTCGCGTGAGATCTCGTGGAAGCGGCCCTTAAGATCGTCGACCGGCGCGAACGCGATCGAGTGGACGAGGATGTCGAGGCCGTTCCACTGGCGATCGACCTCCTTGATGAGCGCGGCGATGTCATCGGGCTTCGCCGCGTCGCAGAGTAGGACCGGCATCTTGTCGTGATCCGGCAGCGTGTCGACGAGCTTGGTCACGTTGTCCTTGAAGCGGTCGTTGAGGTAGGTGAACGCGAGATTTGCGCCCTCGCGCTGGAAGCACGTCGCGATGCCCCACGCGATGCTCCGCTGGTTCCCGACGCCAACGATGAGCGCGCGCTTTCCTTCGAGCAGACCCATGCCGGTCACCTCCGCGTCCCGCGCATCATCCCAGAACCAAGGCGACGATGCATCGTGATTTCACTACAACCCATCTGCATCCAACTCCGCGCGCGTGAGCTCCATCAGGTAGTGCTCGGGCTCGCGCGCGTCGGGCTCGAGGTAGGTCTTAAGGAAACGGAAGCCGGCCTTCTCATAGGCGCGGATCGCGGCGGCGTTGCCGCACGCGGGACCGATCACGCAAAGCTCCACGCGGTAACGCGGGAACGCGACGTCGCGCAGGAACGCGCGGATCAGCGCAGGGCCATGGCCCATGCCTATGAGCTCGGGCTCTCCGATGAAGAGGTCGATCCCGAGCGCGGGCCGACCGAGCGCGACCATGGCGGCGTATTCGGGGTGATCGCCGATGCGATAGCTCTGGATCGCGCCGATCGGACGGCCGTCGAGTTCGACGACGTACAGGTCCGTCGGGTCCTCGCCGCGGATCGCGTGCCGGTAGTCCGTGATGGTGTCGTCGGGATAGACCTCCGCGGGGACGTCGTCGTACCACCGCCGCACGTGCGGATGCAGCAGCCAGGTGCGCACGAGGCCCAGATCCTCTTCGCGGAGAGGCAGGAACGTGAAGTCGGGCGCGGCTAGTTCCAGCGCCCGCGGCGCTCGTCGTCGTCCACGCGCCGACCCCGCCAGTACTTGATGTCGCCGCCGGTCGGAAGCCGGCGCCCGAGATCCGCTGTGAGCACCACCACTCCGAGGGTGAGCACGGCCGGGATGACCACGCCGATGGTCCCGAGTTCCAGGCCCCACGTGAGTGTCTGGCCGACCGCCCACGCGGCGCAGATGAGGACGAAGCGCGCCGTCGCGGCCTGTCCGCGCGTCATGCGACCGTGAGCCGGTGCACGAACGAGGCCTGCTGTGCCCATTCGCCGCATTGCGAGAGCTCCTCCTTGGTGACCCACTCGCTCTTCACCGCGAAACGAAGCTCGTCGCGCAGCGTCGTCTGGAGCATCTCGGGGCCGTCGGTGTTGAAGCTGAATCGCACCTTGTGCTTCTTGAACGCCGCGATGTAGCGACCGAGCTCTTCGGCGTCCTTCACCACCTGAGTGTGCAGGTTGGAGCCGGGGCAGATCTCGAGCAGCACGCCGCGCTCGGCGAGGCGCTTGCACAGCGCGGCGTTCTCCGCGGCGTGGATGCCGTGTCCGATCCGTTCGGGCTCGAGATGCTCGAGCACCTCGTCCACCGAGTGCCAGTCCTCGTCCTCACCCGCGTGCACGGTGAGGCCAAGGCCGGCGCGGCGGGCCTTCTTGTAGAGCGCGGCGTAGTCGCGGTACTGGAAGTCCGCGTGCGCGGGCCCCGCGATATCGATGCCGACGACGCCGCGGTGCCGATACGCAATGGCCTTCTCGACGAGGATCTCGTTCAGCGCGTAGCTGAACGTGCGGTCGAGGCAGAAGATGAGGGCCGCCCGCACCGGGTACTCGAGACGCGCGCGGTCGAGACCGCGGATCGACGCCATGATGATGTGGTCCAGGTCCTGCTCCCCGCCGCGGTTGCGCTTCATCGGGTTGTACCGGAGCTCGAGGGTCGTGATGTTCGCCTTCCGGTACGCGCCGCCCACGACCTGGTACACGGACTCCTCCACAGCCAGCGGGCTCGACTGGATCAGCTCGGTCCAGCGATAGAGCGCGAGGAAGTCCTCGAACGACTTCCGCTCCTTCTTCCCCACGGTGATGAGGTCGACGAACTCCCAGTAGTCCTTCGTCGGAAGGCGGATCCCCTGCTTCGCCGCGATGCCCCACATCGCCGCAGGATCGACCGAGCCACCGAGATGGACGTGGAGCTCCGTAAGCTCGTCGCCGAGGGGGTGGGGCGTGCTTAGCTTCCCTGCTCGCGCGTCGGCGGGCGGCGCACCCTCCGCCGGCGCCGCGGCGCGGTCGGCTTCCCCTCGGGATGCTCGCGCCAGATGACGTGTCCGTCGTCGTCCGGTGACGCGATGCGCATGAGGCGATCCCATACCTCCGCCCGCCGAAGCTCTTCCTCGGCGGTCTGGCGCGAGATCTCGCGCTCGAGCATGACGTCGCAGTCGTACGGCGACCCGATGACGCGCCATCCGTTCTCCGTCAAGAGATCGACGAGGCGCGCGATCTCGGTCAGACGCTGAGGTTGTTCGGAGACGTACTCGCGCAGCCACGCCGAGTACGTGCGTTTGCCGCGATCCTCACGATCCAGCTCGTCACGAACGGTCCCGAAGACGTGGATGAGGATGTACGTCGGCGCGGCCACTGGCGAAGTCTAGGGGCTAGCCCCGCTCCTCCACGAAGCGGTAGCCACCATCGGAGTCTTTCGCGATGACGACGAGCGCGCCGCTCTTGAAGCCCGCCTGCCCCTTGAGCGCGGGGCAGATCAGGTGGTAGTGCTCGTGCTCCGGCGGAACGCAGACGCAGTTCTCGGACTTGATCTCGGCATCGAACCGCCGCGCGCCGATGCGGAGGGCGACGCGTTCGCCCGGATTGGGGAAGAGCTTCCACGCGTCCTTGGTGATCAGGATCCTGGCCTTGCGCACATCTTCGGAACTGAGGCGGTGACGGTAGGTCGATCGAGAAACACTCATTGGTATGTCTATTTTCGCACGAAAATGGCCCGCGCGCGGACCGACTGTCCGGCCCTCCGTTCGGCCCATTTTCGGCCAGCCGGGACTAGGCGAACGCGGCTGGGTCGTCCAGGAAGCGCATCAAGTGCACCACGGGCACGCTCGAACCGGCCGCTCGCAAGCCCGCGACGATCTGCAGGATGCAGCCCGGATTCGCGCTGACCACAACATTCGGCCGCGCCGCCAGGATCGCCGCGACCTTCTGCCGCTGCAGCTCCTGCGAGAGGTCGGGCTGCGTCAGGTTGTAGATCCCGGCGCTGCCGCAGCAGCGTTCGGCGTCGGCGATCTCCGCGAGAGTGACGCCTTCGATCGCGCGCAGCAGCGCGCGCGGCTGCGCGCGTATGCGCTGGCCGTGCGCGAGATGGCAGGCGTCCTGGTACACGACGCGCAGCGGGCGCGGCGCGCGGCCCGCCCGTGGCCGCGCGACCTCGGTCGCATCGCGCACGCGCGCCCCGAAGGCCTGGCCGCGCTGCGCCCAGGCGGGGTCCTCGTGGAGCACGTCCCCGTAGGCCTTCAGGTGGGCTCCGCAACCGGCGGCGTTCACGACGATGGGAAGCTGGTTGCCGGCGAAGGCGTCGATGTTGAAGCGCGCGAGCGCACGCGCCTGCTCTCCGTCTCCCGCATGGGCATGCAGCGCGCCGCAGCAGAGCTGCTCGGTCGGGGAGGTGACGCGGCGGCCGTCGCGCTCGAGGACGCGCACGGTCGCACGCTCGGTCTCGCCGAAGGCCTCCCGCATCACGCAGCCGGCGAACAGACACACGTCCGGGTCCGCGCGCTCCGTAAGGATGAAGGGCGCACCCTCGGCCCGCGGGGCCAGCGCGCTGAGCCACGCAAGGCGGCGGGGCCCAACGCGCCGCGCCAGCGACGCGAGCCCGCTGCGCACGACGAGGTCGGTCAGCTTCGTCACGACGGCCAGACGCCGCCGGCGCGCGATCGTGTCGAGGCCGATCCGTCGGACCACGCGCGCGACCCTGCTCTCGGCGCGGCGCTCGGCCACCACCTCTCGCGCGCCCTCCATGATCCGGCCGAAGGGAACGCCTGACGGACACGCGGTCTCGCACGCGCGGCACACCAGGCACGCGTCGAGATGCCCCACCAGCGTCGCGCTGGGCACCGCGGGAGAGGACACGAGATCCCGGATGAGCTGGATGCGTCCGCGTGGAGAGTCCGCCTCCTCGCCGAGGACGCGGTACGTGGGGCAATCGTTGAGGCACAGCCCGCACGAGATGCACGTGGCGAGATCCTCGGAGCGGACGTGCGTGGAGAGTGAAGTGACAGACCCTAGGATACGTTCGCGATGGCGACGACCACGCCCACGCTCGCGGATCGTCTCCGCGAGATCATTCCCGCCGACCGCGTCATCGACGACCCCGCGACACTGCTTCCCTACGCCTACGACGCCTCATTTTGGTCGTTGCGGCAGCAGCGCCTCCCCGACGTCGTCGTCGTGGCGCGCTCGACCGCGGAGGTGGCCAGCGTCGTGCGCTTCGCCGACGCGACCGGAACGCCGGTCGTGCCGCGCGGCGCGGGCACCGGCCAGACCGGTGGCGCGGTCGCGGCTCGGGGCGGCATCGTCATCTCCTTCGCGCGGATGCGCGAGATCCTCGAGATCGATCGCCGCAACCTGCAGGCGGTCGTCGAGCCGGGCCTCGTGTTCGCCGACCTTCAGGACGCGCTGCGACCGCAGGGCCTCTTCTTCCCGCCCGATCCGGGGAGCGGACGTGCCTGCACGCTCGGCGGGATGGCCGCGAACAACGCCAGCGGGCCGCACGCGGTGCGCTGGGGGACCACCTCGGCCTATGTCTTGGGAGCGGAGGTCGTTCTTGCGGACGGGTCGATCATTTGGACCGGCGGCGCGCATTCGAAGGCGCTCAAAAGCTCGAGCGGGATCGACCTCACGAAGCTATTCGTCGGCTCGGAGGGCACGCTCGGCATCATCACCACGCTGCGGCTGCGCGTGCAGCCGCGGCCGCCGGCGCGCGCTGTTGTGCTCGCCGGGTACGCCGCG